>JAPPLB010000005.1 GCA_028819575.1 Bryobacterales bacterium | reverse complement strand
GTTCCCAGAGGCTCAGCGAACTGACCAGCGAGTCGAACCAGCAACCGCGCTAGCCGGTACGGGTCGTGCCGAATCGTCCGGTCGGTCGCAGTCAAGTCCTCCTGGATGACAGATACACCCATTCCCTCCAGCCGGTGGCGATCGTTCTTGAGCAGCTGCGCTTCGTGGTCGGCATAGCGACGACGGGCGGCCGAGGGGATTCTCGATGAGCTGAGCACGACCATGTCTACGAGGTCGGGAGAGGTGTGTTCGTGCATCGCGCGAAAATGGTCCGATGCCGAACAGCCGTCGGTCTCACCTGGTTGCCACTCAGGTTCGAAATATAGACAACGGGAGCTTGTAACTCGAGAATCGCCGCCGGGATACTCTCGACCAACAAGTTGGGAATGACACTGGTGTATACGGAATTTCTTGTCAGTGAGCTATGCTGGATCATGTCTCGTCACGGCGTCCCACAGCTCTTTGCCGACCTCGAGCAGCAAGTTGTCGCCTGCACCCGCTGCCCTCGTTTACGCAAGCACTGCTTGCAGGTGGCTCGTGTGAAACGACGTGCGTACCGCGACTGGAACTACTGGGGCAAACCCGTGCCGTCGTTCGGCGATCCAATGGCCAAGCTCCTGATTATTGGCCTTGCGCCCGGCGCCCACGGCGCCAATCGCACCGGACGCATGTTCACCGGAGATAGCTCTGGCGACTTCCTTTATCGCACGCTGTATGAGACCGGCTTCGCCTCGCGGCCCGTGTCGACGCATCGAGGAGATGGGCTCGAACTTCGAGACGCCTACATCACCGCCGCCGCCCGATGTGCTCCTCCAGGCAACAAACCCACCCGGGAGGAGTTCGAAGCCTGCCGCCCCTACCTCGTCGAAGAGTTGCAACTCCTTTCACGTGTGCAAGTCGTGATCGCTCTGGGGCGCTTGGCCCTCGATTCCTATTTGACCATCCTGCAGGGTCAAGGGCGGATCGAGAAGCGATCTGTCTACCCGTTCGGTCATGCCGTGCAGCACTGCCTTCCCGGGAGCCTGCCTGTGTTGCTGTGCAGCTACCATCCCAGCCGTCAGAATACTCAGACAGGACGACTCACTCCCTCGATGTTCCTCCAGGTCTTCCGCTCGGCGCGGCGGCTGCTCCGTTAAGGAGAGGAAAAAACGTTTAGAATGTGCCGCTTATCTTGTCTGCCGCAGGCCTGACTCACCAGACAGAAAAACTTTCGACGACGGAGAAAAAAGATGCAACCACCGATCGGTGGGGTGCATCTATACACCTGGACGGAGATAGGACAACCGCCATGACCAAGCAAGTAACTGAACAGATCCACCAACGACTTGAAAACAAGTTGGCTGAACTTAGCGGGAACGGAACTCTTCGCAACGGACTCGTCACGGAGTGGTCGAGCGATCCGATGGATCAAGTGCAATCCCGGCAAGACTTGGACCTCACTGTCCATGTAATCGATTCAACCTGGAAGACCCGCAAGGCGATCGAGACAGCGATGGCGTTGCTCGAAACGGGAGAGTACGGCATCTGCCTACACTGCGGCGAAGACATCAATCCGAAGCGGATCGAGGCGATTCCGTGGACGACCCTATGTGTCTCTTGCCAGGAAGAGCATGACCTCGCGGAAAGCGGAAGCCGCTTCGACAAGGCCGCTTGACGACGGAAGGCGAGAGGAGTCCTGTGCGCTGTTCTCGCCAGGCCGGGGGCGATACAGCTACATGTTCACATTCTGCAGGGAAGGCGGTTCGGAGTTTGTCATGCGCTAGGAGCCGTCTCCATCTTTGGCACCCGGCGAGACGGTAAGATAATGCCCCTCGCGAATGCGAGTGGTGCGCAAGCCGTTCCAGCGTTTAAGATCGTCCACACTGACACCGAATCGCTTGGCGATGACGGCAAGCGAGTCCCCTCGACGGATCCGGTAGCGAATCTTGCCTGTCGCTTCAAGCGTCGTCGCCCCGCTGCCATTCTTTGCTGCGACCGTCCCGCTGACGATAAGTGTCTGGCCTGCCGTGATACGCGTCCCATTCAGACCATTCCAGCGCTGCAGGTTTCTGATGCTCACGCCGAACCGTTCCGCGATATTCCCCAAATTGTCCCCCCTGCGGATCATGTAGACACCGTTCGGAGGAGCCGAGGTGGAGATTCGCTTGGAGGCGGACACGGTCCGTTCAGTCCCTGGGAAGTTGACTGCGGGATACACCTTGAGGGTATCGCCGGCTGTAATCCGATTGCCTCTAATGCCATTCCAACGTCGAAGCTCGGAAGCGGTGACGCCGTACCGTTCCGCGATCGCACCGAGGCTGTCGCCGCGGCGAATGGTGTGGATCGTCGGTTTGGATGCACGCGCCGACGCCGCTGCCTCCTTCCTCGCAGCAACTCGAACCGGGGCCTCGCTTGCGGCATTTCTCCGTTCCGGACTGACAATGAGGTTCTCACCAGCCGTAATCCTCGTGCCGCGCAAACCGTTCCACGCTTTGAGGTCGTTAACGCTGACGCCAAAGCGCCGCGCGATCGACGCGAGGTTGTCGCCGCGGCGAATCCGGTATTGCTGCCCGCTCCCGCTAACAGGGTTAGCAATGGTCCGGCTACTGCTTTTTGATGCCGCCAAGTTCGAAGCTGCTGTCCTAGAACGGGGCCGGACGATCAAGTATTTCCCTTCTCTGATCCGGCTCGACCGCAACCCGTTCCATCTTTTGAGATCCTCTACTGTGACACCGAAGCGAGACGAGATCGTTGCAAGGTTGTCACCGCGGCGGATTCGATACTGCCCACCTTCAGAAGGTCCTGCTACTGAGCCGCCCGTCGATCGGCTGCTTGCGGTCTGACTCGACCGGCTTGACGTTGCCGGACGCTGAGCCGGTTTCTCACCAACGATCAGGCGATCGCCCGCTCGGATCCGATTGCTGTTCAGCCCATTCCAGGCCTTGAGCTGCGCTACGCTGATGCCGAACCGGCGCGCGATGGTTCCGAGCGTATCGCCACTTGCAATGCGGTACATTCGCGAATTCAACGGTGGGCGCGAACTTGCTGAAGCGGCGTTGGCTCCGACGCCTTCCGGTTTGACGATCAAATACCGGCCGGCAATGATGCGAGTGCTCGACAGACCATTCCAATTTCTAAGGTTGGCGATCGACGTACCAAACCGTTGGGAGATGCCCCCCAGCGTATCTCCGCGCGCGATGCGGTACCTTCCTGTGCCGGGTTCGAGAAAACCACCGGCGCCGCCACCTGATGAACGGTAGTAGCGCAGCCTCCTCTGCGGCGTAGGAATCGTGAGCCAGGAGCCTGCGGCAAGACCCTCATCCTGGACTTGGTTGTGGACCAGGATCTGTGACTGCTGGATCTTGTACCGCTTTGCGATCGCCGCGAGGGAGTCATCCTCCCGTACTTTGTGGCGCCGCCAAGCGAGACGCTTTTCCTTCGGGATTGCCTGCAACTCGCTGACGAACGTCTTGCCCGACCCTTGCGGCAGCCGCAAGTCATAGGAATACGGAGGTGTCGCCGAACGCAGCAGCGCCGGATTCAGTTGTTTGATTGCCTCTGCCGTCGTGCCCGCTATGTCCGCGATGAGATCGAGATGGATCTCCGAGTCTGTTTCGATCGTGTCGTACTCAAGCGGCGGCGCCGGATCTTTAATCTCAATCCCGTACATGTCGAGATTCTTCCCGACATATGTCATCGCGAGAATGATCGGGACATAGTTACGGGTCTCGCGACGGAGCAACCGCCGCCGGCTGTGCGTCCAGAAGTCGTAGCTCTTGGTGCGCTGAACAGCGCGCTTCACCCGATTGGGTCCGCCGTTGTATGCAGCCATGGCAAGGTACCAATCGCCGAACTGGATATACAGATCAAGCAAGTGACGAGCCGCCGCGCGGGTGGCCTTCTCGGGGTCGTAACGCTCGTCGATGTACTTGTCCTGACGCAGGCCGTACTGACGGCCACGAAACTTCATGAACTGCCACATCCCGGTGGCGAGGGCCCGGGAGCGAGCCATGGGACGGAAACCAGACTCGGCTTGGGCCAAATGAAACATTTCCTGCGGAACACCCTCTTCCTCGAGGATGCGCTCGATCATGTCCCGGTAGGCGCCTGCGCGCTCGAGCGTACGAACCACCGTCTTTTTCCCCCGGCGGCCCGTGAAGTAGTTGATAAACTGAGCGACCTGCGAGTTCAATACCACCGGCAACTCGGATTTCGTATTATTCAGACGCTCCTGACGAGTTCCCTCCAACTCGAAGTCTTCCGGAACGGAGATGGCGTTCAACTCGTCAATCAGCGCCAACTCTTCTTCTGAAGCCTGCTCCGATTCCGGTACGATATCGGCGATATCCGGCGCGTCAGCCGCAAGATCAGCGAGTTCGGACGAGGGTGTTTCGAGGGGAGGTTCTTCCACTGCAGGAAGATTGCCTTCCTCCGGTTCGGCAATGATCGGATCCTCCTCCGCGCCCAATCCCGGACCGGAGGCTTCAGGGTTGACCGCGTACTCTTTGCCGAGGGCCGCGTCCACCGGTTTAGAGCCGGTCGATTCGGAAGGGAGATTGGAGGGCGCCTCAGGCGGGTTCACCCGCGTCCGGGTGCCGATCCCTGGCGAGCAAGCAAGACATACACAGCACACTACCGGAACAAGCCACTGGCGGGCGAGTTTTTTCATTCGTCTGGAGTGACTTGAACCCCGTGCGGCCTGCGGGGACCGGGAAAGCTCGCGTGAAGCCTAGATCGTAACAGACAATCGGAATCGGGTCAATAAGCAAAGGCGCCTTGCCGCTCGCTGTCCCAAACAGCTCCCCGCCTCGAATAATCGTGCGATGCGTTCACTCCCCGGACGCTGCCACATACACCTCTTGCACTCGCCCAACACCTCGTCCGAACTCCACGCGTTGTCCTAGCGAATGAAGGATGATTTCCAGTTCGGCGATCACGCCAAACAAATCCGCAAAGTCAAAGTAGCCGAGGTGCGCGATTCGGAAAATCTCGCCCTTCATTGACCCCTGGCCGTTTGCTACGATCGCACCGAAGCGGGTTTTGAACTGCTCGACGATGTCATTCGAACTGACGCCTTCGGGCGCCCGAATCGACGTCACCGCACCGGCTGGGACTCCCCTGGCGAAAAGCTTCAGGCCTAGCGCCTCGGCGGCCTCGCGGGTGGCCTTCGCCAGCAGTTGGGCGTTTTCGATCAGATTCTCACGCCCCACCTCGCGGATATACCGCAACGACTCCGATAGGCCCAGCAACAGAGAAGTAGCCGGTGTCCAGGGCGACTCGCCCTTTTCTGCGCTCTTCTTATGTTTCAGCAGATCGAAGTAGTAGTACGTCGGACGGCGCGGATCGATCCGCTCCCATGCCTTTTCACTCAGTGACAAGAAGGCAAGGCCCGGCGGGATCATCGCTGCCTTTTGTGATCCTCCGATGACGACGTCAAGGCCCCAGCCGTCGATGTCGAGGGAACTCGTGCCGAGGCCGGTGATTGCGTCGACGACGAATAACGCCCCCGTTTTCCCCACCGCTTCAGCCATACCCTCTACGTCGTGCGAGACGCCCGTCGAACTTTCGGTCGCCTGCACAAATACACCTCGGATCTCCGAGTTGGCATTCAGGGCCGCAGCGACCCTTTCGGGCGTCACGGAATCACCGTACGGCGCCTCGAGAATCTGAACATCCAAGCCGAAAGCCCTCGTGATTTCCGCCCAGCGCTCACCGAATTTTCCAGCGGCCGCAACAACGACCTTGTCACCAGGGGAGAACAAATTCGACACAGCGCTTTCCATCGCACCGGTCCCCGAGGACGTGAAGACCATGACGTCGTTGGACGTCCCCATGAAGTACTGCAAGTCCGTAAGGGTCTTCCTGTATAGCCGGCGGAAGTCTTCAGTGCGGTGATGAATATCCGCACCGGCCATGGCGCGCACCGCTGGTGGATAAAGAGGCGTCGGCCCTGGCGTCAACAGACGAAGCTTGCGAATATGCATAAAGGAAGAAAGGTCGGATGCGGCTCGTGGCGACTCGGATCAAGTCCTTAGCTTAACGGGCGGCGGCGGCAGGACCTAGTTGGCGATACAACGCGTTATTGGACTTCGAACCCGACGCCTCGCTCGAATGCGTCCGCCAACTTCAGCATGGTCACCTCGTTGAAATGGTCGGCCAGGATTTGCATTCCGATCGGCAGACCTTCGGAAGTCTCACCGCATGGAACGCTGATGCCGGTGTTGCCCGCCAGACTGCTGGTGAGCGTATAAATGTCCGACAGATACATCTCGAGCGGATCGGACACCTTCTCACCCAGCCTGAACGCCGGGAACGGTGAGACCGGTGTCACGATCGCATCAACGGTCTGGAAAGCTTTCTTGAAATCGGCGGCGATCAAGGAGCGTGCTTTCTGTGCTTTGCGATAGTAGGCGTCGTAATAGCCGGCGCTCAGCACGTAGGTGCCAAGAATGATGCGCCGGGTGACCTCAGCGCCGAAACCTTCAGCGCGCGTCTTGGCATACATCTGTTCGAGCGTTCCCATTTCACTGGAACGCCGGGTGTAGCGCACGCCGTCGTACCGCGCCAGATTTGCGCTTGCCTCCGCAGTACAAATCAGATAATAGGTCGCAACAGCGTATTCGGTGTGCGGCAGGCTGATCTCCACGATCGCGCAGCCCAGAGATTCGAGAAGCTTGAGCCCGCACTCGATGCGCTCCCGAACTTCCGCGTCCAATCCCTCGGCGTAGTACTCCTTGGGAACTCCGATCTTCAGGCCTTTGACGTCGCCGTCAAGAGCCGCTTGATAATCGGAAGTGTCAACGTTCGCGCAGGTCGAATCCTTCGCATCGTAGCCAGCGATTACGCCCAGAACAGTCGCGGCATCCTTGACCGTGCGTGCGAATGGGCCGATGTTGTCGAGCGAACTCGCGAAGGCCGTCAAACCATAACGCGAGACGCGCCCGTAGGTCGGCTTCACGCCCACCACACCGCAGAACGACGCCGGCTGGCGAATGGACCCGCCGGTGTCGGTGCCGAGCGAAACAGGAGCAAATCCCCCCGCGACCGCCGCAGCCGAACCGCCGCTCGAGCCGCCGGGAACGCGTTCCGGTACAGCAGGGTTCCTGACGGACCCAAAGGCAGAGTTCTCGTTGGACGAGCCCATCGCGAACTCATCGCAGTTCGTCTTCCCGAAAATCACGGCACCAGCTTTTTCGAGCCGTTCGACGGCAGTGGCGTCGTAGTGCGCAACGTAGTTCTCAAGGATGCGAGAGCCGCAAGTAGTGCGCAGGCCCTCGGTCATGATGACGTCTTTCACAGCCACGGGCACGCCGCCCAGCGGACCGAGATCCTTGCCGGCGGCCAACTCGGCATCCACGCGCTCGGCCGCTTCCATCGCACGCTCAGGGCAGAAGTGTATGAACGAGTTATATCGCTCGTTCTCAGCTTTAGAGACACGCAGGGCTTCATGGGCCAGTTCCCCGGCGCTGAAGCTCCCGGAGCGCAAGCCCTGCTGAATCTCGTCAATCGTCAAAGTCTTGTAGTTTTCCATCTTGATTACGAAACGGAGCCCTGAGAGGGAAGGGCGGTGAGGGATCTATGAGGAACGGTTCTCTTCACACCCCCTGCCGGCATCGGAAGCAAGCGCGTTGCCGCGGGCAGCGCTCGCCATTGTTCACTGCCGCTAGCGCTCAATCACCTTCGGCACCTTGAAGTGGCCGGCTCCCGACAGGGGGGACTCGCGCAGCGCTTTTTCCTGGTCGAAGGAGGGTGCCGGCGCATCGTCTTTCATTGTCGAGATTGCAATCCCGTCATAGATGACCTGGGCCATCGGCTCGACATCTCTGGTGTCGAGTTCGTTCAGCTTGTCCACATAGGTGAGAATCTCTTCCATATCTTTGCTGTATTGCGCGATGGCCTCTTCGCTCAACTCGAGGTTCGCCAGCCGCGCGATATAGCGGACTTCCTTTTTGGTGATCTTCATGATCCGCTTTTTTTTTCGGCCGCTTTGCGGCGGGCGCGAAAGATCCGCCGCAAGTTCGGGTCGCGAATCTCGTCGGCTTCGTCTCCATCGGCGGCTTCCGAACCACTCACGCGCGCCGCCCGGGCCGGCGGCTTTCGGTGAGCGCGCCCCAACCGGAAACTCACGTCCGACAAGACGCGCCGTCCCACTGCCTCGTTGAGCTGCCGTGTGACCCGCCATCTCAAGGCGCGCAACTCGTTCAGACACGGCAAATCGGTGACTTCGACGAACAGCTTGTCACCGAACACTCCCAATGGGCGCGTGCGGCAGGCGATCATAGGTCCAACGGTCGAGGGCCAGTACGAAAGCAGCAGATCCTCATCAGCGATGGGGTCGGAGACCACCTCGCGATAGACGCTCGGCAGGATTTCCTGGACTTTCTTCAAGGCAAGTTTTTCCTCCGCCGACGCGCAGATCATACAAGCGGGAAACACCCCGAGCGGCGTCAACACCCCTTGATCAGGAGGATATTTCAGGCCAGCGAGCCTGCGCTGCTCGCGGGAATCGGCTCATTCTAGCACTTGCCCGCGCTAGTCCCGGCTCCGCTAGCCCATCGTCTGCAACGACTGCAAGATGCCGATGATATGACCATAGGCGAACGCGAAGCCTTGCCGCCCATACGGGTCGTCTTCGTGCCGCGGGACGTGGTCGGGCATCACCATGTGCGGATAATCGACTTCCCACAGAGTGCGCGCGACGTTGACCATGTTCATGTCGCCTTCATCGGGCCAGACTTCCTGGAAGTCGTCCCGGCCGCCGCGGATATTGCGGAAGTGAATATTGAAGATCTTCCTGCGTGTGCCGAGGTGGCGGATCACGTCGTGGATCTCTTCGTCGGGATTGTGGAGCATCTCCGCCGTCGTGCCCAGGCACAGGTTCAGGCCGTGATAGGGACTGTCCTGGATGCTCACGAATTTGAAAAGCCCTTCCGGCGTGCCCAGCACACGGACAATCCCCTGATACCCTTCGGGCGGAACGCCCGGATCATGCGGGTGGCACGCCATGTGAACCTTGTACTCGGCCGCGACCGGGATCACGCGGTCCAGGAAGTACGTAATTCGCTCCCAGGCTTGTTCATCTTTGATCCTTCCGGCGCGAGTGAGCGGCGGATCGGGCTTGGCTTTCGAGAGGTCCCACGTACTGTAGGTCGAACCGCCCCGGCCGGGCGTACGCTCGGTGCGCAAAACGCCGAGCAAGCTCATGTTGTACTTCAGAATGGGAACTCCTGCCTTCGAGCAGGCGATGATCATCTTGTGGATGTGATCGATATCGCGGTCGCGCTCGGGCGAATCGGCCATCATGATCGCTCCACGTTTCTCGCGATCGATGTGACTCGAGCTCAGGAACGGCAAAGCGACCACCTCCAGCTCGATGCCGTGCTTCTCGCACACCTCGCGCGTTTGCGCGACTTCCTCGTCGAGCCAGTACCCGCGGTCGGCCGGCGGCCGTGGCGGGTAGCCGCAGATGTGGTTGAGCCCGTGCCGCTTGAAGTACTGCAGCATCTCCGGATTCGTCGGGCCGCGCTGCGTGCCGACGTGCATCCGCATCGGTTTCATTTCGGTTTTCGCGCCTGCATCGCCGCCATTGGATGCAGATGGGCCGCAGCCTGTCAGGGCCGCCGCGCCGGCGGCCGAACCACTTACTGAGATGAATCGCCTTCGGTCCATGAGAGTCTCCCTCATCCTCCGGCGGATGATTTCCACCGCCCCGCAATGGAAACATTTTTTGACTTGCGGTGTCAACCGCAAGGGGGTCATGTCGACGCAATAGAGAACTTGCCCTTTCACGACATGGGGTCGTTTGGCGTTCGCCAGAACGGAACGAGCCCGGAGGTCGATGGGAACTGCGGAGAACAGCGCTCGTCGCGAGGCCGACCGAGAACGACGGACGCTGCTCAGACAGCAGAAAAAAAGACTGAAGGGCTTCAGTACCAAAGTGCAACGTTTCCGCGGGTCACCAGGGGAACTTCTCCCATTGCGAATACACCTCAGAGGGGGGCAGGCAGGAGGAGCGTCCGCCTTTCCCAAAACCGTGCTTGTTTCGGATCAGCCGTCTCTTGGTCAGGGAACATCCCCTGACAAACTGAATGATTCAGTTCGCAATGCATGGCCAAGAAGAACCCAGGATTTCCTGCGCGCACTCCTGGAGAAGAAAACGGCCCGCGCTCACACCACGGACCGTTTCCGTTGTGGGGTGGGGCGCCGCCACGCCTGGCGGGAATTCCAGCGGTCTTCATTGACGGTGGGCGCCATGAAGATGTCACAAACCCAGCCAATCGACACCACCACCGAGGCGGCGACACAAGCTCGGGCGAATTATACTGAGAGCGCTGAAATTGAACACGCCGACACCGGGACCGCAGAAAGCAGCGCCTGTGACGCCGGCCGCCAGGAGACTCCGTGCCCGACGCAACCGACGAACTTGTCACTGTCTTTTCTTCTCGAAGCCACTCGGCCGAAATCGAGGCGGAAGCCATCCATGGCCTGCTTGAATCCTCCGGGATCGAGTCGCTGATCGTTCGTGAGAACGTCCTCGAAATGCCCGTCGGCCGCGTGTCGGTGAAGGTTTTTTCTTCGTACAAAGAGGAAACGGAGCAGTTGATTCAAGCCGCTCGCGTCAGCGAAGACAGCGGCAATGAAGATGGCGGAGACGGCGCGGAATGAGCCGCTTCCTGGCTTTCACTCTGCTGGGTGTTCTGACACTCGGAGTCATCGCAACCGAAAAACCGACTCCGGACCGCCCCAAGCTTGTCGTACTGCTGGTCATTGACCAACTCCGTTACGACTACCTCACGCGCTTCGATGATCTCTTCAAGGGCGGCTTTCGACGGCTTCTCGACGACGGGGCCGTCTTCATCAACGCCAAGTTGCAACACGCCATTACTCTGACGTCCCCCGGACACGCTACCATCTCGACCGGCCGTCATCCCGCGACGCATGGCGTCACCGCCAACAACCGCTACGACCCGAAATACGGCAAACGCGTCGGCGCGGTGTACGACCCGTCCGAGCAAGCGGTGGGAGGGACGGGCAGCACTTCATCCCCGCGCATTCTCGAAACGTCCGCTTTGGGCGACCGGTTGAAGGCCGAGCATCCTGAAGCCAAGGTGGTTGCCGTCGCTTCGAAAGACCGCTCGGCGATTCTTCTGGCCGGCAAGAAGGCGGACGCCGCCTACTGGGTCTCGGTCGATTGCGGATGTCTTGTAACGAGCAGCTACTACCAAACGGAGGCTCCGCAGTGGCTTGCGGCTTTCAACGTGCGGCAACTCGCAGACAGTTTCTACGGGGAAACATGGAAACCCTTTCTCCAGGACCGCTCGCTGTACGAGCGGTACGCGCGAAGAGACGACTTTCCCGAAGAGAAGTACGGGCTCGACACGAGTTTCCCGCACCGCCTTCGAGGGAACCCGCCGGATCAGGAATTCTACTACGACCTGATGAACTCGGCTCTCGGCGACGAGATCGTGCTCGCGGCGGCTCTCGCGGCCATCGAAGGACACGAACTCGGGGCCGACGACACCCCCGACCTGCTCGCCTTGAGTTTCGCGGGCGTCGATCGCGTAGGGCACGACTTCGGGCCGTTCAGCCAAGAAGCCATGGATCAGATCCTGCGGCTCGATTACGTCCTGGGCCGCCTATTCGATGAGTTGGACGAACGGATCGGACTGCGTCAAACCGCTATCGCCCTGACGGCCGACCATGGCGTGCTGCCTCTGGTGGAGCATCTCGCCCTACAGGGAAAGAGGGCGAAACGATTCCCGAAGAACCTGATCCCTGATGCGGTGAACCGCGCGATCAACAAAATGCACCCCGAAGCCGGTGAAGTAGTCGCCTATTTCGATCCGCCGCACATCTTCTTCGATCTCAAGCGCCTTGAGGAGTTGGGGATCTCACGGGAGGAGGCCGAGGAACTCGGCCGCCAAGCCATCCTCGAAACCGGGTACGTCGAAAAGGTCTATCGTCATTCCGATTTACAAGGAGAGGCGTCCGGCGATGCGATCGAAAAGCTCTACCGCAACTCCTTCTACCCGCCGCGCAGCCAACATCTCATCGTCCAAATCAAAAAACACCACTACGTCGATCGAGCCCAGGGCAGCACCGGCCATGGCAGTCCCTACGACTATGACCGCCATGTGCCGATCATGTTCCTGGGTGGGAGTATCCCTTCAGGACGATTCAGCCAACCAGCGGGGCCCGTAGACGTGGCGCCAACACTCGCCCGCATCATCGGAGTGCCCATGCCGCCCGAGACAGACGGCCGTCTGCTCAAAGAAGTCCTGCGTTGAGTCCCGGCTTTCAGGCATACCCTCAGCGGGCACTCACAGCTCCAGAAGGTATCCCTGCTTGCCAACGTTGCGGCCAACGGTTTCGCCGATCTTCACCTCATTTCCCGCCGCTTCATGAATGTGGCCGCAGAAAAAAAACCGCGGCTGCTCGGCTTCGATGAACTCGCGCACCTTGGGGCTGCCGAAATGCTGGCCGGGCTTCACGCCATCGAGATCCGTGTCGAGCGGTGGCGCGTGACAGACCAGGACCATCGGTGACAGCCCCGCGAACTTCGCCAGCCGCTCCGCGAGTTGATCCTCGCTGAACTCGCCCGGCGTGCTGAAAGGCGTGCGATTCGAATAGCCGAGCCCGGCGAAGTGCCAACCGTTCATGTCGAAGACCTGGCCGTGAAAGTTCCGAAAGCCGTGATCCCCGCAAAACATCGCGATCTGGTCGGAGGATTCGTGGTTGCCCGGCAATACCCACAACCTCTCGCCGAGAGGTTTGAGAACCTTTGCACAGTCGGACAGACCTCTGGCCCACGTGACGAGATCGCCGGCCGAGATGTAGATATCGGCGTCCTGGCTCACCACCCGCTCGAGCTGCTTCAGATCGTTGTGGATGTCGGAAAAAATCTGGATGCGCATCACGATATACCCCGGAGGTCCAGTCTAACGAAACCGGCTAAGATAGCGACGGCATGGTCGATATCGTCAGGAGACACGAGCTCAAGTATCTCGCCGTTTGCATGGTGCTGTTCGGCTTGGCGGCCGGATGGCTTATCCTGACACGCCCTCCGCACTCGATCGAGGGTGATTTCCTGCAGCGGGAGGACCGTCGAACGGTCGACCGCTGGCTGCTTGAACAGCTCCGGAACCCCATCGCGGAGCACCGCGCCCGGGCCTGCCTCGCGCTCGGCCGTATCGGCAAAGCTGACACACTCGGCATCCTCGTCCAGACGCTTCGAGACCCGATTCCCCGTGTACGCGCCGCCGCCGCCTTCGCGATCGGAGAGATGGAGGACCGTGACACGGTGGCTGAAACCGGCCACAAACCGCGGAAGAAAGCCGCTAGCGCACTGATCGCTGCTCTCCGGGACCGTCATCGGACGGTCGTCGAACATGCCGTCGAAGCGCTGGGAAAGCTGCGCTGGAAAGCGGCGTCGGTGCATATCACACGAACACCCGCCCCGCTGCCGGTAACGATGAGGGCCCTGGTTCGAATGGGCGACCGCAAAGCCGTTCCCTGGATCGCGGCTCGCCGCCGCTCCGATGATGCGGAGACCCGCTGGGCTGCCACCCGCGCTCTTCTCGATCTCGGAGCGAATGTTGATGACGAACTGACGCGGTCTTTTATCAACCTCACCAAAGATCGCAATCCGTGGATGCGCATCGAAGCCGTGCGCGGCCTCGGCCGCGCACAGCCTTCCCAGGAGGTGCTTGACCTCTTGACACGGATGTCGAACGACGCGGACCCGAAGGTCCGTATGCAAGCAATGTCCTCGTTGGCCAAGACCGGCAAGCCCGAAGTGTTCAAAGTCCTCGTAAAGGCTCTCGGGGACGCAAACGAAAACGTGCGCGCCGCCGCAGTGGATTCGTTGGGGTTGCTGGGCGATTCCCGTGCCCGTCCATTACTTGAATCACTGCTGAGCGAGGGGCGCCTGCTGTCACTGCGCTCCGAGTTGGCCCTGGCGCGTCTGGATGTTTTCGCTGTGCTCCCGACGGAACCGGGAGCTCTGCCCCCGCGCTATCGGGGTGCGGGTCTGTATACGCTGTTGGACTCTTTACGACTGCGCAAGACCGAGGACGCCACGTACTACCTGCTCGGCCTGTGGCGTTCCGACAGCGAAGACTTGAGCGCCGCGAAGCCGAAGATCCTTCCCGAGTTGCTGGCCCGCGAGGTTCCCCAAACCGAGGGCCTGTTGGACGAAGCGCTGAATCACGAAGACCAACGTGTCGTCAGCGCGGCCTTGCTGCTGACAACCGAGCCGCCGCTCGAAAACTGCCGAGCTTTGTACGGCTACGGCCTTCAGGCGAATGATACCGGCTTGCGGGCGAATGCGCTCACCACCGTGGCCCGCTCGGCGGACCGGAGCGGTGCGCGCGCCTTGTTGCTCAAAGCGCTTGACGACCCTGACCGTCGGATCAGAAAGCGCGCAGTGCGCTATCTGCGGGTCCTTTTCGGCGAAAGCCACGACCAGAGAATCGGGGCCATCGAAGTCGACCTCAAGCCGAAGCACTACCAGGAGCTGGCGCGTTCCCGCAGCCGCCTCATTCGCATGGAAACGTCGTTAGGGTTGATGGAGCTCCGTCTCGACTATGCCAATGCCCCGCTCACTTCCAGGAACTTTGTCGAACTGGCCGAACGGGGGTTTTATGACGGGAAGCGATTCATGGAGGTCATCCCGGGCGCGTACGCCAAGGCGGGAGATCAGGATGGCTCCGGCAGCCCGGAGCACACGATTCGCACCGAGATTCACTATGAACCGTTCCTGCGCGGAAGCTTGGCGATGGCAGAGGACGAGAAGGATGCGGCGGGGAATCAGTTCTTCATCTGTCTGGCGCCGCAGCCGCTGTGGGAAGGGCGCTACACCAACTTCGGCCGTCTCGTCTCGGGCGACGATCTGCTTGACCGCATCACGACCGATACGCGGATTCTGCGTATCGTCATTCCCTGAAAGTCCCGTGGCAGCAGGGACGGACTCAGCAGCCGCTCGGCGCGGAGTGCGAAATACGCGATACGCGTCGATCCGATCCGCTTGTTTCACTCAGCGCTAGCGGTCCGGATCTTGAACCCGGGCAACGCTGAGGAGCATCCCGCGCGCCGCATTGACCCGAACGTCAGCGCCGGCTGGAATGGGAGTGTCGAGAGGGTCGGCGACAGCCTTCCAGAGTTCACCGTTAACGAGAACATAGCCGTCGGGGCCGAGATCCTGCCTGGCGATGCCGATCAGGCCGACAAGGCGCTCTGATCCGGTCTTCACTCCTGTTTCGTAACCCGGCTTCAGAATGGGATAGAGGATCGCATCCTTGGCGACCCAGAGCAGCAAGATGATTCCGCCGACCCAGGCAGGGAGATCGAACCGGTCGTGCGCCAGTCCCAGGACCAGGATCAGAAGAACCCATCCGGGAATCTGGAGGAGCCAATAACGGGTAAGCGTGCTCACCGAGCGGAGATGCTACCACACCATCTCACGGGCCCTGGGTGTCATCGGGCGGACTTCGAGACAGCCTTTGCCTGTGGGGAGAATCTTGCCAGGGTTCAAACGGCGGTCGGGATCGAAGACCTTGATGAGGGTCTCCATCATGTCGAGGCTGTCCTGGCTGAAAGCGATCGGCATGAGGTCGTTTTTCTCCATGCCGACGCCGTGCTCGCCGGTGATCGAGCCGCCGGCGTTGACGCAATATTCGAGGATCTCGGCTCCGGCTTTCTTGGTCTTGTCGAGTTCACCCGCCTTTCGAGGGTCGAACAGGATGATCGGGTGCATGTTACCGTCGCCGGCGTGAAAGATGTTGCTGATGGTGAGGCCGTATTTCTCCGAGACCTCATAGATGAAGCGCAGCGTGTCAGCGACGCGAGTTCGGGGAACGACACCATCCTGAACATAGTAGGTGGGGCTGACGCGTCCGACGGCGCCAAAGGCGTTCTTGCGGCCTTTCCATAGCAGTGCGCGCTCTTCGTCCGACCTGGCGACCCTGACTTCTCGGGCGCGGCACTCCTTGCAGACAGCGTCGACTTGCTCCGCCTGTTCGTCGACAGCCTCGGTCGGCCCCTCGAGCTCGATCAGCAGAACCGCATCGGCGTCCATCGGATAGCCCGCATGAGTCGCCTCCTCGACCATCCGCAGCATTACGCCGTCAAGCATCTCGACCGCGGCCGGAATGACCGCCCGAGCCGTCATCGCACCGACGGTGGCGGCAGCATCTTCGGGGCTGTCGTAGATGGCAAGCAGCGTCTTCACCTTTTCAGGGGCGCGCATCAGACGCACGATGACTTTGGTGATCAGGGCCATGGTGCCCTCCGAGCCGGTGAGGAGCCCGGTCAGGTCGTAGCCCGCCGGATCGGCTTCTTTCCCGCCTGTCCGAATGACGGCGCCGTCCGGAAGCACAGCCTCGACGCCCAGAGTGTGATTGGTGGTGACTCCGTAAATCAGCGTGTGCGGTCCACCGGAGTTTTCCGCCACGTTGCCGCCGATCGTACAGGCCCGCTGGCTCGAGGGGTCCGGCGCGTAGTAGTAGCCGTCGCCTTGCACGGCAAGCGTGATGTCGATATTGACGACGCCCGGCTGAACGACGGCGCACTCATTCGCCAGATCGATCTCAAGGATCTTGTTCATGCGAGCGAAGGCGATCATGATGCCGCCCTCGGTGGGAATCGTTCCGCCGCTCAGACCGGTGCCGGCACCGCGTCCGACGAGCGGCAGGTTGAAATCGCGAGCGATCTTTACGATGGCAACGACATCCTCGGTGGATGTGGGAAAAACGACACACTCCGGACGGCCCTTCTCGATGCTGCCGTCGTATTCGTAGAGCATGAGCTGCTGGGAGTGCTCGAGAAGACCCTTTGAACCGACGATATCTCTCAGTTTTTCAATGGCTTCGGGGACGATCACATCACCAATGATATACTAGTCCGTTGCAGACACGGGCCTTTCCCGGAAGGCCTGTGTTCTCTTCATCAGTACGCTCCTCCCCATGGAAAAAATAGCCGTCCTGGACTCGGGCGGACAGTACTGTCACCTGATTGCCCGGAAAGTGCGCGAACTCGGCGTCTACGCTGAGATTCTGCCCCTGGAAACGACCACCAAGAGGCTCAGTCGATACAAAGGCGTCATTATCTCCGGCGGTCCTGCAAGCGTTTTCCTGAAGGGGAGCCCGCGACCGAAACCGAGCCTGTTTCAACTCGACCGCCCGTTGCTGGGGATCTGCTACGGGCACCAACTCATGGCGCAATACCTCGAGGGCGAGGTCGAGAAGGGCAGGGATAACGAATACGGGCAAGCCGATGTGCGGATCAGGCACGAATTGCCTCTCTTCGCGGAATTGCCGTTGCGCCAAAGAGTCTGGATGAGCCACGGCGACCACGTCGCGAAACTGCCGCCCGGATTTGAAACGCTGGGCGACACGCGCCAGTGCTCGGTGGCGGCGATGGGCGATCTGAAGCGCAAATACTTCGGGTTGCAGTTCCATCCCGAGGTGGTTCACACCGCATACGGCTCGGAGATCCTGCGCAACTTCCTGTTCCGGGTATGCCGCTGCCGTATGGATTGGCATCCGGAAGACAGCGTCCTCAAGATTTTCGAGACGATCCGGCGGACTGTGAAAGATCGATGGGTTCTGTTCTTCCTCAGCGGAGGCGTTGATTCCACGGTGGCGTACGCGCTTACGGTGAAGGCGCTCGGGACGGAGCGGGTTCATGGCGTATACGTCGACACGGGCTTCATGCGTCTGGATGAGACCCGGGAGATCCAGGAGGCCTTCGATCACCTGGGGTACGGACGGCTCGAAGTGGTAGCGGCGCGAGGACAATTCCTGAGCAGATTGCGGAATGTCGTTGACCCGGAGAAGAAGCGGCGGATCATCGGGCGGTTGTTCGTCGATGTGCAAGAGCAGGTCCTGGAGCAGGAAGAGTTCGCCGGGAGCGACTGGATTCTCGGGCAGGGGACGATCTACCCGGACCGCATCGAGTCAGGAGCAAGCACGAACTCGGCGGTGATCAAGACGCATCACAATCGGGTTGACAGCATCACGAAGCTGATCAAGGAAGGGCGGATCCTGGAGCCCCTGGCCGACTTCTACAAAGATGAAGTGAGGACGCTGGGGAGGGTACTGGGGCTGCCGCAACAACTGATCTGGCGTCATCCCTTTCCGGGACCCGGGCTGGCGATTCGGTGCCTGTGCACGAAAGAGGACGAAAAAGTGCTCACGGACTCCGCCATCGACGGCATGGCGAAGAACGCCGGCTACCGTGGATTCCTGCTGCCGATTCGAAGCGTCGGCGTGCAAGGCGACAGCCGCAGCTACGCCAACCTGACCGTTCTCCATGGGGGGCCACTCGACTTCCGCAGCCTGCTCCCTCTCGCCACGGAAATCACCAACCGGCACCGGCAGACCAATCGGGTCGTGCTCGCGCTGGAGCCGAAGCGATGGCGTCCGGGCGAGTGGAGCGTGCACAAGGCGACGCTGACGAGGAAGCGGATCGCGCTGCTGCAGGAAGCGGACAGCATCGTGACGGAGTTTTTGCGGAATCAAGGCTTCTATCGCCGGGTTTGGCAGTGTCCTGTCGTGTTGGTGCCGTTGAGCCGTAACGGCGGCGAGACGATCGCGCTTCGCCCGGTCACATCCGTCGACGGCATGACAGCCGAGACGGCGCAACTGCCAGCGGGCAAGATCAACGGCCTGTCTCGTGAGTTGAAGGCGCTCAGCGGCGTAGAGGCCGTGCTTTACGATCTTTCCCACAAGCCTCCCTCGACGATCGAATGGGAGTAACTCGAGGCAAAGCCCGCATTTCTCACCACCTGCCAGCTCCTATCAGCGTGGCTTGTGGAGGGATTCGAGCTGCTCGATGGTAGCGGGCCAATCTTTCTTGAGAAGGCGGGAGAGCGCTCGGTCCGCGAGGAGCTTGCCGCCGGTTTGACAGCGTGCGCAATAGTTCGTTTCGTTGGACGCGTATCGAATGCGCTGGACCTTTGCTCCGCAGTCGGGACAGGGTTTGCCGTAACGCCCGTGAACGGCCATGCCGGGACGAAAGGCCGTTACCTTCTCGGGGAAGCCGCCGCCACGGTCATTGCGAAGCTTTTCGATCCAGCGCAGCAAAGTTCCGCGGGTGGCATCGAACAGGCGACGGAGCTCATCGCCGGAGAGCTTCCGTGTGAGCGTCACCGGCGAAAGGCGAGCACGGTGGAGAATCTCGTCGGAGTAGGCGTTGCCGATGCCGCCAAGAATGCGCGGATCGGTAAGCGCCCGTTTCAGCGTATGATTGGCGGATGTAATGGCCGCCCTGAAGGATTCGTAGCCGACCTCGAAAACATCGAGTCCGCCGGGGTCGTATGAGTCCGGGGCTGCTTTCCCCGAGCTGAGGTAGAGGCCCGCGCGTTTCCTTGAGCCCGCCTCCGTGAGAACGAGCGTGCCGGGAGGAAAGTCGAAAGCCGCCAAACCCCTCCTGCCAGCGGGAATTTTTGCTTGCGGCGGCTTCCAGTGCAGGCGTCCGGCAACCATCAAGTGCAGGATCAGCCAGAAGTCGCCTTCCAAGCCGATGGCAATGCGCTTGCCAAGCCGGCGCAACTGCCTGACGACACGGCCTTCGGCGGCACGGAGGGGCGGGTCGACGGTGCGCAACAGGAATGGCGCCGCGAGGCGGACACGTTCGAGAGGCTGACTGAGAATCCTTTCTTCCAGCGCTTCAATGTAGACCGTGATGTCGGGTAGTTCCGGCACGTCCGGTGATGGTCGAGACCCGCTTCCGACTATGCTTCCGCCAGGGCCTTCGCCATGGCTGCGGGGTCATCCTTGAGGAAGGCGTGGGTCGCCCTCCTCGGATCGATCACGGCTGCGAGCAGGCTTTCTTCGCCGAGTTCGGAGGCCTGGATGACCAAGCCGTCCGGCCCAATGATCAGCGAGCGGCAGTTGTTGCGGGGGTGGCACATGTTGGCGGAAACAAGATAGACGGTGTTCTCAGCGGCTCTCGCGGTCAGCAGGGCTTCGTGGACCGGCAGTTTCCACTCCATGTTGGGCAAAACATGATTGAACTGCGGATGAAAGACAACGCGTGCGCTGGCGCGGGCCAGCGAACGGACCGTTTCCGGGAACCGGAACCCTTCGAAGCAAATCACCACACCCATCAGAATGCCCTTGCATTCGAACAGCGTCTCTTCCGTTCCCGGAGAGTAACCCTGGGCATCGCCCGGAGTCAGCCGGGTCTTGTGATGGACGGCAAGCTGCCTGCCTTGATCGTCAATGACGACGGCGCTATTGAACGGCTTCTCGTCTCCATTGGGAGTTTCCGTTCCAACGACAGCGCCGATACGGTGCGAACGGCAGGCCTCAGCGATCTCGGCCAGGGCTTGATCGAGAGCCCGGGCGTCACAAGGCGCGTCGGGGCAGGAAAGGCCGACCCGGTACCCCGCGAGATGCGTTTCCGGCAGGCAGAGCAACTCGACTCCCTGGCCGGCCGCCTGCTCGATTGCTCCCAAAGCCGCAGCGAGGTTTTGCCGGATGTCGGTGGTCTGCGGGATCTGTGCAGCACCGATCTTGATCGTTTCCACGGTCGCGTCCTCCGCCGTTCTACACAATCGGACGGCTCTCTTCGGTGGCTGTCACCAGAACACCCTTCCGGCAGGGCTGCTATGCGAAGGCCTCGGCGTAAAGCTTCGCCAGATACCGGTAGTCCTTTTCAATAGCCGCCAAGACGTTGTCGCGGCGGGCGGATTCGGTCGGCCCGTCGATCTCGTATTCCATGTGGAGCGTGACCGGCCCATCGAAGCCGGTTGCCGCAAGCAAGGGGAAGAACTCCGCGAGCGGCACCATGCCCTCGCCGAGAGGACATACGCGGCGCTTCCATACACCGTCCCGTTTCTCCCAGTAGAAATCCTTGATCGAGACCATCTTCAGGTTGTGTGCAAGGCGCAGAAAACCGATCTTCCAGCCTCCGTAGCCACCCTCGATCGTGGCGTGCATGGGGTCGAAGTAGAATCCCATCCACTGCGGGTCGACGTCGCGCATCAACCACCAGTGATCCCACATCGCGGCGCCGACGTACATTCCGGAATGGTTGTGAAAGCCGCCTGGGATACCGGCGTGCTGCGCGAGACCGGCCAGACCTTCCACCTCCGTCTTCACTTTCGCCAAGACGTCCTCCAGATGCGTGACATCTTTCGGATAGCGGTAGTAGCCCAACTTGAAGAAAGGAACCCCAAGGCGCGCCGCGGTATAGAGCGTGGGCCGGGCGGCGGGGTCCTGGATGGACGTCAGACCCGTAGTGATCATCGAGATTTCCACGCCTTGCGCATTGAGCTCGGCGTGGGCTTTCGGCAGGTCCTGCTCGACGTTCTCAGGCAACACGTGTCCTCTGGGACGAGTGGTCAAGTCGACGCCGGGAATTCCGATTTGATGAAGCGCCTTGCCGAGATCGGTGTATCCGAGAAAGGGCAAGGGCTTGGAGAAGAGGCAGAGAGTCGGTTTCTTGCGCTCATCGGTCCTTGCGGCCTGGGCCTTGCTTGCGGTCACGGCGCCGGCGGCGGCGATCAGGAGGTTTCTACGGCTCCATTCCGACATTTCTTTCTCTCCTTGGCCGCCTCGAAGACGGAGCGGCGTCTCAATATTCTCACATGCGATGCTCAGACAGGCGAATGAGGTTCGTAGAGGCCGGATGTGATGAGATCTTCGTCCCGAACGGGTCGACGGTAAACGTAGGTCCATGCCTCGATCGATCGTCCGCCTTCAAGCCGGGCGGAAGCGAGAACGCGCTCATATTCGAAGGGCTTGGGGCTGTTGAGACTACAGCCCTCGTAGCGATCCAGGGTTTCAAGCAGAGCCGGCGGATCGCGCAGGAAATAAACTTCGCCGTGAACCTGATCACGCGGATCCTCTGACAAGACAAGACCGGGGTAGCGGGGCGTGACCCGATAGATACGGCCGCACAATCGGGCGGGACCCAAGAGCTCAGACTGGACGGCCAGAGAGCGGGCGACCGGGTGGTCAAATGAGCTTTGCAGAGTGCCGTAGACGAAGAGATGGGGGCACACGGCGCGTCGGAGCTAACCGAGAGCCTCGCGGAGCAGCTTGTTGACGACTTTTGGGTCAGCCTGGCCCCGCGTGGCCTTCATGACCTGTCCGATGAAGAAACCGAGCACGCCCGTCTTGCCGCCACGATAGGTTTCGACCTGCTTCTGATTGTCGGCGAGGATCCCGTCGATGATCTTCAGGAGTTCGCCCTGGTCGCTGATCTGCTTGAGGCCCTCGGCCTCGACGATCTCGCCGGCGGCGCGGCCGCTATCGAACATCTTGGAGAAGATTTCCTTGGCCAGCTTGCCGGAGAGCGTGCCGTCACCGATGAGGCGAACGAGCTCGGCGAGCTGCTCCGCGGCGACAGGCGACTCCTCGATCGACTTACCGGCGGCGTTGAGCGCACCCACCAGTTCTCCCTGCACCCAATTGGCGGCGGCCTTCGCATTGCCGGACTTCCTGGCCACCTGCTCGAAGTAGTCGGCCATCGCTTGCGTGAGAGTGAGGACACCGGCGTCGTACTCGCCGAGGCCGTATTGCTCGACGAACCGCTTGCGCTTGGCAGCCGGCAGCTCCGCCATCGTTGCCCGGATCTCTTCCTTCCACTCGTCGCTGACGATCAGTGGCATCAGGTCCGGCTCCGGGAAGTAGCGGTAGTCGTGGGCTTCCTCCTTCGAGCGCATCGCCACGGTTTCCCCGGTCTGCACGTTGTACAGCCGCGTCTGCTGAGGGATGGTCCCTCCGGCTTCGAGCACAGCGGCTTGCCGCCCGATCTCGAATGTCAGCGCCCGTTGGATGAAACGGAAAGAGTTCATGTTCTTGACTTCGACCTTCGTGCCGAACTCCTCCCGGCCGCGCGGACGAATGGACACGTTTACGTCGCAACGGAGTTGTCCCTTCTCCATGTCGCAGTTCGACACGCCGACGAATTGCATGATCTGCTTGAGCTCGGTCAGGTAAGCAACCGCTTCCTCGGCGCTGCGGATATCGGGCTCGCTCACGATCTCCGCGAGCGGAACACCGGCGCGGTTGAGGTCGACATAGCTGTAGCGATCCGAATCCCTGAAGCCGTCGTGGATGGTCTTTCCGGCGTCTTCTTCGAGGTGCAGCCGCGTGATGCCGATGCGCCTGGTTTTTCCGTTGACGTTGATCTCCAGCCAACCGTGCTCGGCGAGCGGCTGATCGAACTGAGAGATCTGGTAACCCTTCGGCAGGTCGGGATAGAAGTAGTTCTTGCGCGCGAAGCGGGAGAAGTTACGCACCTCGCAATGGAGGGCCAACGAGGCTTTGATACCCAGGATGACGGCCTGGCGATTCAAGACCGGCAGCGCGCCGGGCAGACCCAGGGTTACGGGATCGGTTTGGGTGTTCGCCGGGTTGCCGAAGGCGGTCGAAGAGCGGCTGAAGAGCTTGGTTTTCGTACCCAGTTGTACGTGGACCTCAAGTCCGATGACCGGCTCGTACGTAGACTGCATTTCTCACCACCCGACGGCCGAAGCACGCGAAAAAAGGCCGTGAATCGTGTTTCGTAACTCGTGATTCGTGAAAAACCGCAAAAACCGTGTTGCTGCGCGGCCCTCTCACCCACTTCGCCTCGCCGCGCGGTGAGACATCCAGACCGGCGATGGCTTCGGCGTCGGAGATACCGGCTTCAAGGTCTCCCATGCGTAACTGACATCCCAGCCAGGAGGCGCGCCGGTCGACGAAACGGCATTATAACAGCCAATGTTTCGCACCCCGTAAGGGTTAGCTAGCCTTTCTCACCTCGCCGCGAGGTGAGAAAGGCAGGTTGAAACCGAATTGTCAGGGCACTCGGGTCAAGCTACGATGAAGCTTCGGGA
The DNA here is from genome assembly GCA_028819575.1 of Bryobacterales bacterium. Taxonomy (GTDB): domain Bacteria; phylum Acidobacteriota; class Terriglobia; order Bryobacterales; family UBA6623; genus JAPPLB01. Next base: position 13,596 of record JAPPLB010000005.1, on the reverse strand, counting down.
GGTTGATCCGCAATGAAGACGACTCGGCGAGACTGGCTCCGCACAAGCGCGAGCGTGGGGGCGTCCGCTCCCTTTTTCCTGGTTGCGAAACCGGTTTGGGGCTACAGCGTGGACGAAGTCGAGTCCAAGCTCAAGAAAGAGAAGAGCATAAGCGGCGTTACTCTCGACGACCTGCCCACGCCGTCGCTCATCATCGATCTTGACGGACTCGAGGGGAACATCGCCAAGATGGCGAACCACGCCCAGGCGGCGCCGATCAACCTGCGTCCGCACGGCAAGACGCACAAATGTCCCGAAATAGCGCTCCGTCAGATCAAGGCCGGGGCACTGGGCCTCTGTTCGGCCTCGATCAGCGAAGGAGAACGGATGGCCGACGCCGGCGTCCCCGGCATTCTGATTACGTCAGAGTCCGTCGGGGTAAACAAGATTTCACGGCTGGTCCGCATGACCGCCAAGCATCCCGACACCATGGCCGTTGTCGACAACCCGCACAACGTCGAGCGACTCAGCGAAGCGGCAGCCGCCGCAAAGGTCGATCTGAACATCATGATCGACATCGACCCGGTCGGACGCCGCACCGGAGTTCAGTCCGGCGAGCCGGCGATGAAGCTGGCCCAACAGGTGGACAAGCTGCCGAGGCTGAAGCTGCGGGGCGTTCACAGCTATTCGGGGAGATCGTCGCATGTGGACGGATTCCTGGAACGGAAGAAGCATTCCGAGACCGTGATGGCGGCTCCGATCGAGACGTTCGAGAAGATGAAGAGGAACGGCTTGCCGGCCGAGATCATGTCCGGAGCGAGCACCGGCACGTACAACATCGACTCCGGCATGAGGGGCATGACCGAGATGCAGGCCGGCTCCTACGTATTCATGGATGTCGACTATCGCAGCATCGGCGGCAAGAACAGCGCGGTGTACAACGACTTTCAGGCGTCACTGACCGTTCTCGCCACGGTCATCAGCAAGAACTACGACGACCGGGCGACACTGGACGCGGGGCTCAAGGCGTTCGCCACCGACCGAGAGTTCGGTCCGGAGGTTCTCGGGCTGACCGGCGTGGAGTATCGTTTCGGCGGCGACGAACACGGGATCCTGACCATCAGCGAGCCCAGCCGGCCTGTCAAACTCGGGGACAAGATCCGCCTGCTCGTGCCTCACTGCGATCCCAACGTGAACCTCTACGACCGAGCCTATTGCGTCCGTGGAGAGAACGTCGTCGAAGTGTGGCCGATCGGCGCACGAGGTCACGTTTAAGGCGAGCCCGCATTTCTCACCTCCTGATGAGACATGCAGGCCAGTTTTTCGCCCGCCCAGTGCGGATCATTCGAGTGGGAAACACTGGGGCCGAGGGTTTGTTTCACATCAGTTCACGATATCGATCGTGTCGCCGACTTCGAGAACCTTGCCGGCTTCGGTTTCGGGGATGCAAGTATTGACCGTGAGACGGTAGTAGTGGTCGAAGCGGCCTGGCTCGGCCCAGGCGGGCAGCGTCTCGCGTCGCTTCTCGGCAAACATCTTCGCGAAGTGGGCCGGCGTGAGGCTGCCGTCTTCCGGATTCCGCCCCGGCACGGCGCATCTTTGGCAGGGGTTGACCCCTTCGACCAGGACGTCGCCGATCCGGAAGCGCCCTTTCTCATCTCCGGGACCGTACAGCCGGTCTTCCCAGAACGCCGGCACGCCGCCGACTTCGAGATTCGCGCGAAAGCGGCGGCGGGTCTCCTCCAGGGTGAAGCCGAACCATGAGGCGACCGTTTTCAGCGACGCCGTGCTGACGACGGTTGGGCCCGGCGCATCGGTGTCATCCGGGAAGCCGCCGTCCGCATGGTGCTGCAAGCGGACTGCAAACCCCATCCGTTCACCGACCCAAGATTCGATCGGCTCCTGCTCGCGGTGAGGGAAGAAAGCGGCGGAGTCCTGCCGATCGGAGAGCTTCACCTGACCGAAGCCGAAGTCGAATACGGAACGAATCCGCATGATCCGCTCGCCAGCCCGCTTGCCATTGACCACCGAGCCCTCTTCGTCGAGAAAGCGGTACTCCCGGTCATGCGCCAACGCACCCGACCGCAGCACGACGGCTTCGGCGACATCGTGGCCGTCGAGCGACTTGAAAGGGAAGATTCGAATGCGTGCGAGGTGCGGGTTCATGTCTTGCGCCGGAAGTTCATTGTAGGGCTCCCTGCAGCCGGGTCCGACGCCGGCAGTGCGGTAGAATCAGCCTACTGAAGCGAGTGACAGGGTCCGCGCCATGACGCCCGAGCCGCCCGCAACCCGCCGGATGTGGCTCCAAGCCTGCCTGACCGCTCTGGGCGCGCAAGGCCTTCCGGCAACCGCCCCGACTCCCGGCGCGTCGTATCTTCGTCTCAAAGAGCCGGTCTCGATCGCGGTCGGCGATCTCCAACCTTGGCGGCCTCATCCGTTCTCGGCGTGGGTGGACAAGCCCGCGGCGGAGGGCGAGCCCGCCGCCGAGCGCCTGCTCAAAGGCATCCTGGTGCGGGCAAGCGGGAAGCCCGGGCCGGAGAGTCTGCGAGCGCTGTGCCTGCATTGTCCGCACGAACTCTGCTACGTCCAGCTTGTCGAGGACCTGCAACACGTGCGGCTCGAGCAGAGCGAGCGCCCTGATCACCCCCTGCTGGTCTGCCCGTGCCATTTCAGCGTCTTCGATCCGCAAAAGGAGGGGGCGCTGCTCGAAGGCCCCGCGGAACGCGGCCTGTTTCGCTTCCGCTTCCAAATGCGCGATGATGTCGTCGAGATACGGGAGGTCGAGGCAGCCGCCGTGCTCTGACCTGCATTTCTCCCCACGCGGCGAGGCGAAGTGCGTGAGAGGGCCGTCAGGACGAGGCGCGCGCCGCTTGGCGCGCGCAGGCGTACTTGAACAGTACGTCGAGCACGGCAAGCAAGCGCAACGAAGTCCTGGCGGTCGTATCGTGTGCTTCGACCGTCGGGAGATGAGAAATGCAGGCTGGCCTCCTCCCACGGAGAGTCGAACCATGCTCAAACGTTGCCCTGTGATCGGATTGCTCCTCGTGCTGGCAGCTTGTTCAGCCGACCCGAATGGCCAGACCCTCCAGAAGCTCTACGTGCTCAGCAGCAACTCGAACGACGTTACCGTGATCGATGTCGCGACGAACGAGATCCTGACCTCCGTCGAGGTCGGCGAACTGCCTCACGGCATCGCAACACCCAAGTCCCAGTTCCCACTCTATGTCGCCACCGAAGGCGACGACGGGCTGGCGGTCGTCGACCCGGTCAACGACACGCTGATCAAGAAATACGACTTCTTCGGCAAGCGGCCCAACGAAATCGAATGCACCTCCGACGGCCGCTATGTCTACGTGCCGGCGATGGGTGACGGGCGCTACGAGATCTTCGACACCCGGAAAGAAGAGATCGTTACCCGCATCCCCACCGACGGCACGCCGCACAATACCGTGGTATCGCCTGACGACAAGTACATGTATCTCGTCCCGCATGACCGGGGGGCGCTCAGCATCGAAGCGCAACAGGCGCGGGGCCGGCCCGTCAGCCTCAACAAGAAGATCTACGTCGTCGATACCGCCACACGGAGCGTCGTCGACAAGATTCAGACCGGCAACACGCCCCGTCCCACGGCGATCAGCCCCGACGGTTCGCGCCTCTACGTCAACACGGACAACCTGATGGGGTTCCTCGTCATCGACACGGCACAGCGCGAAGTCATCCAGACGGCGGAATACACACTCACTCGCGAGGAGCAGGCCACTCCAAGCCGTTCTCACGGAATCGGCGTCTCACCCGACGGCAAAGAGGTCTGGTCCACCAACATCAATCACGGCTTCGTTCACGCCTTCGACGTCACCCAAGACCCGCCGGTGGAAATCGCGAAGATCAAGACCGGCAACACTCCGCTGTGGCTGACGATGACTCCCGACGGGCAGACCGTTTACACCGCCAACACCGCCGACGACACGATCTCCGTCATCGACCGGGCTAGCAAGAAGGAGCGGACGCGCATCCAGCTTCCCAAGGGCAAAGCCCCCAAGCGAATGCTCGTGCTTACCGTGCCTGTAAGTAGTTCGTGATCGTTTTTGGCGTGAACAGGGCTGCTTGGCCGTCGTCAGCGGCTTTGCAGGAAACTTCCGGCGCAACGGAAGCCGATATTGGGGCTCTGCTCGCGAGGCCGCGCGTAACTTCGATAGGCGCAAGTCAGATACTTCGCCACATCGGCCCAGGACCCGCCGCGCAGCATGCGGTACATACCCTCATCGGGCCCTCGCGGGTTCTTCTCGGGAGACCGCTCGTAGTAGAGCCGGTCATAGCGGTCGAAGCACCACTCCCAGACATTGCCCGCCATGTCGCACAGTCCGAACGTGTTCCTGGCAAACCGGCAGACCGAGCGCGGGCCGTCGAGCACATTGAAATGCGCCTGCTCGCCCTTGGTGGGCTCCTCCTCGCCCCAGGGAAACTTGGCCCCTTCGGCCATCCCGCGCGCCGCCCGCTCCCATTCGGCCTCCGTCGGAAGGCGCTTTCCCAACGATTCGCAGTAGGCCGTCGCTTCGAACCAGTTCACGTTCACAACCGGATGTTTCTCCTCGCCCGCCGGGAACTCGCCGTCCACCCAATGGAACGGCCGTTCCCGACCCGTCGCCTCGAGAAACCGCAGATACGCCTCGTTCGTCACCTCGTGCTCATCGAGGTAGAACGGATCGACATGGATTCTCTTCGCCGGCCGAGAGTCCTTGAGCAGCGTCGGCTGCCACTTCAAGCCGTCATCGGGAAGGGGATGGGAACGCCCTCGCAGGAACTCTCCGCCGGGGATGAACACCATGCCCGGCTCGGCGGCGGGCAGTGACAGCGCCACGACCCCGAGCAGCAGGCAAGACAGCCGAAGGAAGCGGAGTACGCGCCCCGGCGGGCCGTACCGGTTTCGATTGCAGGCAGCTACATCAACGGAAGGCCGCGCGGAGCCATGCCGGGCGGTGCAACAGCTAACCGTAGATTTCGGAAATCTCATCCGTCGGGATGTAGCCGTTCGCGCCCAGCGGATCGACGTACACATACGGGCGCCCCGAAGGAGTATTGCGAATCTGCCTGGACCAGTCAATCCCCAGCGCCGAATACATGGTTGCCAGAACGTTCTCGTTGCGAGGCTGTTGCTTGTGGGCCCAACCCGTCTCCGCGCACTTCGCGCCGCCCGCATCGGACGCTCCGTGCCGCACGCCGCCCTTCACGCCCGCACCCGCGAACAGGGCCGGGTAAACCGGGTTGTGATGGTCGCGGCCCGCCATGTTGTTCAGCGCGCCCGGCGTCCGGCCGAACTCGCTCATATTCACGACCAGCGTCTCGTCGAGCAGGGTCTTCTCCGGATTGGTCTTTGACGGAATCGCCGCGAGGTCCTCGAGCAACGCCGAGAACGCCTGATCGTACTCGGCGCAGAGCGTGTAGTGATTCACTTTCTTCGAATGATCCCAGATGTAGGTGTGATGGTCCCAACCGGGGTGGCAGATATGGATGTAGTGCGTTCCGGCATCCTGCGCCAACACATTGCGCGCCAGGATCGAAGAGATGCCCGCCCGGTGCGTTCCGTAGCGCTGCTTGTCTTCCTCGGTGATGCGAAACGCCGCCGGCCAGCGCTCATCCGAAAGCAGGCTATAGGCCGCGCTGTAGAAGTCGTCGTAGCTCGACATCTTCCGCCCGAAGCCGGAAAGCCGCTTGTGCCCGACGTCGCGCAACTTGCTCAAGAGCGCCCAGCGCTCTTCCAGCAGCTCGACCATCTTCTGATCGAACGAAGGTGAATCCACGGCCGCCTCGGTATTGATGTCAACGACCGAGAACCGCGCCGGAAGGAAGCCCGTCGACAGAGCCCCGGGCGCACCTTTCTCCAAGTTGAACGACAGGTAGGTGGGGAAGGTATCGGCCGGACGCCGCCGCTCTTCCAACTCGGCGGCGATCACCGAGCCGATTGCGGGAATCTCGCGCGCGAACGCCAGGTTCATCTGCCGTCCGGTCTGCAGGTAATACTGCGCCCGGAAGTGCACCTCTTCATGGCTCTTCATTGACCGCACGACGGCGAGCTTGTCCATGTGCTGCGACATCTTCGGCAGCAGGCGCTGCGACATGTGCAGGTCCGGCGCCAACTGCGTCATCTCGAGGTCTTTGGGCGACCCGGCGTTTTCCTTGAAATCGTATGACTCGACGTGGCTGATGGCGCCCGACATCTCGTAGAAGAGAACGTTCCGGGCGGTCCCGCGAGGCTGCACCTTGGCGCCGGTTTGCTTGGCGGATACCTGCAGCGGCCAGACGCCGTCCATCGAGGCGCCGAGAAGACCGAGCCCGCCCAGCCGCAGCAGATCGCGCCGCGACCCCGGCAGGTCTCCTACTTTTCCAGGCTTCGTCATCAGAACACCTCCCTATTACAAACCGCTCCGGCCACTGCCCAACGCAGGGGCGCGGCATGCCGCGCCCGCTTCCCCCACCTAGTAGTTGAAGAAGAACTCCACGCTGTTGAGCAGCGACCACTGCAAGTTCTCCGCCCCCGCGACACGGTCGTTGTTCAAGGCCGCCAAGGCAATCTCTTTCTCCTCGCCCGACGGCGGCCGCGAAAGCGTCCCCATGAACATCTCGTCAACCACCCGATCGTTGTCGTAGCTGTCGAGCAGGTTCTTCACGCGGCTGTCTTCCCTGGCGACGACCCGGTCCGTGACCACCGGCGACTGCATCAGCGCCAACGGATGCAGCAGCGAACCGGGAACCTCCCGAGGCGGCGTATTGCGGTCCGACTGGCCGAACGTCTTCAGGAACGTCCTCACATCGCGGCCGCCCGAAGGCCCCGACAGCCTCATCGCCATGCCGACTTTTTCGTCTCCGAACTTGAACTCCCCGGGCCGGTCCGTGGCGAGCGCAATCGCGTCGTGCAACTCCTCGGCATTCAGACGGCGCACGAACTTGCGCGCGAAGTACTCGGCGTACGACTCCTTCCATTCGCCCTGGAACCGCGCCGACAAGCGATAGGCGCTCGACCTGGTGATCGTCCGCATCAACTCCTTGATGCTGTGTCCGCTGTCTCGAAAGCTCTGCGCCAACTCGTCCAACAGCTCCGGGTGCGACGGCTGCAACTCCCAGCCTTCGGGCACGCTGTCCGGGTCCTGCCGCAGCAGATCGAACTCGTCGAACGGCTCGACGATCCCGAAGCCCATCAACTTCGCCCAGAAGCGGTTCACCGTGCCGCGAGCGAACTGCGGATGCGCGGTCAGGATCCGCCCCAGCGCCTCGCGCGGCTCCTCGCCGGGCCGCGGCTCTTCGCCGTTCAGCAGGAACGCCGGATTTTCCGGTCCGCCCAGCCGTGCGACGCGCACCATGCTGTGGCCCTCGGTATCGTATCCGGGATTGCCGTCATCCAGCAGAAACTCGCCCGACTGCGGCTTACCGTTCTCGAAATACATCAGATATCGCGAACGGCCCAGGAACGACGCCGTCTGGAAGAACTCGGTGCGCCTCTTCGTGCTGAGCCAGACGTTCACCTTCTCGAGGTGTCCCTGCCCGTCGTGGCACGAAATACACGACAGATTCAGTCCCATGAAGATCTTGGCGTACTGAATCACCAGCTCATCGTGCGTATCGAGCTGATGCACCATGCTCAGGTCGTCGCCGTCCTTCGGCTGCGGCGCCCCCTGGATGTGCTCGCGCGCGATCACATTCGAGGCGGCGACCACATGGTTGCTCTTCGCCGACGCCGCGATGATGTCGTACGCGACCTCGTCGTAGGGCCTGTTGGCCCGCAGGTTCTGCTTCATCCAGTAGTGGAAGAGGTGCTGTCCGCGTCCCATCTTGCCGTTCGCGCGGAACAGGTCCATGAAGTGGTAGGCCCACTTCTCGACATACTCTTCGCTGTCGATCAAGCGGTCGATCAGCTTGTCTCGTTTGCCGGGGTCATCATCCGCCAGGAAGGCGCGCACTTCGGCCCGGGCCGGGATGCGCCCCGTCAGATCGAGTGTCACGCGGCGCAGGAACTCGATATCCGACGCCGGCGGCGCATGCGGCACGCCGTCGCGCTCCATCTTGCCGAAGATGTGCTCGTCGATGAAGTTCCGCCGCTCGACGCGGCCCGGCTCCGAGCCCGGCTCGGACCCGAGCAGCCGATCCGTCAACTCGGCCGCTTCCTTCGACTTCGGACGGTCGAACAACGAGCCATGCGTCTCGGAAAACTTCTCCGGGGTGAGAACTTCGGGGCGAGCCTCGCGCGGCTCGTCCTGTTTCTGCGCGGACAGCATCGAAGCTGCCAGCAACGCGCACACAAATATGCTTCCCGCCTGCTTCATGAGCGGCCTCCAAGCTGGACGAAGCTAACGATATGGTACGCCCGCCCTCTGCAAGTGTCAATGCGAACAGATGATCCGCAGAGGGCTTTCCAAAGTCCCATCTCTTGTGGTCGAGTGCTTACCATGGACGGGTCATGAAGAAACGCCGCGATGACCGTCAACCCTCCCGGAGAACCTTTGTCAAGAAAGCCGCCGCATCCACAGTCGCCTCCGGAGCGCTCCTGGCCGGCTGCGGCCCTGAGAAAGAACCGGCCAAGCCGCGTCTGGAGCGCCTCTCCGACGACCCGTTTTCTCCCGTCAATCTTCCGGGCCGCGACAACTACCGCCGTCCTCCCGGCTGGGGCCCGTCCATTCGTTCGAGCTGGGACGCCAAGAACGTCATCGTCATCATGCTCGACAGCTTCCGCGCAGATCATCTCGGCGCGTTCGGAAACTCCAAAGCGCACACCCCGAACCTCGACCGGTTCGCCGCCGAATCGACGCTGTTCACGCGCTGCTATCCCGAGGGCCTGCCCACCATCCCGGTGCGCACGAGCCTGTTCAGCGGCAAGTTCACCTATCCCTTCCGACCCTGGCAGGTGCTGCACCCGGAAGACCATCCTCTGCTCGCCGAGATTCTCTGGAGCGAAGGTTTCCGCTCCTGCCTCGTCTCCGACACGTACCACATGCACAAGCCCGGGTACGGTTTCAGCCGCGGCTTCGACGATGTCATCTGGCTACGCGGACAGGAGGGCGACCCCTACGTGCGCGACCCGCGCATCCAGGTCGACATCGAACCGTTCTACAAATCCCGCACCGGCGAGCCGAAAGAAGCCGACCAGATCCGCCAGTACCTCAGCAACCGCCACGACTGGCAAAGCGAGGACGACCACTTCACCCCGCGGGTCATGGGGCACGCCCTCGATTGGCTCAACAGCCGGGAGCGCAAGGAGAACCTGTTCCTCTGGATCGATTCCTTCTGCCCGCACGAGCCCTGGGATCCGCCGGACCGCTTCCTGAAACTCGCCGCTCCCGACTTTGGAGGCAAGAGGTTGATCCTCCCGACGCCCGGCGACTCCGAGGGCTACCTCGACGCAGAGGAGATGAACGGCATCCTGTCGCTGTACGCCGCCGTCGTCGCTTTCGTGGACCACTGCGTCGGCAACTTCCTCGACGAAATCAAGCGAATCGGGCTCTACGACAACACGATGATCGTGATCGGAACCGACCACGGCGAGCCGTTCGGCGATCACGGCATCATCCGAAAAGCCCGTCCCTGGGCCTACGAAGAGCTGGCGCACACCTTCCTGATGATTCGCGAACCCGGCGGACGGGGCGTCGAACGCGTCGAGTCGTACGTGCAGCTCACCGACGTCACCGCCACCATACTCGACCACCTCGGCATCGCTCCACCGCCGGCGATGACCTCACGCAGCCTCCTGCCGCTCATCCTGGGACGGGAAGAGAAGGTGCGCGACTTCGCGGTCTGCTGCCACTACGGCAAGTCCGTCAATCTACGCCACGACAACTGGAGCTACCACTACTTTCTCGACGGCGACGCCAAGAAGAAAGAAGGCAGCAAGCTTTTCAAGGAAGGCCCCGAGCTCTACAACACGGCCGACGACCCCACAGAGCACAACAACCTCATCGCCGCCGAGCCCGAGCGCGCCGAAGCCATGGACCGAATGGCCCGCGACTTCACCCGCGAGTTGGTCGAGCACGAGCAACAGTTCATCGAAGCCTGAGAGCGCCAGGCCGAGGCCCCTGCCCACCAAAGCCTACAACGGCGCAACGCCACTGCGCGGCGAGTGCACGCGGCCCCTCAGACAGTGTGTCAGGCCCTGGATTTGACAAGGTAGCTTCCAGTTGCTACTTTTTATTCATGAGGTCAGTGGGCGTGAAAGTGCTCAACAGCCGGCTGAGCGAGTACGTGCGGCTGGCGGCATCCGGTGAAACCGTTCTGGTGACGGACCGTGACCGGGTGGTCGCGGAAATCGGTCCTCCCAAAGGAACCAGGAGCCCGATTCTTGCCGATGCGCTGTTGGCCGAGGCGGTGCGCCGGGGCTGGTTGACGCCGCCGGTGCTGCCCGCTGCCGGAAAGCCACCCGCACCGGAACCTGTTGCACCGCTCCGAGACCTGCTGCGCGAATTGGATGATGACAGAAGCGAACGGTGATCTACGTCGATACCTCGGTTGTGCTCGCCCATCTCCTGGCCGAAGACCGCCGCCCGCCCGCCGGTCTCTGGCATGAAACCCTGGCGGCCAGCCGGTTGATGGAATACGAGATCTGGACCCGGCTGCATGCGCGCAGGCTCGCCGAATCCCACGGTGAGGCGGCTCGCTTACTCATTGGGAGAATCATGCTGCTGGAGCTTTCCCCTCCGGTGCTGGAGCGCGCGCTGGATGCCTTTCCCACATCCGTGCGTACGCTGGATGCCCTGCATTTGGCGTCTTGCGAGTTCCTGCGCAATCAGGGCCAGTCGATTGCGCTTGCCAGTTATGACGGTCGGATGATTGCTCTCGCCCGCGCGATGGACATTCCCATCTTCGACCTTGAACCCGCCTGAGCCAAACGGCCCCAGGGCAGGCTGGTTCCTAACTTGGAAAGTGGTACAACTTTGTGGGCAGATCAGATAAAGCCATGTCTTATCAAGAGAGCCTCCGTGCAGGGTGGCTTTTGCTTTGGCGAGGTGCTGTTGGTGGCTTACTTGTGGGTATCACTACTACGTTGTTCAGATTGGTTTTTGTAGGCCTCTTCAGTACTTTCGGTATCGCTATTCGAGGAAATGCGGAGATCCTATTCGTTTGGCATCTATTGAATCCCGCATAATATAAGGTAACCTTAAGGGGCTTTTTCACGTCTTACTAGACATGGGGAACCCGAGAGGAGTACGACGAGACTTCGAAGCTTTGGAGAAGCGGCGGCGAGAGGCCGTGCGGCTGGTGGTGGAGCAAGGCTGGAGTCAATCCGCAGCGGCGCGGCAGGTGAAAGCGGCGCAACAGAGTGTGAGCCGCTGGGTGGGGGAGTATCGCCGTCGGGGCAGCGCTGGTTTGCGGCGCGCCGGGCGGGCCGGGCGCAAGCCGCTGTTGGACGCCGCGCAGCGGGAACGCTTGACGGCGTTGTTGCTGGAAGGTCCCGAAGCGCACGGCTTCCCGACGCCGCTGTGGACTTGTCCGCGGGTGGCTCTCCTGATCCGGGACGAGTTCGGAGTCGACTACCACGAAGGCCACGTCTGGAAGGTCCTGCGGGGGCTGGGCTGGAGCCCCCAACGCCCGGTCGGCCAGGCGCGCGAGCGCAACGAAGAGGCGATCCGCACCTGGAAGCGCAAGACCTGACCGGGCCTAAAAAAAAGCCCGCACCGAAGGCCGCACCATAGTCTTCATCGACGAAAGCGGATTGAGCCAGAAGCCGCACCGTTGCCGCAGTTGGGCGCCACGCGGCAAGACGCCCATCCTACCGTTCAACTTCAACTGGCAGAGGCTTTCCGTCTCAGCAGGGCTGACGCTGCGCAACTTCTACTTCCGGCTCTATCCCGGCGCGATCCGATAAATATCCATGTGTCAAAAGTCACGCGGGCGGCGTTACGCGCCCCGAAGCTGATGGCGTAACGCCTCAAGGAAGAGCGCAAAATGATCCGGGCGCGAAGGGGAGGGAGACCAGGAAAGCGGCGCCGAAGCACCCTTTGAAACGGTATATTCGCAGATAATCCGCGATCGTATCGCCGACAGTGCCGCTGCAGGGAGACGTTTACACGTGACAGGCCCACCATATTCCCCGATAAAAGACCGTCGGAAAACGGCCGGATTCGTCCTTCCCGAACATCTGGCGACCCTCAATGTCGTGATGGACGATGGCGCGCCGATTCGCGTCGTGCGCCACGGCAACCCGTCAGGGCCACGTGTCGTGCTGAGCCACGGCAACGGCTTCACGAGCGATTCCTACTTCCCATTCTGGCGACATATGCTCGAGCGGTTCGACCTTGCCCTGTACGACGTCCGCAACTGTGGGCGCAACCCCTTTCACGCGGGCGAGGCTCACGACTATCCCCACTTCGCGCGCGACATGGCGCAGGTGCACGGCGCGATTGCGGAAGAATGGGGTGAGAAGACCACGATCGGAGTCTTCCATTCGATGACGGCGATCGCAGCCCTGCTGGCGATCATCGACGGCGTCTGGCACTGGGACGCGCTGGTATTGTTCGACCCGCCGGTGGTCCCGCCTGAGGGTAACCCGTGGCGCGACCCGCGGATCTCCGAGGGCGAGACGATGCGCGCCGCCACCCTGGTCCGCCAGAACCGGTTCCGGGACCCCGAGGAACTTGCCGACGTGTTCCGTTCCCTGCGCCAGTTCCGTCGCCTGCGGCCGGGAGTGGCGGAACTCATCGCACGCTCGGTGATGCACTTCGATCCCGCCAGCGGAGAATGGCTGCTCCGTTGCCCTGGCACCGTCGAGGCGGATCTCTATACCGACGTCACCGAACTGGAAATATGGCGGCAGCCCAACCCGGCGGGCCACCCGCTCCTGATCGTCGGTTCCGACCCAGCCCCGGAGGACGCGCCGAAGACTGCGACATGTTGCAGGCTATTCTGCGAGGAGTTCGGCATCGAATACGCCTTTGTGCCCGATACCAGCCACCTCCTGCAGCTCGAGGAGCCGGAGCAGTGCTTCGCTCTGTTCGACGCTTTCCTCGCCGACAACGAGGTCGCCACATGAAAGAGCTGCCCCATTACCTGACGTAAAAATCAGGGTAAGCGCGCCCGGTAGTGTTGCCACTCAGTGAGTGGCGACGCCGGCAGTGGCGTCAGCTCCCGGAAACGTCAGCGTCAGCGTTTTCTCATTGACTGCCGCAGCCTTGGCGTCTCTCGGGCGAACAATCGCGAACAGGATCGACACGAAACCGCTTCGTTCGAACGCGAGACGGGTTTCAGACTTCACGACGGGTAAGCGGGGCATGGGTATTACTTCCGGCAGGTCTTACACGAGAAGACGATAGCTCTTACTTCCGTACGAACGCACTTTTGCGCTGATTGTATTCGGACTCGACCTCAACTACGTAACCAGCGGCCTGTCACTTGAATCGGCCTGCCGAGCCCAGCAACCGTGCCTGCTTCGCCGAGCTCGATCTCTCCTCCAGCCCAATAACATCCTTTATTGGACATTAACCTGCATTTCTCACCACCAGACGGTCGAAGCACGCGATACGACCGCCATGACTTCGCTTTTCCTTCGCAACGCTTGCTTGCCGTGCTCAACGTACTGTTCAAGCACGCCTGCGCGCGCCAAGCGGCTCGCGCCTTTTTCCTCCGCCCGGCTCGCGCCTC
>JAPPLB010000166.1 GCA_028819575.1 Bryobacterales bacterium | reverse complement strand
AGCAAGCGCAACGAAGTCATGGCGGTCGTATCGCGTGCTTCGACCGTCGGGTGGTGAGAAATGCAGGCTAGCTATCGAATGCCCCAGACCGGCATCGCGTTGTGCCCCCTCGTCGTGAGCCGTTTGAGGTCGGAGCCGTCGGCGCGCATGGTCCAGATCTGGTCATCCCCAAGACGGTTGGAAGAGAACACGATGTGCGTGCCGCTCGGAGAGAAGTAGGGGTTCTCGTTGCGGCCTGCGCCGTACGTCAGTTGAACCAGCTTCTGCGTGGCCACGTTCATCACGAAGATGTTGTAGTTGCCGGGTTCGAAACCGCGGGTCCAGGCAAACGCCACATTCTCGCCCTGCGGGTCCCAGACGGCTTGCACCGCATCGCCGCCGCCCAGAGACAACATGCGGACATTCGCCCCGTCCATATCCATGACGTAGACCTGCGGGAGGCCCGAGCGGCCGGAGGTGAACGCGACCTGCGTTCCGGTCTTGGGATTGATGGCCGGATCGACTTCCCGCCCGCGTGAATACGAGACCCGCCTAAAGTTCCGTCCGTCGAGGTCGGCCATGTAGATCTGAGAGCGGCCCGTGGCCGACGACGCGAATGCGATCTGCTGACCGTTCGGGTGAAAGTTCGGTGTAGTGTTCAACGAGGCTTTCTGGTTGTAGAAGGTCAGCCGGCGGTTGGTTTCGAGCGAGTGCACGTAGATCGCCGGCTGCCCATCGACGTAGGTGGTGAACGCGATGCGAGAGCCGTCCGGCGAGACGGCCGGAGTGATGCAGATGTTCTCGTATCGAGTAATCTGTTGCTCGTTGTTGCCGTCGTAGTCCATTCCCCAGATCTCTTTGTGTCCGGTGCGGTCCGAGACGAAGTAGATGCGCGTACCGGCCAGGCCCATTCCGAGGCCCAGGTTCTGCGAGATGTCACGGGCGAACTCGTGAGCAAGCTGACGCGCTCCGGCGATGTCGAGACTCGAGAAATAGCGTTTCCCGAAGATGTGCGCGTTGCGCACTTCCTCGGCGGCGGCATCGTAGAGATATCCGGAAAGGACCAGACGCTCGCCGCTCTTGTCGAGCGAACCGAACGTCAGATAGCGCGTGGTTGTCGGCGGGTCTGACCAGCCGCGCAGCCAGAAGCCCTGCGCCCCCTTGTCGGCCGGCATGCGCTGGTCGGCCGACTTGAGGTCCTCGGGACGCCGCGGCGGAGTTCGAGGATAGAGGCTCTTCGAGACCATCTGGAATTGCGCCGAGCTTTCCAGGTCGTTCCACAACGTGTTGTTGAAAGCGGAGATTTCCCGGGACAAATCGCCCGGTCCCGACATGTCCGGGACCGCGATGCGCGGCGCTTGCATATCTTCGGTGATGACGCCTCGAAGGTCGGGCCGCTGGGGCCGCTGCCCAAGCAGTGCCCAGGCCGACAATAACGAACAAAGAAAAAAAACGGTGATTTGGGAGTTTGTTTGTTTCATCGCACTTGAAACCACATTTCGACTCGGATGTAACGCCTCGGCAGCCCCCGCGGTAGCGGTTGGAATGGATTTGTATTCATGACCGCTCGAAACGCTGATGTGTCCAGTGAGCGGTTTCCGCTTGTTCTGCCAACTCGGATGTCGCGAATCGTGCCGTTGCTCAGGATCGAGAAACTCATCACGACCGGTTTGGAACTCGTGCCCCGTGATTGCCCCAGTGACGTGCGCCACTCCTGGGCCAGGCGGCGCTGCAAGGCGTCCGCATACCACCCGAATCGGGCACCGAACGGACTGCCCTTGCCGAAGCCGACGCCTCCTCCTCCGCTTTGCTGTCTCCTTCCGGTGTAGATCGGAGAGCTGACCGCGGCGCCCGTCGACGACGCCAACTGGTTCTTCCGGGGCGGCTCTTGATACTTCTGCTGGTTGCCGGCCTGGTGTTTGCGGCGCTTGCGTTCCTTCTCGATCGGCACGGCATCGGGTTCCGGTTCGGCAGGCTCCGGTTCCGCCCTGGGTTGAGGCGGGTCGGGAATCGACGGCACGTTGTGCTGTACGGGATTCGCAACGGGATTTTCTCTCTGCGCTCGAGGCCGAGGCAGAGGGATGCCGTCGATCGGATTGACGACGACGGCCCCTCCGGGGTTTTCACTGGGATCGCCCAATGAAAAAGGCGCGTCGAACAGAGACCAGACCATCGTGGTTGCGAAGAGCGCCACGTGGCAGGTGGCCGAAATCATCAGCGGCTTGCGCAGTGGTTCGGCTTGCTCCAGAGGATCGATGCGAGTGCTCATCTCTTCCTTCGCGGATTCCGCTCCAGAGGCTTGGTGACCATATTGACCACGACTTTACCGGCGCCGCATTCGGCGACAACCTGGGCTACCACTTCCCAGGGGGTTTCCTTGTGTGCCCGCACATAGACGCCGGGACCTTTCTCGCCCTGCCGTTCCTTGATGCGCGGCGCAATGTCGTAGACGCTGATCGGCTCGGTGTTCAGGTACAGTTGGCCGTCGGAGGTGATGTTGACGAAATCATAGTCCTCGCTGGTGCTGGCGACCTCGCGCGTGCGCGGCACGTCGATCTCGAGGCCGAACTCCACCACGCCCGCCGTGATCATGAAAATGATCAGCAGGACCAACACCACGTCCACGAACGGCGTGATGTTGATGTCAGCTATGGACTCTTCCTGTCTGTTCCGGTTCGAAAACGCCATCTGCTTCTCCGTAGCTGCGCTCGGCGAGGTTGTAGAACTCGAGCCCGAAGTCCTCCATGTGGGCGCGCATTTCGCGGATACGTTGCGAGAACATGTTGAAGAAGATCAGCGCCGGGATCGCCGCGAACAGCCCGAACGCCGTGGCCACCAGGGCCTCCGCGATACCGGGGGCCACCGCTCGCAACGTGGCTCCGCCCGCTTCGCCTAATCCTCGAAAGGCTTCGAGAACGCCCCACACGGTTCCGAAGAGACCGATGAAGGGCGTCGCCGACGCCGTCGTAGCGAGCCATCCCATGTTCTTTTGGAGATGCGTTACTTCTTCGTTGATGCCGAGTTGCAGGCAGCGCTCCAGTGCGCCGCCGTTGCGAAGCCGTCCGAGGTGGTTGACCTGCCGGGCCACTTCTTCGTAGCCAAACTCGAACACCGTGACCAGTGGCGCCGGACGGTATTGTTCGCTCGCTGCGCTCAACTCCGCGAGTCTGCCGACGCGCCGAAAGGTCTTCAGGAAATTGAGGTCATTGCGCCGCGATGCTTTCAGCAAGCTGTGCTTGGAAAAGGCGATCGCCCAGGAAGCGACCGAGAAAGCGAGCAGCACCGTCAGGACCACCATCGCGAGTGGCGAGCCCGAGAGGATCAACTCGAGAAAGCCGCTCCGTTCCAGGGCGGCCGCATCCATCGCCGCCTCGATTTCCTGGGCGGCCTCCGGCAATTCGCTCGCGCCGGACGGGTCTACAGCTTGCAGTAGGAGGGCAAGGGTTGGTCGTATCAAGACGTCTCCTCAGACGGTCCAGCCGTCCAAAAATCGTAGCGGCAGACTCTCTGCTCGCCTGTCGCCGCCGGTACAACCGGACTTATCGTCGAAAGACACAAGCCCGGCCTCCTCAATACCTGCGGCTATTCAGGGAACGCCTCGGAGTCGCTTTGACGCGACTCAACATCCAAAATGTACCACATACTACACTACGTACGTTGCTCGTTGGACGCCTGACCGCCGCCCGGCGGTTACATTTTTTTCGGCGTGTCCGAGCCGCCGTCGCGCGGAACTTGGATCGAATCCGTCCCGTCCTCTCATGCTGCTCGAACTCAACGCCGAGAACTACGCCGTCGTAGAGAAACTGCGCGTCCGTTTTCACCGCGGTCTCAATCTGCTGACGGGTGAAACGGGCAGCGGCAAATCGATCATCGTCGATGCGCTGTCGTTGCTGCTCGGCGCTCGCGCATCCAGCGACGTCATCCGCTCCGATAGCCGGCGGGCCCGCGTCGCGGGGGTGTTCGAAGTGGATCACGGCTTGACGGGGAAGGGTTCACTGTCCCAGGCAGGGATTGAGCCGGAAGACGGCGAGCTGATCGTCGAGCGCGAGATTCTTGCAAACGGCAAGTCGCGCGCTTACGTGAACGGACGCGTGGTGACTCTGGGCGTTTTGCGAGAGCTTGCCGCTGCGCTGGCCGACATCCACGGACAGCACGAGCAGCAGCGGCTTTTCTCGGCAAGGGCTCAGCTCGATATGCTCGACGCTTTTGCGGGAACCGCCCCGCAGTTGGCGGAAGTCGCTGAAATCTATCGAGAGTGGCGCGCGGCGGCGGACCGTCTGCGCGAGTTGCGCAACAACCAACAGGAGCGGCTGCGCTTGCTCGATCTCTACCGCTTCCAGCACCGTGAGATCGCCGAAGCGAAATTGGATGCGAGCGAAAGGCAGACGCTGGAGCGCGAACGCGATGTGTTGAGTAATATCGAGCGCGTTCTGGAAAGCGCCGCACGGGCCTATGACGCCCTCTATGATGCCGAGGACTCGGCGACGGCGCAGCTTGCCGCGGCGCAGCGTGACGTCGAAGAATTGTCCCGGTTCGACACGGACGCGGCTGCTTGGCGGTCGCCGCTGGAGAGCGCCCGCGCCTCTGTGGACGATGTGGCCCTTGATCTCCGCTCGTATCGGGACCGGCTCGAGCCGGACCCCCGAAAGCTGGCGGAGATCGAGGACCGGCTGGCGCTGATCGAAAGACTGTGCCGCAAGTACGGGCCGACGCTGACCGAAGTGATCGCCTACGGACAAGAAGTCGAGCGGCGTCACGCCGACCTGGAATCCAGCGACGAGCAGATCGAGCGGATCGAAGCGGCTCAAGCTGAGTCGGCAACCCGTTACGCGGCCCGAGCGGCCGCTCTCTCGAAGAAAAGGCAACAAGCAAGCAAACGGCTGAGCAAGCTCGTCGAAAAAGAACTGGCTTCGTTGGCGATGGAGAAGGCTGTTTTTCAGGTGGATTTCGGGCCTCCTGAAGGCGCGCCGTGGTCGCCGTCGGGCATCGACAAGGTGCGCTTCTTGATTTCGGCCAATCGCGGTCAACCGCCCCGTCCGCTGGCCGATGTGGCCTCGGGCGGAGAGCTGTCACGGATCGCTTTGGCTCTCAAGACGTGCCTTCTTCCGACTCTTCTCGTGGAAGCAAACGCCATCCCCCGCACGCTGGTATTTGATGAGATCGACAGTGGGATCGGTGGACGCGTGGCGGAATCCGTCGGACGGCGTCTGCACGATCTGGCCCGCAGCCATCAGGTCCTTTGTGTGACGCACCTGCCGCAGGTCGCGGGCTTTGCCGATGCCCACTATCATGTCCAGAAGCGCGAAGGGAAGACGGCGGCGTTCGCGACGCTCTCGGAGTTGTCGGAACCGGAACGGGTCGCCGAGTTGGCCCGGATGTTATCCGGAGAAAATGTAACGGCTTCCGCCGTCGAGCACGCCCAGGAAATGTTGAAGGCCCAACGACGCAAAGCGGCGCAAGCAGGTTAGTGCTTGATCGCAGAGCCGCGCCTCCTGTGAGGCCGGAAGGAAAATCCCGTAAAGGCCATGCCGGTTATGGATCTGCCCTATCTCATCGCAACCGCCCGCGAGGCCGGACGAGCCATCCTCGAAGTCTACGAGACCGATTTTCAGGTCGAGCGGAAGAGTGACGCCTCTCCGATCACCGAGGCGGACCTCCGTGCTCATCTCGTGATTACCGATCGTCTCCGCGAACGCTATCCGGACATCCCGATCCTCTCCGAGGAGAACACCGAGCAAGTTCCCTACGACGTC
The DNA here is from genome assembly GCA_028819575.1 of Bryobacterales bacterium. Lineage (GTDB taxonomy): Bacteria > Acidobacteriota > Terriglobia > Bryobacterales > UBA6623 > JAPPLB01. The sequence continues at coordinate 31,935 of JAPPLB010000166.1, read as the reverse complement.
CGGCGGAAATGGACTCGATTCTGGCTCGTCGATCCCCTGGACGGCACCAAGGGTTTCGTGAAGCGCGACGGTGGGTTCACCGTGAATATTGCCCTGGTGAAGAACGAGCGGCCCATTTTGGGCGTGATCTATGCGCCGGTGCAGGACCGGCTCTATCACGGTGTTGACGGCGAGGGCGCTTGGAAGACGGAGGGTGGCGTGCGGATCTCCCTTCCTGTTCCTCGCGTGGTGAAACGTGACGGCGTCGTGATCGCCGGAAGCCGCTTCCATCCGACGCCTGAGATGGAGGTCTTCCTTGAGGAGCAGCGCTCCCGGCACGGCCGGGTCGAATTCATGTCGATGGGCAGTTCCTTGAAGTTCTGCCTTGTGGCGGAAGGCGTAGCCGACCTGTACCCGCGATTCGGGCCGACAATGGAGTGGGACAGCGGCGCCGGCCACGCCATTGCCAACGCCGCCGGCCGCAAAGTGATTCGGATGGGGTCGGAAGAGGAACTGCGCTACAACAAGCCGGACCTTCACAATCCGGGTTTTATCGTCCGCTGACGGCGAACCTGCGGCCCGATGGGCCCCTCAGGTTTGCGTTCCGCCGGGATTTTCTAAGATACAGCATATGCTCACCCGGCTCTTGCTTCTTGTTCTCCTACATCTCTCGCTCTCGTGGGGTCAGGCCATCAGTTCATGGACTCCTCAAGACGCCATGTCCGTCGACACGATCGGCGAGGTCGTGCCGTCGCCCGACGGAAGTTGGGTCGCCTTCACGCGGACGCAAGCCGTGATGGAGGCAGAGAAGAGTGAGATGGTGACACAGATTCATCTCGCCCGCCGCGATGGCTCGCGGGGTTTCCCGCTGACGGCGGGTGAAAAGAGCGCCGATTCTCCGGCGTTCTCCCCGGACCATCGGTTCGTCTACTTTCGGTCCAGCCGCTCGGGGAGTGTGAATCTATGGCGCATTCCCGTCGCCGGCGGCGAGGCCGAGCGGCTCACGGACTGGGACGGCTCCATCGGGGGATTCCGCGTCTCGCCTGATGGCCGCTGGCTCGCCTTCAGTGGACGCGGGAGAGACCGCGAGACCGAGAAAGCCGAGAAGCAAAAGCTTGACTTCAGGATCGTCGGCGAAAAGTCTGGCAACCATGGGCTCTGGATGGTCAGCGCCGATCCCGAAAAGAAAGGGCAAGCGCCTCGCGAGATCCTGGCCGCAGACAATCACGTTGCTGCCCTCGAGTGGTCGCCCGACTCGGCGCGGATCGTCTTCGAGCATTGGCCGCGTAACGAGCCCGATTACTGGCTGCAAGCGGACGTCTCCGAAGTCGAGATCGAAGGAGGGGCTGTGCGGAAGCTCGCCGCTGGCGCCCTGTCGGAACGCTCTCCGAAATACTCCCCCGACGGCAAGCTGCTTGCCTTCGTTCGAAGCAGCGTGCCCAGAAACTGGGCCAGTGACGGGCGCCTGGTCGTCAAGGACCTCTCATCCGGCCAAGACCGCACTCTCGCTTTGACCCAAGACGAGTTCGGGCGCGGCTCGAATCTTCTCGGGTTTGGCTCGGATTCGGATCGTGTGTTCTTTACCGAGACTCGGGGAACTCGTAATGTGCTGGTTGCGCTCACCTTCGACGGCGAACCGCGGGAACTCGGATTCCCTGAGCACGGCACGCTTTCTTTCTATGGCCGGGGCGCCCGGCTCAATGCCGCGGGCACGCACATCGGAGCCGCCGTTGAAAGCTCCGGTCAAGCTGTCGAGGCCTATGTGCTTGCCGTGGGGGGGAAGGCGTCGCAAGCAAGCGATGTCCATTCCTCGTTGCGTTCACGCGCTTTCGCCCGCACCGAGGTCATTCGCTGGAAGTCGAAAGACGGCCGCGGGATCGAGGGCCTGTTGACGTATCCGCTGGGTTACCGGGAAGGCAAACGGGCACCTCTCGTTCTGGTGATTCACGGCGGGCCTTTGGGCGTGTTCACCGAGACATTTATCGGCGCGCGCAGCCGCTACCCGCTCGCTTCTTTTGCGGTGGATGGCTACGCCGTCCTGCGGCCGAATCCGCGCGGCTCCTCGGGCTATGGATTGGAGTTCCGCAAGGCCAACTCCGAAGACTGGGGCGGCGGCGACTACGAAGACATCATGTCGGGCGTCGATCACGTCATCGAGATGGGCGTCGTCGACCCGGACCGTATGGCGGTCATGGGTTGGAGCTACGGCGGGTTCATGACGAGTTGGGTGATCGGCCAGACAGATCGCTTCAAGGCAGCCTGCGTCGGAGCAGCCGTAACGAACCTCTGGAGCTTCGCCGGCACCTCCGACATCCTTGACTTCCTGCCGAGTTACTTCAACGGCGAGCCTTGGGAGAACTTCGAGGCCTATCGCAGGCACTCGCCGATGAGCTACGTGCAGAACGTCAACACGCCGACTCTCGTGCTTCATGGCGAACAGGACGTTCGGGTGCCGATCTCGCAGGGGTACGAGTATTACAACGCTCTGCACCGCCGCGGCGTGAAGGCCAGGATGGTCGTCTACCCGCGCACCCCCCACGGTCCCCGCGAACCGAAATTCGTGCTGGATTTGGCCAATAGGCACATGGAGTGGGTCGAAGAGCACTTGCGGCCCGGCCGGAGGTAGCCGAGCACGGACGGAGATCAAGCTGAAAACGGTAGCCCGTCGCCGTCCGCGCAACACCGCTGACCGCATTCCGGGTGCGCTGACGCGAACGGATCGAGTGCGGCACAGCGGATACGCGGTGATCATCACCAGCTTGGACAATCCGACGGGCGGGTTCGCACCGGCCGCGTCGAGATCCGCCCTGGCGAGAAAGGACCCTTTCTCACCTGTCCGCCACCATCGGGCAGTGGCAAGGTAGCCCGTTGAGCTCCTAACTTTTTCCTTCCGAACGCGTCTAATGGTTATTGCAGGCAGCCAGAGTGGAAACAGTCAGCGTGGCGAACCAGGCGTGGCCCGAAGCGCTCAGCGAGAAGACTCTGATCCGGGCTGCCCAGCGGCAGGACCACGATGCCTTCGAGCAGCTTGTTCGACGCTACGACCGTAGCGTGCTGAGGGTGGCGCTCCATCTGCTGCGGTCCGAAGAAGACGCCCGCGACGCTTACCAGGAGATTTTCCTGCGGACCTATCGTAGTCTGAACAGCTTCCGGTTTCAGTGCAGCTTCCATACCTGGCTCTATCGGGTTGCCACGAATGTCTGTCTCGACTTCCTGCGCCGCAAGAGAGCGCACAGGGACCGATGGACGGCTGCAGAGACGAGCGCCGAAGGCCTCGGTCCGCTCGATACGGTGTCTGACGAGAGGGCTTCAAGCAATCCGGACAGCATCCTCGCCTGCCGCGATACCGCCGGACGCATCGCCAAGGCGCTCGAACTGTTGACGCCGAAGGAGCGCATGGTCTTCGAGCTGAAGCACTACGAAGGTCTGCGGCTGCGGGTGATCGGCGACCGGCTTGCGATCAGTGAGGAAGCCGCGAAGAACTGCCTTTTCCGGGCGCACCGGAAACTGAGGGCGGCATTGAAGGACATGTCACGATGAGCTGCGAATCCATCCAATCACGAATCAGCCTCTATCTCTACGATGAACTTGGCTCAGTCGAAACGGAAGCGCTCGAGGCGCACGTCGAATCGTGCGGCGCCTGTTCCCGGGCTCTCGCAGAGGAACGGGAGTTCTTCGCCGCGATGAGCGAGCTGCCCTCGGCGGAGCCGTCGCACGCGTTGGTGGCCGAGTGCCGCCATGATTTGATGCGCGAGGTCTATCGGACGGCGCCGGAACCGGCTACGGTTTGGACCCGATTCTCACGGTGGTTTTCCGGAGAGACCGAGAACCCATTCGCTTGGCGGCCGGCTTGGGTCGTCGCATCGCTTGCGTTGGCTTTCGTCGTTGGTCGTGCCACGACTTCTGATTACTCGGGGCTGTTTACAGATGTTGAAGAGCTGTCGTTGCAGGGGCCGATGACTTCGTTCCCATCCGAACCTCTGGTCTCCGGCATCGAGTCGATCGCTCTCGACCCTCGTCGGAACCGGGTCGAGATCGTCGTGGAGGAGGTGAGCCGGCGCAGGTTCGCTGGACATCCGCACGACCCCCAAATCCACGACTTGCTCCTTTCGACGGCCCGCAACTCCCCGAACTCCAGCGCCCGGCTTGACTCGCTGGACATCCTGACCGGACGGGTCGACGAGCTCGATGTGCGCCGGACGTTGTTGCATTCGATGGTCAGGGACCGTAATCCGGGGGTAAGGCTGAAAGCGCTCGAGGCGTTGAGACGGCAAAAAGACGACCCGGAGGTCCGACGTGCCCTGATCGACGTTCTCCGCCGCGATCCGAATTCCGGCATGCGCGTCTACGCCATCGATTTGCTCACTGAGCAGCCCGACCGCAAGTTGGTTGGCGTGCTGCAAGAGCTTGTCGAGACCGAAGGCCATGAATATGTCCGGTTGCGGTCGAGACGGGTGCTGCAGGACTTGAACGCCTCGGTTGACCGTTTCTAGATGATGGAAACCGACGGAGGATGAACATGAGACTCGTCAACTGGACGGCCGGACTGCTGGTTTTGGGGCTTGTGCTGCCGGCTGCGGGCGTCATCCGGAAGGAAGGCCGTTTTTGGATCGAGGAGAAGGAAGGCGCCATACCGGCCGGTACGAGGCTGCGTGTTGCATCGGTTGGTCCGGTGTCCATCACGGGAGACACGGGGAACGATGTCCGGTTCAAGGTCACGCGGAGAGTGCGCGCCGACACTCAGCGGGAAGCAGAGCGATGGTTCGAGGATGCGCCTCTGACGGCCTCGCTGCAGAACGGAACGACCGTGATTTCTCTGCAAAGCCCTCGCTGCGGGCGTTGCGGATTCTCGGCTTCTCTCGCCGTGTCAGCCCCTCGACGCACCCATCACACTACGATTGACTCGGAGGGCGGCTCGCTCACGGCGCAAGGGCTGGAGGGCCGGCTCAATGCCAGTACGCAAGGAGGGGCGATCCTCATCGAAGATATCGGCCGCTCGGTGCGCGCCGACACGGCGGGAGGCAATATCACGCTGCGCGCGATCGGGGGGGAGATTTTGTGTGACACCGCCGGCGGAGCGATCTCGCTCGATGGGGCCGGCGCGGACGCCACGCTCACAACAAGCGGCGGATCGATCACGGCTCGCAACGTTGCCGGTACCCTGCGGACGGAAACCGCCGGAGGGAGCATCACGGCGGAGAAAGTCGGTCGCAGTCTCGTTGCCGAGACCTCGGGCGGTTCGATCAATGTGACCGACGTGGCCGGCCGTGTCCGCGCCGAGACCGCCGGGGGGTCAGTGAACATCCTCTCGGCGCCGCATGGAGTCCGCGCCGAGACCGCCGGCGGCAAAATCTATCTGCGTGATGTCGCGGGCGCGGTCACGGCCTCCAACGCTACCGGAAGCATCCAGGCTTACTTCCTGCGCGGCGGTCTGCTTCAGGATTCCGTTCTGGAGACGAATGTGGGCAGCATCGACGTGTGGCTGCCGGCGGATCTCAAAGTCACGATCGAGGCTATCGTCGAATTGACCAACAACGACCGCCGCATCCAGAGCGATTTCGAGGCGATCCGCGTCCGGCTGGACCGGGAACGTTTCGGCCCCAGCTCGATTACGGCGGAGGGTGCTCTGAACGGCGGAGGGCCGGTCCTCCGCATCCTGAACACGGCCGGTCACATCAAGATCCACCGGCTGGAATAGAGAAACCTTCTGAAGGAGAGAAGCCATGACACAGTTGAGTCGCTTGAGTCTCGGATGCCTGGTTGCCTGGGTGGCGGCGTCCGCGCAAGTGGTGATCGACCCCGCCCGGCCGTTTCCCGGCTACGGCTCGTATGGGTCGGGGGTCGGAGTCTATGCCGCGCAGTTCGGGAAGGGGGGCAGCTATCTCGGTGTCCATCTGATCGAGGTGGACGAAGACAGGGCCGGCGAGTTGAACATGCCCGCCCCGTCCGGTGTCGAGATCACCAGTGTGGCGGAGCGCAGCCCGGCCGATCAGGGCGGCATTGTCGAAGGGGATGTGATCCTGGCGTTCCGGAATGAGAAGGTGGCGGGAGTCGAGCACTTCATGCGGCTGGTTCGAGAGACGCCGGTCGGCCGTGAGGTGGCGGTCGTCGTTTGGCGGGACGGCTCCGAGCAGGCACTGGAGATAAGAATCGGAAAGCGTCCGACGACCGCCGTGGTGGTCAAGCCGCTGCTGAAGAACTGTGAGGATGAGGATGAACAGAACTGCCGAGGTCAAGCTTTCATCTCGATGCCGGACTTGGACATCCATGTCCAGGTGCCTCAGATGGTCATGCGAACGAGGGTCCTGGGAGCGCAGCTCGAGGCCGTCAAGGGTCAGCTTGGCGAGTACTTCGGAGTGGAAGAGGGAGCGCTGGTCTGCTCGGTAGCCTCGAATTCACCGGCGGACCGTGCTGAGCTGCAAGCGGGTGACGTGATCATCGCGGTGGACGGGGAATCCGTGAGAACGCCTCGCCAGGTGCACAGCGCGATCCGATCCGCTGATGAAGAAGACGTCTCGATCGAGGTGATGCGCGACCGGTCCAGGAAAACGCTCCGGATTGAAGCCTCGCGAGCGGGTGGCCGGTGGTGGCAGCCTGCTTGGCGGCGAGGACGGGCGGTGCAAACGCGACGGCTCTAGCCGGCGGACGGTGAGTCACTAATAAAAGTCCGCGCAGCTCATGAAGTAGCCGCAGGTCTCACACAATAATTTGCACCGGCGCTCGGTAAGGCGCTTGGAACAGCATGGGCAATAAGAGGCCGCGTCCGGATGGTCCTGCGCTGTAGGTTGATGTGTTTCCGTAGCAGTCTTCGCGTCTTCCATGGGGCCGAAACACTCTCCCTCGGGTTTGTTTTTTGATCGATTGTATCAGCTTCTCTCTGCTGATAGGCCTAGGGTCCGGGCTACGTTCATTCCCTTTCCGTTACGTGCGCACCGGGCTGAGTTTCTGAGGGTTTGCGCTGTCCACTGTAAAGTGGTGGTTGCAAACCATTTGTGGGTTCGGTAAGGTCTCTTGATGGTATGAGCGCAACAGCCATCGCGTCCGTCAGCCAGGAAGTCACATCTGATCTCGCCGACAAGCTCCTCTATTACATGCTCATGATGCGGGAGTTGGAAGACCGCATCGAATTGAAGCTCTATCGCCAGGGAAAAATCGTCGGCGGTTGCTATACCGGCCGCGGACAGGAAGCGATTCCCTCCGGCAGCGCTGTTCTCTCTCGTCCGGACGACTATCTTTGCCCTTCGCACCGTGATATGGCGGCGTTCCTCATCCGGGGGATGACGCCGCGCGAAGTGCTTGCGCAGTACCTCGGCCGGGTGACGGGGCCGACCGGAGGGCGTGACGGCAATATGCACATGGGTTGCGCCCGGAGGCATCTGCTGCCGATTATCTCCAGCATCGGAGCCAGCATCCCGGTGGCGAACGGTATCGCGCTCGCCATGAAGTACCGCGGTGAGCCGAACGTTGTCTTCAACTATTGGGGAGACGGAGCGACGAGCCGCGGCGACTGGCACGAGGGGCTTAACTTCGCCACGGTTCAGAAGCTGCCGATCGTCTACCTCTGCAACAACAATCTGTACGCCTACTCGACGCCTCTGGAGAAGCAGATGGTGGTCAAGAACGTGGCTGACCGCGCCTCGGCGTACGGAATGCCGGCGGAGATCGTGGACGGCAATGACGTGTTCGCCATTTTTGATGCTTCCCGGCGTGCTGTCGCCCACGCGCGCAATGGCCTTGGGCCGTACCTGATCGAATGCAAGACGTTTCGAGTCAGCGGGCACTCGGCTCACGATGCCGCGGACTACGTGCCGCAGCACGTCCGCGAAGAATGGTCCAAGAAAGACCCCATCCTGCGATTGCAAAAGGACATGGTCGAGCGGGGCTGGGCGACGGAGCAGGATTTCAGGCAGGTTCGCCAGGGCGTTCTCGAAGAGATTGACGACGCGGTCAACTGGGCGTTGGAGCAGCCGTTTCCCGATCCGGCAACTCTCGAAGAGGGCGTCTACGAAGTCATCTGAATCCCCCGGTTCGGGTGCCCTGCGAGCAGAAAGATTCCTATGGCTGAAACAACCTACGTCGAGGCAATCCGTGAGGGATTGCTCGAAGAGATGCGCCGCGACGAGTCGGTCTTCGTGATGGGCGAGGACATCGGGGTCTACGGGGGCGCGTTCAAGGTCACCAAGGGTTTCATCGAAGAGTTCGGGGAGCGGCGGGTCATTGATACCCCGCTCTCCGAGTCGGCGATCGTGGGCGCCGGAACGGGCGCCGCGATCAACGGGCTTCGGCCGGTGATCGAGATGCAGTTCTCCGATTTCATGGCTTGCGGCTTTGATCAAATCACGAACTTCGCCGCCAAGTGTCGTTACCGCTGGGGCGCGGCCGTCCCGATGGTGATTCGCGCTCCGGCGGGAGGCGGGATTCACGGCGGTCCGTTTCATTCGCAGAACCCGGAGATGCCCTACGTCCATACGCCGGGCCTCAAGGTTGTCCAGCCGGCTACGGCGTACGACGCCAAGGGGCTGATCAAGTCGGCCGTGCGCGACAACGATCCGGTGATCTACCTCGAGCACAAGCATCTCTATCGCAAAATCAAGGAAGAGTTGCCGCAGCACAAATATGTGGTTCCTTTGGGCCGGGCTGCGGTGCGCCGGGAAGGTTCCGATCTCAGTATCATCACCTACGGTTGGATGGTCCACGTGGCGCTCGAGGCGGCCGCGCAGCTTGCTTCCGAGGCGATCGATGTCGAGGTGGTCGATCTGCGGACCCTCGTGCCGATGGACCGCGAAATGGTCCTGACTTCCGTCAGGAAAACGAACAAGGCGATCCTGCTGCACGAGGACACTCTGACCGGCGGCTTGGCCGGTGAACTCGCGGGCATCATCAGCGAGCATGCGTTCGAATATTTGGACGGGCCGCTGGTTCGGATCGCGGCGCCCGATACTCCGGTCCCCTTCAGTCCCCCTCTGGAGGAGGCCTTCCTGCCGAACACCGAGCGGGTTCTCGAAAAGGCCCGTTGGCTGCACCGTTACTGACCCGCCTCTTCACCTGAAGAGACGGAGAGGCCTGGGCAAGGCGGAATAGGGCGCTAGCCTGCATTTCTCACCACGTGGCGAGGCGAAGTGCGTGAGAGGGCCGTCAGGACGAGGCGCGAGCCGCTTGGCGCGCGCAGGTGTACTAGAACAGTACGTTGAGCACGGCAAGCAAGCGCAACGAAGTCATGGCGGTCATACCGCGTGCTTCGGCCGTCGGGTGGTGAGAAATGCAGGTCAGGCTGGCCGCTGGTGTGAGTAGTCCCCGCTCGCCGCTGTGCCAACGGCAACCCCAGCCGTCACTCTCTCACCTTCAGCCACTCTCTCGGAATCACTCGACGAGAAGGGGATGGCTTGGGAGAGAATATAGTTCCGGCTGCGTTGCGGCCGGGTCGTTGATCACGAGCCCCTTGCTCGCATAACACCGGTGCCTTGCCATGAAAACCATGTCAGCTTGTAACTTTTGGAGACCCGCCACGGCTCTCGGCCTGATGGTGCTGTTGGCAGGGTTGACGGCCGCCTGTCGGCAGGGGCCGCCTGAGAATGCAGCGCCCGTCAGGACTTTGGAGCTGGGCAACAGGCGCCAGCTTCTCTTCGACGATCGGTTGGTGGATTCCAAACAGGGTTTTGCGGTCACGCCCAATCAGGCCGTTCGGACAGAAAGACCTGTCATCGAGCCGGAAGCGCCTTGGGAAGAAGGTGGTATTCACGTCGAGAGCGTATTGGCCCACGACGGCCTTTTCCGGCTTTGGTACCGCGCCTATGGAGAGGACCGGGCCTCCCGTCTCTGCTATGCGGCCTCCACCGACGGCATCCACTGGCAGCGTCCCGATCTGGGTTTGTTCGAATATCGCGGCAGCAAGCAGAACAACATCGTCCTGCTGAACATCGGCAACGTCTTCCTCGATCCATCCGCTCCCGAGGAGAGACGCTTCAAGATGATCTGCGACCGCGGCAAGTACGCCTATCCCTCGGCCTACGATGGGGGCGCCCGCTTTCGATACCTCGATCCGCCTCCGGCCACTTGGCACTACTCCGGTATCGGTGGCGCATATTCTCCCGACGGCATCCATTGGACCTTCACCGGGAAAGAATCCATCATGCCCTGGTATACCGACACGATGAACGTGGCCTTCTGGGACGAGCGGATCCGGAAGTATGTGGCCTACGTTCGGTGGAACGAGTACTTGCGAGTCAAGGATGGGGTCTTGAGGGGCTCGTTCGACTACCGGGCCATTGCCAGGTCCGAGAGCGAAGACTTCGAGAACTTTCCACTACCGGAGAAAATCCTGGAGCCCGATTTCGACCATCCTGAGGACGAGGACCTGTGGGGCGGAGGCCTGTATGACTCTGCGGCGATCCAGTATCCGTTCGCGCAGGATGCCTATTTCATCTTTCCGGCCGCCTTTCATCACGGCAGCGATACGCTTGACATTCAGCTCGGAGCGAGCCGGGATGGTATTCGGTTCAAGCGGTGGAGGGAGCCGTTCGTGAGACTCGGGCGCGAGGGCAGTTTCGATTCCCGGATGCTCTATATGGGCCGGGGCATGCTGTCGATGGGCGATGAACTGTGGATGTATTACTCCGGTTTCGACCAGCTCCATGACCAGGGGAAGATCGAGGACTATCGTTCGGCCATCGGGCGGGTACGGATCCGCCGCGACGGATTTGTTTCACAGGATGCGCCCGGCAGCGGAGGGACTCTCACGACGCACCCGTTCGTCATGACGGGCCGTAGCCTGGAGGTCAACATGGATGCCAGCTCGCGCGGCTGGCTCAAGGTGGAGATTCTCGACCGTGAGCAGCAACCCGTTCCCGGATTCGACGAACCCAGCGCCGACCTCTTGTACCGGAACGATGTTCATCAACGCGTGACGTGGAATGGACAGGACGATCTCTCGTCCCTTGCCGGCCACAGCATTCGGTTGCGCTTCACCGGTAAGTCCGTCAAGCTCTACGCTTTCCAGTTCCTGGAATAAGACACCGGAGCCAACCCCCAAGGCCGGCGAATCCGGCCGCTCCATTCGGAGCATCCAAGCTGAATATGCAAGCGATAAGAGCTTGCAGTGCCGCTGAGGGGCAACGCCTGATCGGCGGAGCAGATATTTAGCCTGCATGTCTATGATGCGGCCCGCGGACCGTTTCGGAGGGTTGCCATCATAGACAAGGGGAGCCATGGCGCCGTCGAGCAGATCATACTGGGGCAGCCGCAATCGAATCGGCGCAGGCGGCTTGTCCCGAATGATGACCGCCTATCCCTCTAAATGAGGGATCGAAGTGGAAACCGATCGCAAATGCAGATCCCGTTGTGGGAACGGTATCTCGATGCCTGCCTGCTTGAAGGCGGCGAAGACCTTGAAGTAGAGGTCGCTAGCGATGATCTTGGGGGTCGTTACCTGTTTGGCGGTCCAAACGCGCAGCTCGAAATTGAGGGAACTGTCACCGAATCCCGTGAACACAACGTCGGATGGAGGCTCGTCCAGGACATCCGGGTGTTCTCGCGCCACCCGCTTCAGCACGGATCTCACATGTTCCGGATCGCTGCCGTAGGAGACTCCCAGCGGGACGTTGATCCGCACGTTCCGGTCGTTCGCCGTCCAATTCGTCACTCTTCCTTCGATGAATTCTGAATTCGGAACGATCATCACGACATTCTCGTTGGTGCGAATCCACGTCCCGCGTGAGCCGATGTGGGTGATGTCTCCCAGCAGGTCTTCGACCTGAACCCGGTCTCCCACCTTGACCGGCCGCTCGATCAGCAGGATCAGCCCGGAAGCGAAGTTCTTGACAATCGTCTGAAAGCCAAGACCAAGGCCGATTCCCAGCGCTCCGCTGAATACGGCGATACTGCTCATGTCGATGCCCAGGCCATGTAATCCGGTCAGGATACCGAGGCAGAATATGAGGTAGGTTGTAACCCGCTGTGCGGCGAACTTGTGCCCCTCTCCCAGAATGGTCTTGTCCAGGACCTGTGTGCGTAGCACCGTGGCGATGACTCTCGTAACGAGCCATAGCAGGGCTATGTAGAGCGCTACCGTGGCTCCGAGTTCCAAGGTTAGTTCGAGGTTCCCAAAGGTCGAATAGGGCCGGCTCCAGATCTCCCGTAATACTTGATAGACGCTGCGAAATGCGGTGGGCGCCCATGAAATCTTGAACCAGGCAACCGCAAGTGCCGCTGCCAACAGGGCCATGAGCCCTGTCAGCCACAATAGGGTTGGAATGCGTCTCATGGTCTTTGATTCTTCCTCATGGTTTCCTTCACTGCGTGCCGCAACCTCTTATTTAGAGTCAACCCTGACAAAGGGCAAATCGTCACCTGAATCATGAAATAAGGGGCTGGCGAAGGCATGCTTGGCCGGCAATCGGCAGTGCGGCGAATTTGTCCGGGACACGGCCTTTCTTTGCCACTGCTACGGTCTGTATTCGATATGGACCGATGGTGTTCACCTGGCCTCACGAGCGGAGCTGGCAAAGGTGTTGACGGGTCCTTGGTGTCTTAACGCGAGCGACGGTGACTCACAGACGGTCCATTGGCGTAGAGTCACGGATGAGATTCGTGTCTCGGGTCTAGTGAACAGTAAATCGAGCACGGCAAGCAAGCGCAACGAAGTCCTGGCGGTCGTATCGTGTTCTTCGACCGTCGGGTGGTGAGAAATGCAGGCTACTTTCTCACAGTGGTGAGTTCCGGTTCCCACGGTGGGATCTCGATTCACTCTTCACATCTTGTGACGATTCACGTCGTGCCGGGGTTATCGATGGGTAGAAGGAAACGAAAGCAAGGCGTGGGAAACGGTCAAGCGGACAATCCCGGAAATGCCGAACCTGAATCTCCAACCCTGCAACTTGTACGCCGGATCCAGGAGGAAGCCCCATACGGGACGGCCGCTTTCCGAGAGCTGGTCGATCAATACACCGGCACGGTGTTTCGGCGCGCCTTCCGGCTCGTCGGCTCCGCCGAGGATGCCGAAGAGGTCGTACAGGATGTGTTCCTCAGGGTGTTCCGATCGATCAAGCGGTTTCGGCCCGAGCAGCCGCTCGAGCACTGGCTGCTCACAATCACGACGAACTCGGCGCGCAATCTTCTCCGGACCCGCTTCCGGGAGGCCAGAAGACGGGCGGGATACGGCGATTTTCTCCGTGCATCGGTTTCCGGCCCTGGACCAACCGACAGCCGGCGAAGTGCTGTTCTCGAGCGAGCGATGGGCGCTCTTGATCCAACCACGCGCTTGGCGATTGCGCTGCGTTTTCTCGAAGAGCAGACCTACCACGAAATCTCTGCGCAACTCGGTCTGGGCGAATCGGCCGTCAAGATGCGGGTGCGCCGGGGACTCGAGCAACTGCGCAAAAGATTGTCAGAGGACGCTTGATGACATCCAGAAACGGAAACAGCGAGCCATGGGAGCGGGAAGCTCGAAGTCTGCTCGCTCCGCTCACAATTCAAGAGCCCCGAGTGAAGCCGGCGCTTCCCAAAGCGGTTATGAATCATGCCTACGCTTCGATGAGTGTTCGCGACATCGTCGAATTCAGCACCACAGTTCTCGTGAGGGAGCATTTGTGTTTGTCGATTGGAGCGCTGACATCCCTAATCGGCCTCGATAACGGGAGAAGACCAAATCATGACTGAGATCATCGGAAACCTTGGCGAGCTGATTATCAACTCGCTGGCAAATCTGGGAGCGCAGTTTGCGAGTTTCGCTCCAAAAATTGCGGGAATGTTCACGATCCTGCTCATCGGTTGGATCATCGCTAGAATTGCCCAGGCTGCAACCGCGAAACTTCTTGTGCGGGCGAAGCTCGATCAGGCCGGCGGCTATCTGGGCCTGAACGAGATTCTGGAGGAAGCTGGTATCCAACGTCCGCTCTCCGGCCTGATCAGCAGGTTGCTGTACTGGCTCGTGCTGTTGACCTTTGTCCTGCCGGCCGCTGAAACGCTGGGCCTCACCTCTGTCGCCACGGCGACCAACCTGTTGATCGCTTTCCTTCCGAACGTGATCGCATCGCTGCTCATCTTGATGCTCGGTTTGCTTCTGGCCCGCTTCATTGGCAACGCGGTGAGTTCGGGAGCGGCCGCCTCCGAAGTCCCGTACTCCCATACCCTGGGCCTCGCGGCGCGCGGTTCGATGATCGCGGTCGTGAGCATTGTTGCTGTCGAGCAACTGGGCGTGAAGTCCTCGCTTCTTCAGTGGTCGCTCATCGCAGTCCTGGCCGCGGTGCTGTTCTCGATCGCTTTCTCGTTCGCGGTCGGCTCTCGCGACGTGGTAAGCGCGATCTTGGCCGGTTACTACTTGCGGAAGAGCATCCGGGAGGGTGCAACCGTCGAAGTGCTCGGCCGGCGTGGCACGCTTGCAAGAATCGGGCCCGTGGACACTCTCTTCCGTTCCGAGGACAGGGACTGGAGCGTCCCCAATTCTCAGCTCCTCAACGCCGTAGTCGAGAGGGAGCCGCCGGTCCGCGAGGGGGCTGGAGCTCCAGCAGACTGAGCCGGGACGTTGCAGCCCGACGCGATGTAATGTCATTCGAGAAGGAGACACCATGGATTTTCCGAGCTTGACCACGATCATCGAGTCCGCAGCCGGCGGCGTCAGGGAGGCCGCTCCGCAGATCCTGATGGCTGCTGCATGGCTGTTGGCAGGCTGGGCTCTGGCTTGGGTTTGCAGCTTGCTCGTCAAGAAGTTCCTGACGGCGCTCTCCGGCCGGGTCGAAGCTCGCATCGAGAGCGTTGGGTCCTTGAGAGGATTGGGCTTCTGGCGCGCAGCTCCAACAGTGATTGGCCGCGGAGTTTACTGGGCCATCTTCCTGTACTTTGCAATGGCCGCGATCGAGAAACTGTCGGTGCCGTTCGCTGCGGACATTTTGCAAACCCTGACGTACTTCCTGCCAAAGGTGCTGTTTGCGCTGCTGCTTGTCTTCGCTGGGGCCAGCCTGGCAAGCCTCGCGCATCAATGGATTTTCGATATCGCCTCCAAGGCCGGCATTTCGAATCCTGGCGTTCTGGGTCGGATATCCCAAGCCGGTATCCTTGCGGTGACACTGATCGTGGCTGTCCAGCAAGTCGGGCTCGAAGGGAGCATCTTCGTGTCGATGACTGCGATTGTTCTCGGCTCGACGCTGGGCGGAATGGCCCTGGCGTTCGGACTGGGATCGGGTCCGGTAGTGACCAACATCATGGCCTCGTACTACGCTTCGCGGGCATTGGGAGTGGGCGACTCGGTCCGAATCGGGGAAACCGAGGGGATTGTGCGGGAGATCACATCGACATCGATCGTGGTCGATGCGGGAGACGACCAGGTCCACTTGCCGGCCAGAAGGTACTGCGACGAAGCCTGTGTCGTGGTCGGAGGCAACCGATGAGTCCCGGAGTACGGAGTCTCGCGCACCTCCATCTGCACCGCAATCCCGCCGAGGCGGTGAGAATCCTCGAGCGATGCCCATCGGCCGGAGTGGCCGAACTTCTGGCCGGGGGGGCTTACGAGACGTCGGCCCGTGTCTTGGCGTTGCTGTCGCCGGTCGTGGCCAGTGACTGCATTGAACGGATGCCCGTCATGGCGCGCTGTCTGGTCTTGCAAGCATCTCCGGTCCCGGTCGCCGCGGCTTTGTTGCGGGTCCTCCCGGAGTCCTCACGGAAAACCACTCTCGAGGGCCTGCCCGCTCAGACGAGAAAGCGGATTGACAGGGTGCTCCGGTTCCCGAAGGAATCCGCGGGTGCGCTTGCGGACCCCCGGGCTCTCGTCCTGCACGAAGAGAATACCGTTGACCAGGCCGTCAGCCTGCTCAGAGCCGACGGAGAAACGATCTCGGCGACGTTGTTCGTGATCAACCGGGGGAAAAGGGTTCTCGGCGCCGTGACCCCTGCCCAGCTCCTCGCTGCTCCTGGAGATTGGACGATCGGATCGTTGAAGCTGGCCAAACCCAGGACGGTCTCGCAGGGTGTTCCTTTACTGGTGCTGGTATCGGACGAGCACTATCAAGGCGGGCCGGTAGCTGTCTTGGACCCGTCCGGCAAGCTCGTTGGTGTGCTGACCGAGGATACTCTTCGGACAGTGGAAAAACCGAAAGCCCCGCAGCGCGCAACGCATCTGCTGGCCTCGATCGGCGAGATGTACTGGTGCGGCATGGGCAGGCTCCTGGGCGACGTAATCGCGGTTCGGCGCACTTCCGAGGCAACCAGAGAGGCGAATCGTGCCTGACGCTTGCTCTGAAATCGATACCCTCCTCGCGCAGGATTTCGTTGAGCGGCGCCCCAACGAGGTGGCGGAGCATCTTGAGGACATGGCCCTGCAGGAAGCGGCCGATGTTGTGGCATCCATCGATCCCCGAGTCCTCGCCAAAGCATTCCGCACTCTCTCGCTTGCGAAGGCCCTCGATATTCTCGAGTCCGCCGAGCCATTGGCTTGCGGTGCTCTCCTGTTGAATCTGGCGCCCGCTAGAGCCGGTGCAGTCCTGGAAGGCCTGACCGAAGCGAAACGCGAGGAGATCCTCGAACGCATGTCACAGGCGGACGCCCGAGAGCTTCGCGTCCTGGCAACCTACCAACCCGACAGCGCCGGCCGACTGAGAGATCCAGGAATCGCCGTCTTCCGGACCACGACGTCGGTCGCGGACGCACTCGCGCGTCTGAAGTCCGTTCACAGGGGGCGGTCCCTGCTCAACCTCTTTGTCGTGGACGATGATGGCGGTCTGGTGGGAACGGTCCCGTTGCACGAGGCACTTGTGGCCGATCCAGGCGATTCACTCTTGTCTCTGGTCCGTCAGCCTCCACTTGCAGTTTCACCGTTTGCCTCCCGGTCCGAGATCGTCGAGACCATGAGACGCCACAGGCTCGCAAGCCTGCCAGTGGTCGGACCGCAGAACACCCCGATCGGCGTTCTTCGGCTCGACGAATTGATCGAAGAAGTGGAAAAGGAGCTCAGTTCGGACCTTCTCAGCATGACCGGCGCAAGCAAGGAGGAGAGCGCCCTTTCGGGGCCGGGGTTCGCCGTAAGAAAACGCCTGCCTTGGTTGCAGGTCAACTTGGCCACCGCATTCCTGGCGGCCGCGGTGGTGGGCCTTTTCGAGGATACGATCGCTCGGTTCACGGCGCTCGCCGTCCTTCTTCCGGTAGTGGCCGGGCAGTCAGGCAACACCGGCAGCCAAGCGCTCGCGGTGGTGCTTCGGGGACTCGCGGTGCGGGAGATCACTCGCCGGCAGTTGCCAACAGTGGCCTTGAAGGAACTGTTCGCGGGTGCGCTGAATGGCGTCGGAGTAGCGGTCGTCGCCTGCGCCGGTGTCTATCTCTGGAGTTCTTCCATGGGCCTCGTGCTGGTCATTGGCATGGCCATGATCCTCGCTATGGCGATAGCCGGTGTGGCCGGAGCCGTCATTCCGATCCTCCTCGACTCACTCGGGCAAGATCCGGCTCAGTCTTCCTCGATCATTCTGACGACCGTGACGGATGTGTTTGGATTCATGAGTTTCCTGGGTCTGGCCACCGTCTTCTCGAGTCTGATTTGACCTTCGCATAAAGGATCTACGGCCTCCGATGACAGTCCTCATGATTGCAGCCTGCCTGACAGTGCTGATTTCGAGCGCATGTTCGTTTTTCGAGGCCGTCTTGTATTCCGTACGCATGGGGGCGCTTGAGGCCGAGAGAGCGCAAGGCAAGCATTCCGCCCTGGCGGACCGTTTGATCTGCATGAAGTCAAACATCGCGGAGCCCACGTCCGCGATCTTGGTTCTGAACACCGTTGCAAATACGGCCGGTGCCACACTTTGCGGCATGTACGCAACGCAAGTCCTCGGTCCCGGTATGGTGCCGATCGTATCAGCAGCTCTTACGTTGGCGATTCTCTTCGCTGGTGAGATCCTTCCGAAGACCTACGGTGCAACACATTGGCAGAGGCTTTGGCACTTGATTGTGTGGCCCTTGACCGTACTCGCCAAGTGTCTTGCCCCAGTCATCAAGATCACCCAGTCGTTCGCCGGCTTGTTAACCGGCGGTCTCGGGGTCGCGTTGATCACGAAGGACGAGATCCAAGCGAGTATGCGGTTGAGCCGCAAGGCGGGCGAGCTGTCGTCAACAGAACTGAAACTCCTGCATGCCGTCTTCCGTTTTGACGATACGTTCGTACGTCAGGTGATGGTGCCTCGAACAGACGTTGTTTTCCTTGACATGTCCTGGACGCTCAAGGAGTGTCTGGATATGGCGGAGCAAACACGTCACACGAGGTTTCCGCTCTGTCGGGACTCCCTTGACGACGTGATTGGCCTGATCCATGTCAAGGATCTTCTTGTCGTGGACCAAGGTGCCGGCTTCGAGCTCGAGTCGATTGTGCGGCCTCTCCGCCATGTCCCGGAAACCCTGCCGATCAGCCGCCTACTGCGAGACATGCAGAGGACACACCAGCATATGGTGGTGGTAGACGACGAGTACGGTTCGGTCGTCGGTATCGCCACGATGGAGAACCTCTTGGAGCAGATTGTCGGAGCCGTGCAGGACGAGTTTGACTTTGAGCCGCCGGAAATCACCACGGAAGGGTCAGACGCCTTTCTTGTCAAGGGTCAACTCCCTCTCGAACGCATTAACCGAGAGTGCAACCTCGACCTCTTCTCTCCGGATGTCGAAACGCTTTCTGGTTTGATGGTCAGCCTTGTTGGGAGGTTGCTGGAAGTCGGCGATCGAGTGCGACTCGACGGCGCAACTGCTGAGGTCGTGGAGGCGGAAGGTGGTCGCGCCAACCTGGTCCGGCTTCGGACAATCCATCCAGAAGTCCAAGAATGAGCACTCGGACCGAGGGTGTCGGTGATCCATGGGAACCTGAAACCGGAGGGGGCCTCAGCGCACGCTCGACACGCCGCATTGCCGGAAGGGACCGAGGGCTCTCGGAATCCCGAAGGGAAAGGAAGTCATGATTTCGAGCATTCATTCTGGTAAGAACGCCATCCTGCTGCTGCTCCTTCTTGCGTCGTCAGGAGCCGCTCAGGAGCTCACGGAGGCGCAGGCGATGCGGCTCCTGCGCGAGAGCCCCAGCGTCAGTGAGTACCGCGAGAACCTCGACCCCATGCGCGCCGTCAGGCCTTGGCAGCCTCCCCGGCCGGGCGCTTCCTTGAACGCGTCATTCGAGGGGGCGGGGAGAACGGAATTCTATTTCATCGAGCAGGAGATCGTATTCAACAGGCGGAGTGGATTGGCGCGGAAGCTGGATGAGCTGGAGGCTGACTCGCGAGAAGCTCGTGCGAATTTCGAGACGGGCCGAATGGCGGCGCGGATGCTCGCCGCCTTCTACCGCCTCGTCTACGCCCAGCAACGCAAGCAGGTCATCGCGGCGAACAACGTCGAACTCGAAGACATCCATCGCGCCGTGGAGGCTCTTCACGCGGCGGGGGAGGCCTCGAAATTCGACGTGTTCCGAGCGGAGAAGTCCATCGCCGAGCTTGATGTATCTTCCTCAGACACCGAGATCCTGGCTGCCCAGGCCAAGGCGGTTCTCGCTGGCCTGTTGGGCGATCAGGTCAATGCCGGGACTCTGCGAGCGAAAGGCTCACTGCTGCCGGTGCGGGATCTCATGCCGCTTCGCGAGGCGCTGTCTGTCGCGTTGGCCGGCCGTGCCGATATTCGCGCGGCGGCCGCCAAGCTGGAATCATCACGTCTCGAAGCCTCGGCCGCAACTCCGGGCTGGAAGCCGAATCTGAAACTGCAGGGTGGAATCAAGCGGGCTGAGGTGGTGGACCGCCTTGTTGTCGGACCGTACGTTGCCGTGTCGGTGCCGGTGCCTCTTTGGCCCGGCCGGCCGTCAGGTGAACCAGCAGCGAGCACCGAGCATGTCCATCTTCGCGAGCAGCTTCGGACACTTCGCAACCGGGTGCTGGCCGAAGTCCAGGCTGCTCACGACACGTTCCGGATTCGCCGCACTGCCGCAGACGACTACCGCAGAAGGGTCTTCGCTCCGGCCCAGGAACTGCGGATGTCAACGTTCGCCGTCTACCGCAATGACGCATCGATCGCTCTGGAAGCACTGGATTCGGTGCCGGCTATTCAAGCTGCGGAATTCCGGTTTCTGGAGTTGCAGGTCGCCGCGAAAGAAGCGGAAGTTGAACTCGAACGGGTTCTTGGAGAGATCGCCTTGTAACCGAGTCGAAAGACAGCACGCCGAGTTCACTGCCATGGCAAGCGCGGGTCGGGCGGCGGGTGCTTGACTCCGGCCCGGCAGGTCGCTGGGCGAAACTCCTTCTTTGGTCGAGTTTCGCTTTCAAGCGGCGAATGCGGCCACTTCATCCCGAACAAGAAAGAAACGCCAATGACTGCTGCAGGAATCAAACCATCCAAAAGGGTTTCCAAGGTCCCGGATCGAGGTCTGGGCTTTGGCACTGCTCCCGTATTTCTTGCGTCCATCAGCACCATTCTGGGCGCGATCCTGTTCCTGCGATTCGGCTACGCCGTGGCGCACGTCGGCCTGTGGGGCACGCTGGTGATCATCGTGCTCGGGCATCTCGTCACGATCCCTACCGTTCTGGCCGTGTCCGAGATCGCCACAAACCGCCGGGTGGCGGGAGGAGGCGCGTACTACATCATCAGCCGCTCGTTCGGCACCAGCATTGGGGGATCGATCGGAATTGCGCTCTACTTGTCCCAGGCGATCTCGGTCGCCTTCTACCTGGTCGCGTTCGCGGAAGCGTTCGAGCCGGTCTACGAATGGGCCGCCGCGGCTCACGGCTTGAACCCGGATCCGCGCTGGGTGAGCCTGCCGGCCACGGTCCTGATGGTTGCCCTGATTCTCACCAAAGGCGCGGATCTGGGCGTGCGCGTGCTCTGGATCGTCAGCGTAATGCTGGCCGCGTCGATCTCCGCGTTCCTGCTCGGACACGGACCCGAGTCGATCCGGCCTGACGGTCTCAACCTGACGGCTCGGATAGAGGGCGCCGACAGCTTCGGCTTGGTTTTTGCCACGTGCTTCCCTGCATTCACCGGGATGATCGCCGGATTGGGGCTCTCCGGCGACTTGAAGAATCCGCAGAAGAGCATTCCTCTCGGCACCATCGGAGCGACGCTGACGGGAATGGTCGTGTATGCGGTGGTCGCCGTCAAGCTGGCCCAGAGCGCTACGCCGGAGGCCCTGGGCGCTGACCAGTTCGTTATGGCGCGAATTGCGCTGTGGGGGCCTGCAATCCACATCGGGCTCGGGGCAGCCGCGCTGTCCTCGGCGCTGGGTTCGATTCTGGTGGCCCCGAGGACCCTGCAGGCGCTGGCCCGCGACAGGGTGCTCCCCGTGCCGAGGCTGAATCGAATCTTGAAACAGGGCCGCGGACCCGGCAACGAGCCGGCTGTCGCAACCTATGTTTCGGGCGCCATCGCTGTCGTCTTCGTCGTCCTGGGAGACGTAGACTTCATCGCCCAAATCCTCAGCATGTTCTTCATGGTCACCTACGGCGCGCTTTGCTCGGTGTCGTTCCTCGAATACTTCGCCGGCAACCCGTCCTATCGCCCCACCTTCCACTCGCGCTGGTATCTGTCGCTGCTCGGAGCGGTAATGTGCGGCGTGTTGATGATCCAGATGAACGTGTTCTATGCCTTCGTGTCGGTCTTGCTGATGGTGGCGATCTACTCCGGCTTGCGGCGCACGCGGAAAGACGAGCGCGGCCTGACGGCAATCTTCCAGGGAACGATGTTCCAACTGACACGGCGGCTCCAGATCAAGCTGCAGCAGAATCGTGTCGTGACGGTGGAAGGGGGCTGGAGGCCGTCAGTCGTTGCGATAACCCGTTTCGGAGCACGCCGGCTCGGGCATTTCGACCTCTTGCGGTGGATCAGCCAGCGGCATGGCTTCGGACATTTCATTGAGTTCTTTCCGGGTGAATACACCTTTGCAGCGGAAATCGAGGCGCGCAAACAAGTGAACAAGCTCGTCCAACAGACGGCTGACAGCAAGGCGGAAGTCTTCGTGGACTCCCTGATATGCCCTTCGTTCCGTACCGCCGTGGCGCAAACACTCCAGTTGCCGGGCATTTCCGGTTTGCCCAACAACTGCGTTCTGCTTGAATTCGACAAGGAGCATCCGGAAGAGATGGATGAAACGGTGCAGGGAGCCGTGGTGGCCGCCGAATCCATGTTCAACGTCTTGGTCCTTCGTTCCACGCCCTACCGCTTCGGCTACCGCTCGTCAATCGATCTGTGGGTCACTGAAGACCATCTCGAGAACGCCAGGCTCATGCTGCTTCTCGCCTATATCATCGTCGGGCACGCGGACTGGAGAAACGCCAGGATCAGGCTTTTTGCTTGTATCGATTCGGGAAACTCCGAGCAACCGACAGACAAACTTTCGGCTCTCATGACCGAAGGGAGGCTTCCGATCTCGAGGCAGGACTTGATTGCCGTGACCCTCAAAGCGGGGTCTTCACTGGAGAGCGAGGTGATTCGTAGATCCTCGGATACGGATCTGTTGATCACGGGCCTGAAGGCGGAGGAATTGAATTCCGGAGCGGCGGAGCAGGCCTTGCGCCGCTACGATGGGGCCAATGATGTGCTTTTCGTCTATGCGAGCGAGAAAGTAGCGATCGAGTGAGTCCTCAGTGTCATGAAGAATCCATTCGATTACTATGGGGACCGGGCTCGGTGCCGGTTTTCAATGCCGGCGTTCCAGGAGTCCGAAGGCTCATTCGTTCCACGGATTCAGCATGAGTGAGGATGCTTGTCGATAAAGGGATAAAAATCGATGGAAGAAAAGTCTGGCGATCTTTGGAGCAGCGTCGTTGCGGACGGCAACTTGATCGCAACGGCGATACATGACGGTCACGAAGTCCGCTCCGGCGTTGCGCACCTATTGGCGCTTCCCGAGCCGGAGCGGCTTCGAGAGGAAGATCCTTATACGGGCTCTTGGACAGTGGCCGCCGGAACGCGAATCGTCGGGCGGCGGTCTCGCTTCGAGGTGGACCTGAATCGCCCTCGGGAGAAAGCGGTCTACCGGACTCCCGCCGACGCTTGGGGGCTTCGCGTCTGGAGATCGGATCCGGGAGAAAACCTCATCAGCACCTCGCTGGCGGAATACGATGCCTTTTACAGCTATGTCCACGGCGTTTTGACGGACGTCCGAAAACGGCATGGCATGTTCGTTGTCTTCGACCTGCACTCCTACAACCACAGGCGTGACGGGCCGGACGCCTCGCCGGCGGACCCGGCCGCGAACCCTGAAGTCAACATCGGCACGGCATCGATGGACCGCGATCGATGGGCGCCCGTGGTGGACCGGTTTATCTCCGATCTTCGGCAGTTCGATTACCGCGGGCGCCATCTGGACGTCCGGGAAAACGTCAAATTTCGGGGCGGACATTTTCCTCGATGGATCCACCAGCAATTCCCGGACTCTGGTTGCGCCCTTGCCATCGAGTTCAAGAAGTTCTTCATGGACGAATGGTCCGGCTCGCTCTTTCCCGTCGACCATCAGGCGATCCTGGAGGCTCTGCGATCGACCGTCCCCGGTGTGATCGAGGAAGTCGGTCGACTGGCCAATGACTGAAACGCCCCCTCGGAAGCCGGCTCCGATCACAGAGCGGTTCATCAACGAGGTCTTGGAACGGCTGCGTCAAAACCAATTGGTCAGGCGGAGGCTCCCTGTCTGGGGCCGGATCCACATTGATCGTCGATTGCCGTTCCTGTTTCTCTACAGAAGGCCTCTCGAACGCCTGGATGAGGGGACGGAGAACTTGCTCCTGGGAGAAGCATCCTATGTGCTCGCTTCCGCGGACCCAAGCTTGGCGGGAAGCTTGAGAGCGCTCGTTGAAGGCATCATTCACACCAGGCTGGCAGAGTTCGGGGCCTTCCTTCTGGTCGAAGTGTGGTCGTCTTGTGAGGAACCGGCTGAAGCCGACGGACTGAGCTTGAGAAAACCCGGATTCCGCCTCTTGCACACAGGCTCGAAGGACTTGTTTCCCACAGTGGAAGCGTTCGAGCGGTCCTTGCGGGAGATTCGGCTGCGGCGCGTTCGATCGGAGGTCGAGTCGGTCGTCGATTGGGACGCCCGCCCACCCGGGCTCAGCCCCTGGCTCTCCGAGCAGATGCTCACAATAGATGGGGTCCATCAACTTGGTCTTGAAGTGCGGCCTGTCTACAGGTCCGTCGATGATCGGAATGTATTTCCGCTGGCATTGCGGGACCTGCGCCGGGAGTTTTCCCAGAGCACCAAGCACGCATTGGTCGAATTTATCCGCGAGCGGACCTCACTCCGTCCCTCCCACTATCAGATGCTGGGCCGCCGTTCGGTCGTCAAGGCCGTCTGGCAGGCGGACCGCATCCTCGCCGGCATCACCGAGCGCATGAACTTTTTGCTCTCGGTGACCCCGGTCAACCTGCAGGCGGCCTGGGCTGATTTCGAGAGAAACCGCGGGGCCAGGCCGCCGAGGTTTGGATACCGGCCGCTTCTGATCGCTCCCCTTGAGATGAAGCGGGAGCTGTTTTCGGCTCCGATCAAGAGAATCGAGGACCCGGAACTGAGCTGGATTCTCCGTGAGAAACAGCGGGAACTCGACTGGCAGCTCACGGCCTTGGCCGCGCGCGACTCCAGGGATTTCCTGTACGGCAGCTTGCTTGCTTTCGGAAACGTCGGTCCGTCACTGCTGCGGGTTGCCCGCAACGTGCTGGAGAGGGTCCCGCCTTCTGCGGGCCCCGTCCCGGATGCCCGCAAGGTGACGGCCTCCGAGTTCGCGGCCCGAGCCCGGCGGGAGATCGACTTTTTCAAGCGGCAGCACGATCAGGCGGAGGCCGGCATCAAGATCACTTCCGACGTGACCGGTCTCATGGTTTCCCACGGAACTCTATTGATTGGATCGGACCTCCATGTCCCCAGTGATCGCCTGGAGGCCATGGTCCAGCACGAGGTCGGCACGCACGTTCTGACATTCATTAACGGCCGCGCTCAGCCGTTCCGCTTGCTGTGTGCCGGACTGGCTGGCTATGACGAACTGCAAGAGGGCCTGGCGGTCTTGAGCGAGTACCTCGTGGGTGGCTTGAGCGCAGCGCGTCTGCGGCTTCTTGCGGCGCGAGTGATTGCGGTCAAGTGCATGACGGGCGGCGCCGATTTCATCGAGACCTTCAACACGCTTTGCAACGATCACGGCTTCACCAAGCGGACCGCGTTCGGCATCACGGCGCGCGTGCACCGCTCCGGCGGGTTGACCAAGGACGCGACGTATCTTCGCGGGCTGGTGAGTGTTCTGCGGTACCTGCGCGAAGGCGGCGGCATCGAACCCTTGCTGGTCGGCAAGATCGGCATGGACGACCTGAGCGTGATGGAGGAATTGTTGCGGAGGAAGATCCTGCGTCCCCCTCCGCTGATCCCGCGATATTTCGACGACCCCGCTGCAAAAGCGCGATTGCAAGCCGCCAGAAGCAATACGAACCTCGTCGATCTCTTGATTCAAGAACCACTGTTAAGGAGCAAGCAATGAGAGTTGGATTGATGGTCAACGATATTCGCACGGAGCAGGCTGGGTACACGACAACCCGCTTGGCCGTGCAACTCCTGAATTCCGGTCACGAGGCGTGGCTCATCGGAGCTGGAGACTTCATCTATGACACGGACGAGAAGGTGCATGCCATCGCTCGCACGGGACCGAGGAAGTCTTACAGCAGCGGTGAAACTTTCTTGAGGGATGTCCAGGGTTCGAAAGCGCGTGTCGAGAGGATTACGGTCGACGATCTCGACGTCCTGTTGTTGCGAAGCGATCCCTCCACCGAGCAGGGCGAACGGGCTTGGGCACAGAACGCCGGGATCGTATTCGGCCGCGTGGCGATGCGGCATGGGGTGATTGTCCTGAATGATCCGAATGGCCTGGCGAAAGCCACCAACAAGATGTACTTCCAGCTTTTCCCCGAATCGGTTCGCCCGCGTACCCTCATCAGTCGCGATAAGAACGAGATCAAGAGATTCATCAAGGCCGAAGGGGGCCGGGCCGTCCTGAAGCCGCTCCAGGGCTCGGGCGGTTCCGGTGTCTTTCTCGTCCAGCCGGGTGGAGGATCGAATGTGAATCAGATGATCGAGGCCCTCAGCCGCGACGGCTTCATCATCGCCCAGGAGTACTTGCCGGCTGCCGCGGAGGGTGACACGCGGCTGTTCGTCATGAATGGCACGCCGTTTCGCTACCGCGGCAAGTATGCCGCATTTCGGCGTGTTCGGACGGGAGATGATATGAGAAGCAACATCCATGCCGGGGGTAAGTTGCGGGAGGTTGAAATCACGGACGTTCACCTGAGGGTTGCGGAGGTGGTTCGGCCCAAGCTCGTGCAGGACGGGATGTTCCTGGTCGGTCTCGACATCGTCGGCGACAAGCTCATGGAGATCAACGTCTTTAGCCCGGGAGGGCTGGGTAGTGCGCAACGTTTTGAAAAAGTCCGTTTCACGCAAGGCGTCGTCGACGCCTTGCAGCGAAAAGTCGACTATGTCCGGTATTACCAGCGAAACTTTGACAACGTCGACATGGCCACACTGTAGGGCGTTCAAGAACTCGCATTCGTCGTAGTACTGGGGGCATTGCACATCGCTCCGGGCAACTCGTCCGTGACGGGGACGGGTCGTGGGGATAACAACTTTGGATCCCGGCGAGACGCCGCGGTGATGCCGGCTGCGGATCGTTTCGGTGGTCAGATCTCAACTCTGCCCCCGTGTCGGCGTGAGCCGGGCTCGTTAGAATAGACGATTCTCCAGGCTGTCATGCCTCATTCCCGCTACCTGCCCGAGGAAATGGGCGCCGCTGAGATTACACCGGCCGGCTCGTTTGAAGCGGGCTCCTGCCAGTCATTCACGTTGACCTACACCGCAGGCCGCTTCGGGATGGACGACACCGCCAGCCTGAAGATCGTGTTCCGCTTCGCCGCCGATATGGGCCGCCTGCAGTTTGATGATCCACAGGCCGCCAACTACGTCACCGTCGAGGCGAGCAACAACGCAGTGCTCGAAACACGCTATGACCCGAAGGGCAATATCCGCCCCTGGGATAAGGCGCTCTACATCAAGGTCCTCAAGGGTTTCATGAAGCAAGGGGACCGGATTGTGGTGCGCTTCGGCGATCCTCGCGAGGGTTCGCCCGGCTTGCGGCTGCAGACCTTTTGCGAGTCGACGTTCGAATTCCGCGTGCTCGTTGACGCCATAGCGACATACAACTACGTGCAGTTGCCGAAATCGCCCACGATCGCGATTGTGCCGGGTCCGGCGGTGGCTTGGAAAGCGGTTCTCCCGACGATGCGGCGGGTAGGCCAACCCTTTCGCCTGGGACTCAAGGCGGAAGACCGCTGGGGGAACCCCACGGATCAAGTCGGCGCGAAGGTCCGGTTGCGTTCGACTCTCCCGGTCACGAACCTGCCTTCCGAGGTTTCCTTCGAACACGGCCGGTTTTCGGTTTCTATGGACGATCTCAGAACGGATGAAACGGGTGATCTCACGGTCGAGGTCCTGGATGAAACGGGCGAAGTTTTGGCCGAGTCGAATCCGCTGCGCATCGTGGAGTCAGCCGGGTTGCTGCCGTATTGGGGCGATCTTCACGGACAGACGGAAGAAACGATCGGCACGAACTCGGTTCGGGAATATTTCGCCTTTGCACGCGACCGGGCGTTTCTGGATATCTGCGGGCATCAGGGGAACGACTTCCAGATCACGAACGCCTTCTGGAAAGATCTCAACGATGCGACGCGAGAGTTCGATGAGCCGGGTCGCTTCGTGGCGGTGCCGGGCTACGAGTGGTCGGGAAATACGGCCCTCGGCGGGGACCGGAACGTTTTTTTTCTGCATGAGGGCGAGACGATCCGACGATCCTCCCATGCGCTTCTCGACGACCTGTCCGACGCCGACGACGATTGCCTTACGGCCGCCGATTTGTTCGAGGCGCTGACCGCGGGCGCTGAAGATTGCGCCGTCATCGCACACGTCGGGGGACGCTACGCCGACATCAGAATGGCCCACGACGGGCGTATCGAGCGGGCCGTGGAAATCCACTCGGCCTGGGGCACCTTCGAGTGGCTGTTGGCGGACGCCATCGAAAAGGGCTACCGGGTCGGGATTGTTTGCCACAGCGACGGTCACAAGGGCCGGCCCGGAGCCAGTTACCCGGGAGCGTCGTGGTTTGGGGCCTATGGAGGGCTGACCTGTTACTTGATGCCCGAGTTGAGCCGCCAGGCCTGGTTCGACTGCCTGCGGAAACGCCGGCACTATGGCACGACCGGCGCGCGGATGATTCTTTCTCTGCGGGCGTCTTTTAGTGGGCCGGTGACGGTCTTCGATGATGATCCGAGCCTTGGCCCGGCAGATCGTCGACACGAGACGAGCGCCATGATGGGCGATATCGTTGAAACATCGCTCGAGGCAGCGCGGATGCACGTGGATGTGGTTGCCTCGGCGCCGATCGAGCGGATCGAGGTCCGCAATGGAATGCGGCCGGTGGAAGTGGTGCGGCCGGCGGCTCGGGAAGCGGCCCAAGGAAGCTGCATCCGCGTAATTTGGGAAGGCGCCGAGTATCGAGGACGGTTCCGGCAGACCGTTTGGGATGGAGAAGCGCGGTTTGAGGACAACCGAATCGTCGCCGCCCGGCCCATTAACTTCTTCAACCCGGACAAGTCACTGGATCGGGTCGGCAGGGACGGTTTGCGATGGCGGTCCGGCACTACGGGTAACTTCGCCGGCTTCGACGCCGTGGTGGCTGATCCTCAGTGCGGGAATCTGCGGTTCCGGACGGAACTCGTCGAGTTTGACATACCGCTGCGGGAAGTCGGCGTGGAAGACCGCGCTTATGAGGCAGGTAAGCTGGGCCGGCGTGTCCGGGCCTTTCGGATGCCCGAGACCAATCCTTATCGAACGTGCCGGTTCGAGAGCACGGTCGCACTTGCGACAGGTCGAGATAACCCGATCTATGTCGTTGTGACGCAAGACGACGGTCACCAGGCTTGGTCAAGCCCGATCTGGGTGCATCGATCAACTGGTTAGCACTGACCGGTTGGATGGAGGGGCCTTGGGAAGCCTTTCTATTCTTCGGTCGCTTGTGTCTTGCGGCGTTCAGCCCAATACTGCTTCATTCGTTCGGAGACCTCTTGCCGTTTGGCGGCGCTCATCGGCTTCCGGACGCGCTTCTTTGTCTCTTTGTTTTTCGTGCCCGGTGGGCGGCCGGGTCCTCGTTTGGGTGTGGGTGTGGATTCACCCTGAAGAATTTCGATCGCACGGTTCAAGCGATCTCTTTCAGCGATCAATATCGCAAGTGCATCAGACATAACATACCAATGCTAACATGAAATCCCTCCTTACAACCACAAAAAAATAAAAAAGGAGTTTTGGACTCGATGGACAAACAGAAGATCGCCCATACCGGCCTGGAAGTATCACGTGTATGTATGGGAACGATGACTTTCGGCTCCCAGGCCGACCTGGATGAGTCGGCTCGAATCGTGGACCGCTGCTTGGATGCGGGGGTCAATTTCTTCGATACGGCCAACATATATAACCAGGGGCTCTCAGAGGAGATGTTAGGCCGCATTCTCGGTGCCCGGCGCAAGGATATCGTACTGGCAAGTAAGGTCCGGGGAGCGATGGGGAAGCCGCCGCAATACGTTGGTCTATCTCGTGAGGCGATTCGCAAAGGTGTTGAAGCATCCCTGCGCAGGTTGAATACGGACTATCTCGACATCTACTACCTGCATCAGCCCGACTACGATACGCCTATAGAAGACACTCTGGATGCAATGGAGGAACTTCGGCGAGAAGGCAAGATTCGTTATCCGGCTACGTCAAACTACAGCGCTTGGCAACTCTGCGAAATGCATGGGATATGCGAAAAGAGGGGTTACGAGAAGCCCTGGATTGCGCAACCCATGTATAACCTGGCGGCGCGGGGTATCGAGCAGGAATATCTGCCCTTTACCGACAAAGTGGGAATCAGTAATGTCTGCTACAACCCGCTGGGTGGGGGGCTGTTGACGGGTAAGCATAGGAAAGGGGAGGCTCCGCTGCCAGGTACGCGCTTCGACGGTAATGAGATGTATTTGAAACGCTACTGGCACGATCCCTACTTCGAAGCTGTCTCCGAATGGGAGGAGATAGCGAAAGAAGGCGGAATCAGCATGGTGCAGCTTGCCTTCGCCTGGCTCTTACGGCAAAAGCAAGCGCATTGCATTATCGTGGGAGCGTCGCGGCTGGATCAACTCGAGCAGAATCTGGCGGCGCTGGAAACCGAAGCCTTGACTCCGGAGCAGCTTGCGGCTTGTGACCGGGTCTGGCGGAAGTTGCGTGGACCGACCCCGTTCTATAACCGTTGAGGATCAGCCGTCTCCTTTGCGGCGTCAACAAGGAGCGGCAAGACCATTGCATGGTCGGGGAGTCGAATCACGGCACCGCAAGACGTACTTGTTCCGTACGGGAACGTCTTGAGGGAGACGCCATCGGATTCGGGAACAAGTCGTGCCGCGGCGATTTCCAGGAAGCGGTGGTCGCAACGCTTGACCCCTAGCGTTGCGACGGCCCCGACCGGCCCAGCACCGAATACACATCGACCACCTGATCGCCCTTGCAGACGAACATGCGGTCGAAGCAGTTGACGCTCATGTCGAGGTTCGACATCACGATCTCGAGTTGATCGCCCAGCTTGGGCTCCCGATCAGTCTCGTCCCATTCGATACGGCCGTATTCGGCGCCGGCCCGTTGCACGCGCAACTCGGGCCGGCCCTTGACCATGTCCGTCGGCTGCGTCATCGACTTGTTGCCGGCGTCAACGGCGACCTTCTTCGGATAGTGCTTGCTGATAACGGTGGTAAGCACGGTCAACGCCAGCCCGAAGTCATCGTACGTCTCGTCGCCGTCCTTGCTGCCGATGCGGCTGTAGTTGGAATCCATCAGGGCGTATGAACCGGCCTGCAACTCCGTCAAGCCGTCTTTGCGTTGGCTGTCGATGTTGTAGCTGCCGGTGCTGCCCCCGGTTACGATGCCCACGGGAATGCCCGCTTTGCGGCACAGGTGAACTGACTCCATCAGCTTGTCGACCTCATGGTTCGACACGTCCCAGCGGTGCTTCCAGCCTTTGGCATGCGAGGCAGCTCCGGAATACCCCATCAGTCCGGTCAGCTTCAGGTTCTTGGCCTTCATCACGCGCTGGCTCAGTTCCAGGCCTTCCTCGCCGGGCATCACCCCCTGCCGGCCGATTCCCACGTCGATGTCGACGACTACGTTGAACGTCACTTTCTCGGCGGCGGCGAGTTCTTCGAGCTGATCCACGATCATCGGGTCTTCGACGACGAACATGAAGGTCGGGTCTTTCTTCGTCAGAGCCACGATGCGGCTGAACTTGTTGGGGCCGACCGGCTGGCACGTCCACAGAATCCCCGGTGCGCCGGCATCCATCATCACCTCGCACTCCGAGATCGTCGCGCAGCACAACCCCAGCGCCCCCGACTTGATTTGCAGCATGCCGATCTCCGGGCTGCGATGCACCTTCACGTGCGACCGCAAATCGAAGTCGTTCTGCTTGCAGTGCTTGGCCATCGTCTTGAGATTCTTGTCGAAGACATCCTTGTCGAGGACAAGGTTCGGCGTAGGCAGATCACGCTTGGTGAGCCCCGAGAAGTCGCGGCGCTTGACTTTCGCTTCCAGTTCCGCGTGGGAGTAGGACTTCGTGCGCGCCGCGCTCATCAATGGCGCAAAGGGCCGCGAACCGGCGAGTGTGCTGCCCGCTGCCGCTGCGGCAAGAAAGGATCGTCGGGAATGCATAGAGGAACCTCCGTGGGTAAGTTGGCTTGATTGTAATCGATGGAAGCAATCCAGTCACCTTTTTGCGCTTCCGGCTCATCTCGTTCAGGCCGCACATCGCATCCGGATGCTCAGGTTGGGCCACCGGATCGATCCCCGTCTAGCCTGCATATCTCACCACATGGCGAGACGAAGTGCGTGAGAGGGCCGTCAGGACGAGGCGCGAGCCGCTTGGCGCGCGCAGG
>JAPPLB010000110.1 GCA_028819575.1 Bryobacterales bacterium | reverse complement strand
GATCTCCATGCCCTATTATAAAACATTCTTGCCGGTTAGTGTTAACAGGCCCTAGTCTGCATTTCTCACCACGTGGCGAGGCGAAGTGGGTGAGAGGGCCGTCAGGACGAGGCGCGAGCCGCTTGCCGCGCGCAGGCGTACTTGACGGTACGTCGAGCACGGTAAGCAAGCGCAACGAAGCCCTGGCGGTCGTATCGCGTGCTACGACCGTCGGGTGGTGAGAAATGCAGGCTAAAGCCCTCTTCTCTCTCCACGCAGCGAGAAAACGGGCTATGCGGTGCTCGTCAAAGGGAAGAACGGCCGATACTTTTCCGGCAGCCGTACGGTCTTGCCGTCACGGTCGCAAACCGTGTGGAGCGTCTCTCCGGTCGCGAGCAGTCGATCATCCTCCGCATGCCGAATCTCGTAGGAGAACCGGATCGTTCGTGAACGTGATTCCGACACCCAAGTCACTACCCGGATCGGATCGTGGAACCGCGCCGCCCTACGGTATCGGCATCGCGCATCGGTAACCACCAGGAAGATGCCGTCGGCCGCTTCCATGTCGCGGTACTCGAAACCGAGCTGACTGCAATAGTCCACCCGGCCGATCTCCATCCAAACGAAGTAGTTGGCGTAGTAGACCACGCCCATCTGGTCCGACTCGGCATAGCGAACCCGCAGTCTCGACTCTACACGACGCATCTTCCGAGTATAGGAGGGCCGGACGCTGCCGAACTGCCGGGGCCTTTGTCGGCCTGCATCCCTCGCCGCATGGTGGCGCGAAGGGCGTGAAAAGGCGGTTAGCGATAGTTCTCCACCAACATCAAGTCCGCTTCGCTGCGATCTACGCGGACGTAGAGAACCTGCATTCCATCCGGGGAAACGGAAAAACCGGATCCCGAAGAACCAATCGCTTCCGGTTCGAGGGTAACGACCGTTTCCAGCTCGCCCGTGTCGACGTGATAAAGCTTGAGATTCCGCTCGCGGTCAACAAAGAAAATCCCTCGGTCCGTTACCGCCCATCGCCCGCGTCCGGCCGGCATCACTTCTCTCGGCAAAGCCTGCGGAGTGCCTCCATCAACCGGCATGCTCCACAGACCTCCACCGAAACCCCTCTTGGAGAAGTAGAGCCGCTTCCCGTCGAGCGACTCCTGTGCAAACAATCCCTCTTGCTCGACCGGATGAGGTTCAGACTGCGTGCTGCCCCGAGCGGGGAACTTGAGCAGTCCGATTTGACGCTGATTCATGTAAATCCACTCGCCGTCTCGCGACCAGACAGGCATGGCCCCACCGCTGCCGTCTGTAGTCAACCGCCGTGGCGAAGCGCCGTCCGCCGCCACGACATCGATTTCGGACCGGCTGCCTTCGATCACTTGGAACGCGATCTCGCGGCCGTCCGGCGACCAGCTTGGCCTGGTGATGATGGCACTACCGTAGGAGGTCAACTTCAACGCGTTCGCCCCGTCGGAGTCCGAGACCCACAGCTCATGGCTGCCGCTACGGTCCGAAACGAATGCGATACGCTTCCCGTCAGGTGAAAATTGCGGGCTGTGGTCCATTCGCGTTGAGGCAACCACGGTGCGCGGCTCCATCATTGCCGATCCCTGGCCGATGTTGCGTTGCCAGATGTTCAGATCCCGCTCGGCTCGCGTGTATGCCAAGCGCCCTCCTTGTTTGGCCACGCTGGGTAGTTGGGCGTTCTCTCCAGCACCCAAGAGCGGCAAGATCGGCCCGCCGGCGGAGCCCGGGCGTGTCTTCCACAATCGTCCAGAGCCTCCGCGATCCGAAGAAAAGATGAGAAAACCGTCTGCGGCCCAAGCCAGGCCTTGGATTCTGCTCTCGTCGTCCGTTACTCGCCGAACCGTACCGTTGCCATCTACCGCCGTGATATAGATGTCCTCGGCGAGCAGGCCCGCGGTTCGGACAAAGGCAATGTGCTCCCCGTCCGGTGAAAATGTCGGACTGTGCAGGCGCTGCCGGGCTTCTCCCGGGGTCGTCCCGACAAAGATCTGCCGCATCTGTCCCGAGTCCACCGAGTACAGCCCGATGACGCTCGCCCCCCTGGATTCGCCTCCGCGGACTGCTCCTTTCCGCTCGCCGGGGGTGCCTCGCCCAGCAGGAGGGCTGGGTGGCGGATCTGCTTGCTGCGCGATGGCAAGGGTCTTGCCGGACGGAGACCAGCCCAGGTATCGGTTGGCCCGATCCTGACCGCGCAGTCGTACATCGGCCGCCTTGCGCTCTACACCGCCGATCGGCGGTACGAGATAGACCGCGCTCCTTCTTTGCTCGTGGCGCACAAATGCGATCGACCGGCCGTCCGGAGACCAAACCGGGCCGCTTTCGGGAGCCGGAGTATTCGTCAATCGCAGCGGCTGACCACCTTCCACAAGCCTGACGTACACATCCGGGTTGTCTTGATTCGGGCCGTCCCACACGAAAGCCACCTGGCTGCCGTCGGGAGAAAACGTAGCAAACGTTTCCGAGCCGGCGTCGCTTGTAATGGGAGTAACTCGCGGCGGGTCCGACAGTGCCCGTGGCGAATACGCGCCCCATCGCCACACGGCGACCGCTCCTAACAGAACCAGCACGACAGCGAACGCTCCCAGCAAGCCGTACCGCCGCAGCGGGATGCCGGCCTCTGGCGTTGCGCCGCTGCCGGCTGCCTGCGCAGATGTTGCCGCCGGGGGCGCCGTCGCCACGGAAGCCGCCGCAGGTATGGCCGCTGTCACATACGCCGGTGGCTCAATCTGAGATGCGCCTGAATCACGCCGTTTTTTCAGTGAACGTAGATCGACCAGCAGGTCGAGGGCGCTTTGGTAGCGATCGTCGCCGTCTTTCCGGAGCGCCTTGAAGACGATCCGCTCCAGCTCCAGGTCGACGCCGCTTCGGAGTCCCGTAATAGGTACCGGCTCCTCGTGCAGGATCGAGTAGATGATCGCCTGCTGATACTCGCCCTGAAACGGCATCCGGCCGGTGAGCATCTCGTAAAGAACGACTCCCAATGACCAGATGTCGCACTTCTGATCCGTCTTGTCGCCCCTGGCTTGCTCCGGCGACATGTATGCCGCCGTGCCGAGCTTGCTCCCTTCCGCTGTCAGCTTGCTGGCGCCCGCCGCCAATTGCGCCAAGCCGAAGTCCATGATCTTGAGCTGCGGTTCGCTCCCGGTCGTCGCGCGAACGACCATCAGATTGGCGCTCTTGATGTCACGGTGAACGATCCCTTTTTCGTGAGCGGCCGCCAGCCCTTTCGCTCCCTGTATGCCGAGTTCAAGAACGTCATCGACCGGCAGGGGTCCTTTTTCGACGAGCTGTTGAACGGTATCCCCTTGCAGGAACGCCATGGAGATAAAGGGTCGTCCCTCCGCTTCGTCGATCTCGTAGACCGTACAGATGTTCGGATGATCGAGCGATGCCGCCGCACGCGCTTCGCGCTCGAAACGCGTCTTCTGGTCCGCGCCGGCGCCGGCATGGAGCGTCAGGAACTTGAGTGCTACGGGGCGCTCCAGGCGGGTGTCCTCGGCCTTGTAGACGACACCCATCCCGCCCTCACCCAGCTTCGCCAGGATCTTGTAGTGGGAAATGGTTCGGCCGACCATCTATTAGCTTGGGCGCACTCCGCGGGTAGTCCGGTTACAACAGGTTGTCAAGCCGCTGCAAACATGGGGATGTGCGGGAGTCTGACAACGGCTATTCCTCCCCGCTTTCTTTCCTGTCGTAGAAGAGGTCTCGCCCGTCACTCAATGCTTTCATCTTGCGGTCCGCCACGCTTCTCTGCAGCATCCAGAAGCCGCAATCCGGATGGATGTATTGAATCCGATCCTCGCCAAGCACCTTACAGGCGTTCTCGATCCGTGAAGCGATCAGATCCGCCGATTCGACCTCATTGTCCTTGATGTCGACGACGCTCAATCCGATGCCGATTTTCGAGTCCAGATCTTTCAGTGCGGGTAGTTCTTCATAGCCGCGCCGGGCGAACTCCAGCACGTAGTGATGCACATGCAGCGCGTTCAGCAAAGGCAGCAGGCTTTTCCAAAAGCCCTTCTGGATCGATTGTCCTCCGTAATTGCCGAAACAGATGTGCACCGCGCGCGTCGTTTGAATCCCGTCGAGCACATGGTTCAAGGCCTCGATGGCCCAGGGGGTGTCCTCGGGATGGCCGGAGATATTCGCCTCATCCACCTGCACTACGTCAGCGGGGATACGCTCCAACTGCTTACGCAAAACCTCGGCAATCGCGGCGCACACCTTGTCGTAGGACCCGTAGTGGCGGTCGGTCACCGTCTTCGCCAGCATGTGCGGTCCCGTACAAGTGAACTTGAGCGGCCTGGTCGTCAGTTTCCGGGTGAACTCGTAATCGGCCGACAGGTTGAGCACGCCTTCCCCGATCTCGCTTTCCACAATCCCGGCCGGCGCCGCGCGAAAGGTCATCCCTTGGTCGGCTCGAAATGCTTCGATGTCGGTGATCGAGTAACGTGTCTTGACTCCTGACATGCGGCTGACGAAGTAATCGATCATACCGTTCGTTTCCGGATGGCTCGGGTCGAAACGGTTCAACTCGCCGTCGGCGACGAGATCGATTCCGGCCAGCTCTTGTGTCTTCAGGACGACCGCGACGGCATCACGCAAAGTGGTCTTCGACGAATCGCCATACAACCACCTCGGGATCGGATAGCTGCCAACGACCGTGGTCTGAATGCTCATGTTTTCCCGATTATAGGCGAGCTTCCAGGCCACGGCTCCTGTCTGCGATCATGATGCCGTTGACTCCGCTCCGCATCGGTATATCGAGCTGCCTGCTCGGCGAGACGGTCCGCTATGACGGGGGACACAAACGGGACCGATTTCTCGTAGACACCCTTGGCCGGTACGTCGAATGGGTGCCGGTCTGCCCTGAACTGGAAGTCGGCATGGGTGTACCCAGAGAATCTCTCCGGCTTTTACGCTCGGCCGGCGGGACCCGTCTTGTCGCGATCAAGAGCCGTCAGGACTACACCCGCGTCATGCAGAAGTGGGTGCGCGCTCGGCTCGCAGACCTCGCCAAGGAAAGCCTCTGCGGCTACGTGCTCAAGTCACGATCACCGAGTTGCGGCATGGAGCGCGTCCCGATCTACGACGAAAACGGCGTGCCCGCGAAGAAAGGCATCGGGGCTTTTGCCGGCCCGCTGCTCGAGCGGTTCCCCCACTTGCCTGTGGAAGAGGAAGGCCGCCTGCACGACCCCAAGCTACGGGAAAACTTCATCGAGCGTGTCTTCGCCCGTAATCGTTTGCTCAGCCTCTTCGCTGGCCGCTGGAAGACCCGCAATGTCGTCGAGTTCCACACGCATCACAAGCTGCAGCTTATGTCTCATTCGCCGAAGGACTACCGCCAGCTCGGCCTGCTCGTTGCAACCATCAAGCAAGAGCCCCGCCGGGTTTTTCGAGATCAGTATGAAAGCGGCTTCATGACCGCTCTGCGGAAGAAGGCCACCAGAGGACGCCATGCCAACGTCCTTCAACACGCCGCGGGCTATGTCAGAGAAGGGATCGACTCCTCGTCACGCCAAGAGTTGAGCAGCGTGATCGAAGACTTCCGTCAAGGCCTGGTACCCCTGATCGTCCCCATCACACTCCTGCGACACCATGTCCGGCAATTGAAGGTTGCCTATCTCGAGAACCAGCACTACCTCTCGCCTCACCCGAAGGAACTCATGCTCCGCAACCACGTCTGATGTGAAAACCCATGATCCTCGCCGCAGATAGGTCGAAACGAGGCCAGTGCGATGGTACGGAAGAGGTAGGACTAGGACGAAAGGCACGACGTGGGTTTTTAACTGTGATTGATCCGCACTTGTGCGGGGGCTAGTTGAGAGCCGTCGGCCTTCGGGTACGATGAGATGCCGCCCATGTACATCCGACCCATGACCGAGGACGACCGTTACGAGGTCGCGGAGTTGATCTATGCGTCAATCAACACCTGGTACCAGAGCCACGCCCTGCCGCCAGGCTTCCGGGGCGGCCCCCGCGTTGCCGAGGTTTTCTACGACGTCTACAGCGTCCTCGATCCAGGCTGCGCGCTCGTGGCAGAAAACCCGGATACCGGGCGGCTCGCGGGTTCGTGCTTCTACCATCCGCGCGCGCACCACGTTTCTCTCGGCATCATGAACGTCCACCCGAACTACTTCGGGCAGGGCGCCGGCCGGGCTCTGCTGCAGGAGATCATCAAATACACCGAGCAGCACGGCTACAATGCGCTCCGCCTCGTCCAGAGCGCTTTGAATCTCGACTCCTTTTCTCTGTACAACAAGGCCGGTTTCGTTCCTCGCTGCGCATATCAGGACATGGTGATCGCCGTCCCCAAGAGCGGCCTCGACTTCCGAACGCCGGATCTCGATCGAGTCCGGGATGCTACGCTTGACGATGTTCCCGGAATGCTGGCGCTGGAGAGGGAAGTCAGCGGAATCACCCGCGAGCAGGACTATCGCTACTTCATCGAGAACGCACTCGGCTTCTGGCACATCAGCGTTCATGAGAACGATGGCGGCGGCATCGAGGGTTTCCTGGCTTCCTGCGGACATCCCGCCATGAACATGATCGGGCCGGGGGTGTCACGCACTGAAGGCCAAGCCGCCGCGCTGTTGTTGCGCGAGCTCGATCAACACCGGGGGCGCTCACCGGTCTTTGTCGTTCCTGTGGAAAAGGACAAGCTTGTCCAGAGGCTTTATGGATGGGGCGCCCGCAACTGCGAGTTGCACTTTTGTCAGGTGCGGGGAGAATTCCAACCTTATCGGGGTGTCAACCTGCCGACGTATCTGCCCGAAACCGCGTAGACAGAGCAACCCCGGGTTGCTTGTTCAGCGAACGACTACCTTGCCGGTCGCGACATTGTCGAAGCGGTCGTAGACGCGCACGGCCACGGTGTGCTCGCCCGTCTCGACTGGCGGCGTGGCAAAGTCAAACGACAGTTCCCTTGCATCGAATAGTCGTGTGGCTGGCAACAGCGGTTCCCACTCCCCTCCGTCGAGCGAGTACTCGGCCCTGCCGAGCAGGGAAGCCGCGTCCGCCGCGGCGAACTGAACCCGCAAAGAACCCCCCTCGTGCTCTGCCTGAAGATCTCGAATGGCGGGCGCGGAATTGTCGATCGTGAACGGCTCGCTTACCTTCGAGACGCTCAGAGCCTCAGGCGCCGTGTTCGACGGGGAGTCAGAAGCCGTCACGCGAACTCGATATACCCCGTCGGCGAAAGAGGTGCCATCCCAATCATGGTGGGACTCCTGGACACCGTCTTGGAGAATCTTCCAGTTCTGCTCGTCTTCGCCGCGAATCTCGACCTGATAAACGAGATCGTCACCGTTTTCGTCCTTCGCCACCCACCGCGCGCCCATCCGCCCTTGTTCTGCCGTCATCGGGGGACCGCTCGATGGGCCACTCGATCGAGAGCGTTGCGCCACGGTCCGCCCCAAAGGGGGCAGCACCAGATTCCTGGCCTGAGCAGTACGCGGTTTCGAGGGTGGAAACCGATAGTTCGGAGGCGTCGCTTCCAGGTGCGTGATTACCGGGCGCACGTTCTTGGGCAAGTAGTAAGCCCTGACCGCATCGAGCAGGGGCGATTCGCCACCTTGCCGTGAGAGGACGGCACGCCACTGCAAAAACCGCGCCGGAGGCGATCCTGACTGGTCGCCTTCCGCAGAGCCAACCGCCTCCCCCCAACTGCTCCAGTTCTTTGAAGGGGTTGCCAAGTTTCCCGAGCGTGTTGCAACCGTGATCTCCGCACCCTGCTGCAACTGGTTGTCCCATTCCAGGCGCCCCCATCGAGCGAACCTTTTCGCGTCGAGCACGTCGGACTCGAACTCACCTCGCTCCGCCAACTCGGGTCCGAGCTCGTAGATTTTCCCGGCGTTGCTCGTCGCAAGCAGAACGGCGCCCGAGGGCCGATGCAGGAGGGCTGTGATCTGTTCGGAGGGCATCGTCGCAACTAACGTATTCAAGGTCTCCGACTCGACCCGGAATAGCCGTCCCTGATTGCCCGTTGCCAACAACAACTTTCCGTTCGGGTCCGACCCCAAGGCGTAGACGGTATCCGTACCCGAGCTCCAAACTTTCCGCGGTTCGCCGTCGGGCAGAATGCGATAAACCTCGCTGCCTCCCGTCAGACGCGTGGGCAAGGCCGATGGGGTCCCGGTCTGCAAGCGGGGCGCTCGGGGCTGAGCGCTCTGCGTTTGGGGGCGCTGCTGCCCGGTCTGCGGCGCCTGCGGCGCTACGACTGAGCGCCGCGGGGGTGCGGCGGTGGTCTGGCGGTTGCCGACTGCGGCTCCGTAGATGCTGCTGTCGGCACCCAGAGTCAACGCGGTAATTTCTTTCTTCGAGGACTGGTACATCACGAACCCTGAAGCGCCGTCCTCGTCTTCCGAGACCCTCAGAATCAATGCACTCGGATCGGTCCCGGCAACCAGACTCCCGTTGCTGTCGACGAGCAGCGCACGGACGTGCGTCTCGCCTGTCTCAAAATAGACCTCACCCTTGCCCGAGGGCGTCACACGGAAGATCTTGCCTTCGTCTCCCGTGGCGACAAACAGGTTGCCGACGGAGTCGAATGCCAAGTCCCAGATATATTCCGTTCCGGGATCGAAGAACACTTCATATCGGCCCGAAGGGTCTATTTTGAAGATCTTCCCGGCAGGCGATGTCGCGGCGTAGACGCTGTCGTTCGCGTCGATCGCGAGAGCGTGTACCTCGATGTTGTCCCGCTCGAAAAACGTGCTCTTGCGTCCGTCCGCACCAATGCGAAAGACACTTGCCCGCGGGCCTCCCGCGGCGAATAGGTTCCCCTGGGAATCCTCCGCGAGCGCCCAAAGAAAGGAGGCGGGCGGCGCAAAACGCTCCTCAAGGCGCGGCGCGAGAATGAGCGTGCCGTCGCTGCGGATCGAGATGTCCTTGGCTTTTCCCTTGAGGAATTCCTGATAGCCGCTCTGCTCCCAACGCCGCGTCGTCTCGGAATGCACGGGCGCCGCAACCAGCGCGGCGATGGCCAGCAACGCCGCTCCTGCGGACCCGCCCTGGAATCTCATAAGCCCTATTTCACCCGGAGTGTGATCGAATGGCTGCCGCTGACGATCCAGTCAAAGTCCATCGAGGTTTGCGCCAGAACGGACTGCCCCTCGATCACCATGCGTCCGCGGCTCGACGTTCTCAGTACGGTGAGCACCGACAAAGGAATATTCGGCAACGTCTTGTCGTCCAGGTGAGCAGTCGGCGACTGCTGCAGCAAGGTCGCATACAGTCGATTGTTCACAGGTTCACGGTTCAAAGCCGCCACAGTTTCGGTGAGATTCAGGAGGCGGTTGCGTTCCACCGCGAACTTGCGGCTGCGGTCGAGCGTTACGGCATCACTTACCAGCAGGCGCAGCACGCCCTTCTGCGCATTCGGGGGCACCGTCACGGAAAACGATTCGGTCAGACTCTGACCTCGATAGGGCCGCAGCACCACTTTCCCCGTCACGGTATCGCCGGGCCTCAGCTCTCGCTGATCCACCGAAGCCTGCTCAATCAGCGCGTGGCGCCGCTGCGGCATCAGCTCGATCGATACGTTGACGCTTTCGAACACCGGGAACTCGCCGCTGTTCCTGAACAATGTGTTGAACTTGTCACCGACCCACCCCGCCAGCGCTATCGGCGCTGGAATCAGCGTACCTGTTTCCGCCTGCATCGTCTGGAGGTCAATGGTCTGGTTGCCCTGCAGTTCGATGCTCCCTTTCAGCCGGAACGTCGACTCGAGTGCGTAGTCATTGAGTCCGAACATCGAGTTGAACACCGTCATCATCATCAGGGGCGGCGTCCACTTCTGGTTCTGGAAGACGTTGAAACGAAGCTCCTTCTGGTGAATCAAGGCGTCGTGTTCTCCAAAGCTCTTGACCTTCACGCGGACAGGAATCATCGTCGCGTTCTCGCCGAGCACGCCCATGATGCCGGAGTGGCGGTCCTGCCGGAGCGCTCCCACGATTTGCGCCGAATTCGCAAATTTGACCGGCCGAAAAGCGGAAGCCAGCACGGTCAGCACGTCGGCCGTCGCCATCGGCATTTCGATAGGTCCCATGTTGAACATGGGGTGGCCAAAGGCGAGGACCCGCTTCCCGTCGTTGTAGGTAACCGTACCCAGTGCGGTCGCCGACGAATCTCCGGAGATCAGTACAGCCGCAATTGGCTCGCCCGGATTCAGAGCACCTGCGCCGGTCACTCGCGAAGAGCCGGCCGAGGCGCCCACGGCTCCGCCCTGCATCACGCGAACACCCGACTCGCGGAAGAACCCGGCGAACGCATCCACCACTGCGGGCTCCATGCCGGAGAAAG
This sequence comes from Bryobacterales bacterium, assembly GCA_028819575.1. Lineage (GTDB taxonomy): Bacteria > Acidobacteriota > Terriglobia > Bryobacterales > UBA6623 > JAPPLB01. Next base: position 27,513 of record JAPPLB010000110.1, on the reverse strand, counting down.
TCAGCGGCGTCTCGATCGGCATCATGTAGGAGTCCGCCGGAAGTTCGGCCGTAGACGCATTCCAGACCCGTTCGGCGAGCCCGTGCTTTCCCGCATCCGGGGTCGGCGCCGCCAGAGCCAGGGAACCGGCCGCTGCTCCCTTCGAGTCCCCGGCAATCTTCGTATCGATCGGCCGGCCGGCGTCGAACTCATTGATCTCGAGCATCAGATCGATCGGTGTGATCCCGGCTACAGCATCCGGCGAGAAAGTGCTGAATCGCAGTGAGACTGCCCCCAGCAGCTTGCCGTCGTGATAGACCGGACTGCCGCTCATGCCTCCAGCGACATTCGTGCGCGCCGCCTTGCCGCCCAGCTTAGCCAAGATGATGTGTTGCCCCGGCCCCCAAGTATTCCTCAGTACCCCGATCACTTCTACCGGTATCGGCTCGGGAGTCGTCCCCACGAACGCCGTCCAGGCTGTCGCTTGCATTCCCGGCTCGACATTTTCGAGAGGCAACACTTCAGCCGGTCCGGCCTGAGGAGGTCCTTCAGGATCGTGCCCCTGTCCGGCCGCTGACGGCAACAAAGTCACCAGGGTCAACGCTGCCGTCACCACCGCCGCCTTGGCCAAACCACTTCGGGAGCGGAGACGGGGAATGAATAAAGCCATCCGCATCTGCAAATAAGCATATAACAAGGCCCCCAATTTTCCGCCGAACGGCTGTTCGACAACACGCAATCAACTGCATGCACCTCAAGCCGGCGCAGCGGCCTCGCCTGCCGACTCCTCAACCAGTCGTTGTTAAAATAAGTCCCGATGAGCGACGACTCGGAAAACCCGTCGATCAAGGTGAGCGATCGCAGACGCTTCTCGGCCGACGGCGAGCCCTTGGACCAGGAGGAGACTGCCGCAACGGAAGAATCCGTTGCCGCCGAGACAACGGATGAGCCGGCGGAAGAGCGCGAAAGCGCGGCAAAATCGGCCGCGTCTCCACCGCCGCTTCCAGCGGCCAGCTTCGAACTACTCGTCATGTCCCTTGGAGTGCAGGCGCAAATGGAGTTGACCGCTCCCAACGACGACAACGCGCCACCGCCCAATCTCGACATGGCCCGCCACACCATTGATCTGTTGGCCGTGCTCAAGGAGAAAACGAAAGGGAACCTCAGTTTGGAGGAGTCCCGGAGGCTCGACAACACCTTGACCGAATTGCGGTTTCGCTACGTACAGCGGGTGAACGAAATCAACGAGAAGGCCAAAGGTTAGGCGAGCGGGGGCGGGCTGTTGCAACCTGCCCGCCGCCGGACGCGCTCACCCAATCTGGTCATGTTGACCGATTCCCAGATCACGGTCCTCGGATCAGGCACGAGCGTGGGCGTCCCCACGATCGGATGCCGATGCGCCGTGTGCCGATCCGACGACCCCCACGACAAACGACTGCGCCCGTCAATCCTCGTGACGTTTTCGGAGGCCGGCCGGGAACGAAACGTCCTGATTGACACGACCCCAGACCTGCGCCAACAGGCTCTCAGCGCCGGTATCACGCGGCTCGACGCCGTCCTCTACACGCACGCCCACGCCGATCACATCATGGGTTTGGATGACCTTCGCCCCTTTAACTACGGCCGCTCGGAGCGCATCCCGATCTACGGCATGCCGGAAACCCTCCGCAGTCTTCGGCGCGTGTTCCCGTACGCCTTCGAGGGAGAAGCCCTTCATCCAGGCGGTGTTCCTCGCGTTGCGGGCCATGAGCTTAACGGTGCGGCCGTCGATCTGTTCGGAATGCTGTTCGAGCCGATCCCGATTCGGCACGGCCCGTTGACCGTGATGGGTTACCGATTCGGGCGAGCGGCCTATCTCACCGACCACAGTGACATCCCCGAGGAATCGCTGGCGAAGCTCCAGAAGCTCGACGTGCTTTTTCTCGATGCGCTTCGCCATGAGCCGCATCCCATGCATACCTCCGTATCACAAGCCATCGCCTGGGCGGAGCGTCTCCAACCGAAGCGTGCTTTCCTTACGCACATCTGCCATGACCTGCCGCATCGTGAGACCAACGAGTCTCTTCCCCGGCATATCCGGTTGGCGCACGATGGCCTTCGGATTCGAGTCGTGGGAGCCGATTCGTAGAGAGACATGAAGTCGTACTGGGAACTCGAACAGGTGCCGGCTGACTTGCCGCCTACTGTCGTCACGATCGGGAACTTCGACGGCGTGCACAGGGGTCACATTGCCATCCTCGACCGCACGCGGGGGCTGGCGTCGACACTCCAGTTGGAGGCCTTGGCTCTCATCTTCGATCCCCACCCGACAAGAGTCGTACGCCCCGACAGGGCGCCTGCGCTTCTGACGTTGCCCGTCGAGCGGCTGTGGCGCTTCCGGCAGTTGGGCTTCCACGCCGGCGTCGTGATGAAGTTCACTCCGGAGGTTGCCGCGCTCAGTCCCAAGGAGTTCATCCAACGAGTCGTCGTCGACCGTCTGCATGCACACGCGGTGGTGGTTGGCGAAAACTTCCGGTTCGGATGCCGCCAAGCGGGTGACTTCACGCGACTCCGCGCCCTCGGCGAGGAACTGGGCTTTCAGGCCGAGGCGGTCCCCCCGCTCGAGGTGGCCGGTGAGCCGATCAGCAGCACTCGCATCCGAGCGGCTGTCTCGAGCGGCGATCTCGGTCTCGCCCGGCGCCTTCTGGGGCGTCCTTTCAGCCTCCAGGGTCCCATCGTCACCGGACACGGCGTCGGCTCCCGCGAGACGGTGCCTACCTTGAATCTCAAACCCGAAGCGGAGGTTCTGCCTCCCACCGGCGTCTACGTCACAATGACATGTGACCCTTTGCGCGGACGGACCTGGAAATCCATCTCGAACGTCGGCTACCGGCCGACCTTCGATGGTGAGAATCTCTCCGTGGAAACCCATGTGCTCGACGAATGGCGGGGTGAGCAGCCGGAGAGAATCGGATTGGCATTCTACCGTCGTCTTCGAGAAGAGAAGCGCTTCGCATCCGCCGACAGATTGAAGCATCAGATTCAGTCCGACATCCGTTTCGCCGAGAGATACCTGCACAGGCTCTCGGCACTCAAGACCTCCAACCCCGAGGCAACGCCACGACCATAACCCGATACCCAATCAGCAGCCAGGAGCTCGTTACATGCCCAACAGACTTACCCCAGGAAAAATCGAAAATCTCAAGGCTCTCACCAACGACCGCGGAGTGATCGCCGCCGCCGCGATGGATCAGCGAGGCTCATTAAAAAAAGCCATTGGCGCCGCGAAAGGCATCGACCGAGGAGATGTCACCGATGAAATGATGACCGAGTTCAAGGTGGCCGTCTCGAAAGTCCTTACGCCCCACGCCAGCGCTATCCTGCTTGATCCGCAATGGGGACTGCCTGCTGCTGAAGTCCGCGACCCCCATGCCGGCCTGCTGCTTTCCTATGAAGAGTCCGGATACGACAACACGCAGCCGGGCCGGCTTCCGTTTCTGCTGCCGGACATCTCGGTGCGTAACCTCAAGGAGGAGGGAGCGAACGCCGTCAAGATCCTGCTGTATTACACGCCCTTCGAACAGGAATCAATCAACGCCCGGAAGCACGCCTGGGTTGAACGTATCGGCGCCGAGTGTGTCGCCCACGATATTCCTTTCTTTCTGGAGTTTGTCGGCTACGATCCCGAGGGCGGCGACGAGAAGGGCTTCGAGTTCGCCAAGAAAAAACCGGCCGTGGTCGGGGGCAGCATGCAAGAGTTCTCGAAGGATCATTACCACGTGGACGTCTTGAAGGTTGAGATCCCCGTCAACCTGGCGTTTGCCGAGGGGGCCGGGGTATTCACCGGGCAGAAAGCCTACGGCAAGGAAGAGGCCTTCGAGCACTTCCGCCAGGCTGCCGAGCTTGCCGCGCGGCCCTTTATCTACCTCAGCGCCGGCGTCAGCAACGAGCAGTACACGGAATCTCTGCGCTGGGCGGCGGAGGCGGGAGTGAATTTCTCGGGTGTTCTGTGCGGACGCGCTACCTGGAAGGAGGGAATCCCTGTGTACGGCCAGGACGGCCCCGCTGCTCTCGAAGACTGGATGCGCGACCAGGGCGTCAAGAACATCAACAACGTCAACGACTGTCTCCAGGAAGCCACGCCCTGGTTCCATTTCTACGGAGCCGGCAGCCCCGAGGAGTTGGCCGCCTGATCGACGAAACACACCAACGCAACGACACGATTGGTGAAATGCAGGCTAACGCGAATTACCGCTTGTGGAGGGGACACGCTTGTGCCGGTTTACAGTCCCAGTTCCTCGCGAATCGCCAGCGCCAGCTTGTCGACCTGAGCCACGGGCCAGTTAACCGCTCCGCTTGCCGCCAACAGCTCGGCCGTGTCGTCCTGCACCCCTTCTCCCAACACGACAGCCAGCGCCGACCCTTCGTTTTGACGCTGCAACCGTTCGAACACAAAAGAGAGTCTTGTGGCGTCGTTGATTTCGTTCCGAACCGCGATGCCGTGAACGTACCTGGCCGCTCCGTTCGGACGATACGAATAGTCGAAGGAGAACCGCATCCGCGGCCCAGCGTACTGCACCGAGTCATTCGTCATCAAACCCCGCTCAGCATCGAGGAGGTAGTGACGCCGGAAGCTGTCATCCATGCGTAATCGCAGCGCCGCACGGGTCCCTGCCCGCGGGCTCTCGTCGTGCTCAGCGCCGTTCAGCGGCTTGGGCGTTTTCACATAGGTATCGAACAACCGATCCATCTCCGCCGGCGCGTTCCCTCCCCAGAACGTCTTCGGAGACGTCACATCGAGTGATGCCGAAAGGTTTTTGCACAGTTCGTTGATGTAGGAAGAGAAGCCATCCCCCGCCAGCCGATGTTCCTCGAACTCCTCGCGCAGCGCCTCGAGATAGGGCATCTCGACGAGTGGGTGGCAGTTCATGCGGCCGAAATCGGATGCGAAGCGTGCGTCCAGCAGTTCCCATTGCTCTCCATACAGCAATACGCCGATGTTGAAGAACTCCGCTGCTGCAACATTCGGCACATAGCGAATCAATTGGAAGTCATACCGTGATGACTCCTCACTCTTCGTCTGCATCTCTCACCCTCCTCGACTCGCGACGGCGCTCCCAACTCGTAGAGACCAGTCGGGAAACGGGTCGCGTCCGGCGTTCTTGCTGTCCTTCACGAGATCGGCGACACGCTTCCGCCGGGCGTAGAGCTGCTCGAGCATCCCCTCGAGTGCATCGAAGTCGTTGTCGAACCATCGCGGCGGGATGCGCTTCGCAGCATCATCGAGCACCTTTGCGGGGCAGTCTTCGATGACTTCCAGCCATGGCTGGAAGTCATCGAACCCCGTGACATGCCGATAGACTTCCCGGCGGCTGTAAAGCCCCCGCTCGGCCGAATCGGGAAACTCCCAGGTCTGCGCGTTGAACGCAAACCCGTGATCGATCATGTTCGCCGCATAGGCCAGCGACCGGGATGCAACCCTTGAGGAGTCGTCATCCGACAGCATCCAGCGGTCGGCCCGATCGCGAAAGAATATCGCTTGACGTCCGTTCGCATTGCTCACCCACTTGTCGAAAGCGACCATCCCGCAAAACGTACGCAAGTTGACGACAAGCTCCATCATTGACCAAGGCAAATAGTCATAAACCGCCCGCCTGTGAAGGTCGACCGGCCAGCGAGATCCGAAGTGCAGCCCCGCTTCACAGCGCCGGTTCTTCCAGCCCGCCTCCATCGTCATCTCCGGAGAGCCCTCGATCAGCTCCTCGGGCACCTCGACGATATCCCACCTGGGCGCCGGAAGCTGCAAGTAGTCCAGCAGGACGTAGGAAACCAGCTCGTTCACGAGGATGCGCGCATGTTGGGGGTTGTTGCGGAACTTGACGACGTAGTAGTGACGGTCATCCGCCAGCATCAAGTGGGCATTCGCTCCGCCCCGCATCCGGCGAATATGCTGGCAGGCAATCACGGACATCGTCAGACAGGGTGCTACGATGCAGCATTATAGGTGATGGTTCGGAAGGTCCAGGAGTCTGTCCCACAGAAAAGGGGGACAGACTCCTAGCGGTGTTTCTTCCACCAGATTTCGGGGCGGCCGGAGCGCCCCAGGTGTGGATTGGGCGCGGTCATCGCGCCATAAAGCGCGGGCCGCCGCGCTCGGATATACGCACGCCCCGGCGCGACCGCGAGCTTGGCCGGGTCGCAAGTCGCGATGACGACTTCATCACCTAGTTTCCGGCACTCGGCGAGGACTTCCCCGAAGGGGTCGAGGATCATCGAACCGCCGGGCTTGATCGTGTCTCCCTCGACTCCGATCGGATTCGAATAGACGGCGTAGACCCCGTTTTCATAGGCCCGCGCCGGAAGCCATCTCATCAGCCAGCGGCGCCCCTTGGGGCCATCGAACTCCTGGCGGCAGGTCACGGGGTCGGTGTCACGGTTGCGCCAGACTTCCGGCGCGACTTTCCCGCGGCCGGGCATCGGGCTCGGCAGACATCCCGTAACGTGCGGCATCAGGACAATCTCCGCGCCCATCATCGCCGTCAGACGGACATTCTCGGGGAGGTTCACGTCGTAGCAGATCAACACCCCGAATTTCGCGCCGAGCAGTTCGAAGACCGTGTAGGAATCGCCGCTCGAGACATGCTCACTGATGAAGGCATGGATCTTGCGGTGCTTCGCGACGAAACCTTCCGGCGAGACCACGACGTAGGTGTTGTAGAGTTGCCCGCCCTCTTGCTCGACGAGCCCGGCGCCGAGCGCGATTCCCAGATCACGGGACAACTCGATCAATCGATCGACGGACAGCCCGTCCGGGACCGGCTCCGCCAGAGCCTCGGTGTCGGAGCGCGAGAGATTCTCGAGGAACGTATAGCCGGGGATCGAGCACTCATGAAAACAAACGAGATCCGCCTTGTCTTCGGCGGCTTGGCGGCCGAGGGCGGCGATGCGGCTGAGGTTGTAGTCCTTGTCGCCGTCGCGGGCTTCGAACTGGGCGGTTCCGATTCGCAATGGTCTCATGGGTATTCGTCAATGACGCCGGGGCGCTCGTTCAACTTGCCTGCTAGTCGCCGCTCAGGAGGGGCTTCAGGATGAAGGCGAAGCCGATGGCGATGAAACAGACACCGGCGACCGCCCACGCGAAGATGGCGGGCTCGGGAGCCTGCGTAACCCAGGTTTCGGCATGCTGCGCGATGGCGATCAGGCCCGCGCTGCCGAGAAGCGCAAAGATGGCGACCGCAATCTTTTTCGCAATCGCAATCGGATGAAGCGCCCGCTCGTTCCGCTCGGCCCGCTCCTCAAGGCGGGCCTTCAGCCAAAGCAGGTGAGGATCCGGCAGGGATCCCTTGGTTGGAGACTCCTCCGCCAGGGTCTGCATCCAGCGAGCAACGTCGGCATCCGAAGGGTGTGAAGAGTTGCTCATTGCATGTCCGTCCCTTCCGAGTCAAGCAGCTTGCGCAGTTTCTTGCGTGCTCGAAACAACATGACTCTTATGCTCTTGGGTCTGACCTTCAGGACCCGGGCGATCTCCTCGTGATCGAATCCTTCCACGTACGCCAGCCACAAGAGGGCTCGCTCGCGAGGGGCAAGGCGGCCGAACTGCCGCGCCATGTCGCCGCGCAAGTCGAGCTTGGCCTCAGCCGGTTTGCGGAAGATCGCCTTCCAACTCCATTTTCGCTCACGCTCGCGGCGGCGCCAATGATCGTTTACCAGATTTGTCGCGATGCGATAAAGGTACGCCTTGGCGGCGGTCTCGTCCATCTCTCGGATAGGGGTCCGCAGGTACTTGACAAAAGCATCTTGCACAACGTCGTCCGCAAGATCGGCTTTTTCGCAGATCCGGAGAACGTAGGCCCGGAGAGCCGGCGCAAGCTGCTCGTAGAGGCGGTGAAACGCCGCTTCCTCGATTGCCTGGAGGGGTGTGGTCAAGGCATCTTCTCCCGGCCCGGCCGCCGCGGCTCCGCTGTTGATGAACGATTCGATCATGGCCGCGCTGTCGAGCGTCATGAGCCTACTCGCGCCTGCCACGCGATCGGTCCTTCCCGTTCATCAGCCCCCACGCCTTCGAGAACCTGTACGAGACGGCGGCGGCGATGAGTACGCCGATACCAGCCGTGAATATCGTGACCCCGGCGATCCGCAACCCGGGCGTCTTCGTGCTCAGCAAAAGGAAGCCGATGCCGATCGACGTGATGATGCAACCGGGGATGATGATTCCCAGGATGCGCTCTTTTGGACCATGCTGTTTCTCTGACCACATTTCGTCGAGGAAGCGTTCGCTGCCCTCTTGTCCGAAAAACGCAACGAGTTCCTGTGAGGATGCGAACTTGTCCAGGAGTTGCTTGTTGAAGTCCGCGCGCGCCTTGATTCTGGCCTGCTTCTGGCGGCTGTCAAACCACGCGATGAAGACCACCATGACAAACGCTCCCAGCGGAATGAGCATCGGGATGATGCTACCTGCTCCCATGAAAGGCATTTCGGCTCCTTTGCCGCCGAGTCCGACGGCTCTCTGTCTGGTTTACACAACTAGAACGCTTGAGACGAGCGTTCGGTTAACAGACAGGCGGCAGCAGACTCAGCACTTCATTGGCCGTAGTTCCTGGTGGCGGAAGCAGTCCACCACGTGGTCGTTCACCATGCCGGTGGCCTGCATGATCGCGTAGCAGATCGTCGACCCGCAGAACTTGAAGCCGCGTCGCTTCATGTCTTTGCTCATGGCGTCGGACTCCTTGCTGGTGGCGGGCGTCTCCTGCCAACTCCGCCAGCGGTTCTGGATTACGCGTCCATCGACGAACCGCCACAGGTAGGCGTCCAGGCTGCCGAATTCGTCCTGCACTTCGAGGACCCTGCGCGCGTTGTTGACCGCCGACTCGATCTTGAGCCGGTTTCGCACGATGCCCGGGTCGAGCACCAGCTTCTCGATGCGCTCCGGTTGGAAGCGAGCGACCTTCCGGATCTCGAAGTTCTCGAAAGCCTTGGCGTAGCCGGCGCGTTTCCTGAGGATGGTGAGCCAGCTCAGCCCGGCTTGCGCGCCGTCGAGGACGAGGTGTTCGAACAGCAGCCGGTCATCGTGAAGCGGGACGCCCCACTCGGTGTCGTGATAATGGTCGAGCAGCGGGGCGTTCGCCCAACCACAGCGGGTTGTCTCAGGCATGGCGGGTTGGTCCAACAGCGGTGCGGCAAGAGAGCGCAGTACACGATGGGTTCGAACCTCGAAGCATCGCCTTCGCCACCGCTGAGCGGCAGGCGGCGTCGAAGCAAGCCGGAGCCGGCAACATGGCGCTACCAGCGGAAAGCCTTCCGCAAACGAAGCCTCCGCTCTGCCTTCGGATACCAGCCCGAAGCCGCATAGTCACAGGTGTGCAGGTAACACCGCGCCCGCAGTTCATTCCCCGCAAACGTGAAGTAGCGGCTCATCGGCACCGTCGTCAGCCGCGCGTGATGCCGCGCCAGCGCCGACACGTTCACGAAGTGCACGCCCCATCTCGTCTCGACGTGGGACTTTCCGCCGTAGGTGTCGTCCGGGTAGGTGTGCGTGTGGGCGCCGAGCCACAAGTCGATCGCGCCCGGATGCGCCTCCAGATACTTCTCGAACGCCTGGGCGTCGGGCATGCTGTCCACCCAATAGAGATACGAAGCGCCCCGGGGCGTCCCGAGTGGTTTGTAGCCGTGGTAGTGCGAGCGCCACAGACCGCTCGCACCCTTGCGCATGCCTTCCCACTCACCGGACGCGACGGTCGTGTTCTTGAGCATGTAGTGGTGCGTCGAGACGATGATCTTGTCCTGGTTGGCCTCGACCATGTTCTTCCACCACGCGAACGTCTCGCCCGAAACCACCCCGCCGGGATTGCCTCCGAGCAGGTCGCGTCCGGGACGCTGCGTCGGCTCGTTGATGTCGCTCATCATCAGGAACAGCACGTTGCCGACTTGCAACGAGTAGCGCTCCCAGGTTCCTGACGTCGGGTAGGTGCGCTTCGAGGCGTCGACGCCCGAGAACCTGGTGAACTCGCCCATCGGGTCGAGCCACTTGCGCCACCACCAGTTCTTCGGCTCGTCGATGCCCGAGCGGTCGTGGTTGCCGCAAACGCTGTAGACGTCCTCGCGCTTGTGCTCCCGCAAGCCTTTCGTAAACTGTCGAACCACCTCGGCCCCTTCATCGTCGCCGGGCAGGTGCTGCGCCCCCGATTGGTCGCCGAGATCGACCGCCAGGTCCCATTCGAACGGCGGCGCGCCGTCCGGCGTACCGAACTCCGATTGCTGAACGGCCTCGACCAGGCTCTCGCGGTTCCCGTAGCGGCGGTCGCTGCCCACATGGGCATCGCTGAAAGCCCACAGCCGCAGGGTGTCCGTGGAGGTTCGCTGTGCTGCGGCGCCCGGGAGCGTGAGTCCCGCGGCGAGTGAAGTCTTGAGGAAGTCCCGGCGCGTAGGCATATGCGATTACTTCACATCTTCGAACATGGCGATCGTCTCGCGGATCAGCTTGTCGGCGGCGCTTTTGCCGTACGGCGCGCGTTCTACTTCGTAGCCGCCGAATGCGTATTCGGCGTCGGTCGGCATGTAGCCGCCGCCCGCGCCGCTGGAATATCCGGCGTACATCGTGTAGGCGAAAGGTGAAGCCTTCTTGATCGCCTCGCCGATCTCGGCGAACTGCTCGCCCGGCATGGCGACAATAGCGACTTCACCCAGGCGGAGAATCTGCACCTCGAGCTGGACGGGCGCGGGGTCCGGCGGTTGCGTCCATTTCTCGAGCAGGTCGCTGAAACGCCGCAGACGCGCCCCGGTCTGGTGCTTCTTCCAGTCGTCGCCGGAAGCGTTGGCGTCCGCCAGCTTTTGCTTCGCATCCTCCACCCGGGCGGCCATCGCCGAGATTTCCTCCTGGGAGTACTCGCGGCGCGGCAGGTCGATCATTTTGCGTGTGAACCGGAGCGCCGCATCACGGGGACCCTTGACCCGCCAATGCTGCTTCGCCTGATAGGCCGTCGATTCCACAAAGCCCTCGAACGCCGGCTCCCGGCGAACGGTCTCGATGCCCAAAGCCAGCGCGGCGACCTGGTGCCCCAGCGTAGCCCCCAAGCGGTGCGCCACACCCAGATCCCCGGTGAATCCCTCGATCGGGCCCTGGTTGCCGGCGGCGCCCTGAAAGAACAGGCACAGCGCGCCAGGAAATGCTTGCTCGACGACCTTGCGCGTCATTCCGGGCCAATCGGGCGACACGAATTTGTTCTCATAGGCGAGGACGGTGCCGTGGCACTGGTAGTTGGCGAGCACGGCGATGGGCTTGCCCGCCGCGTCGTCGATGCGGAAGACAACGAGCTCGCGGTCAACGAAACCGTCCGTGTTGCGTCCCACCGCGGGCGGATCTTCACCGCTCGCCCGGAAGCGCCGGTTGATATTGATGGTCCCTGCGCCGCGCCCGCCGTAGATGTGAGCGGGCTCGAGATGGGCGTTCGCTTCGATGACGATGCCCACAATCTTGTCGATAACCTGCTCCCGGTAGCGTTGGATCATGTCCAACTGCTCGGAAAGGTCAATGCCCGCGGGGCCCTTCGCAGCCGACAGATTCGGACCGGCGTGCGTGTGTGTCGCGGCCAGCCGGATGCGGTTCGCAGGAATGCCGGTCTCCTTCGCCGCCCGGTCGATCGCAGCTTCGAAGGGCTCGACGCGGAGCGCGTCCAGGTCGACCATCGCGAACTTGTCTCCGCCGTTGGCCACGACCAGAGCCGTCGCCACCATGCCCGCGGGGTCGTTGCCGACGGAGCGGATGTGGGTCTGAGATCCCCAGTTCAGTTGAGCAATGCCGACAGGAGGCGTGATGTCCGCCCGCGCGGCTCCGGCCAGCAGCCCCGAGGGAGCCGAGTCCTTCGGTCCCTGCTCGACGACGTCGGCCGGCAAGGCCGTGACGCACAGCGCCAAGGCCGTCAGAACCGCCGCCGCGCCGCCAACTCGTGTTCCTGATCCTCTCACGCTGGTCTCCTGACGCAACTCGGATGGGTGCGTTTGAACACCTTGTTCCCGAGTTGCTACACTATACGATCCTTGTACCATGAGTAAGTCTTGCTCGAACCGCGCCGCCGCTCGATGGCGCAGGGGTGAATTCGATCCATGGTCCTCATTGTTGCCCTGGCGATCTGGCTGATCTGTATCCTTCTTGTAGCTCCTTTCGTGGTGAAAATTCGATTGACGAACTTCCTGCTGGCAGTAGCGATTTGGTTGATCTGCGTTGCGTTAACCATACCCTTTGTGGCCAAGACGTGGTGGATGCCGGACCCCATCACCGACCATGCCCGCCTCGTTGACGGCCAAATGGCGCTGACTTTCGTCGTCACGGGCGTTGTTTTCATCCTGGCGCACCTGGCGTTGGGTTATGCCGTACTCAAGTTCGGCCGCGACCGTTCCGAGCCCGCCGAGTACACCACCGGGAACGACCGCTGGGAGCTGCTTTGGACGTCCGCGGCCACGGTGCTCTTCGTCGGCTTGGTGTTCATGGGCTACACCGCCTGGGCCGAGGCGCGGTTCGCTGAAGCGGCGACGCAGCCGGGCTCGCCCGACAGGGAGGTCGTCGAGGTAACGGGACAGCAGTTTGTCTGGAACATCCGCTATCCCGGCCCCGATGGCAAGTTCGGTCCGCTTGACGTGAATCTGATCGACGATTCGCTGGGCAATCCGCTCGGCGTCGATCGCGGAAATCCCGACGGAAAGGATGACATCGTGGTCCCGCGCATGGCCGTGCCCGTCGACAAGGAGATCGAAGTCATTCTGCGCACCAAGGACGTGCTGCACAATTTCTTCGTGCCGGAGCTGCGGCTCAAGCTCGACACGGTGCCCGGTATCGACGGCCGGCTTCGATTCAAGCCGGACAAAGTGGGCACGTATGAAATCGCATGCTCGGAGCTATGCGGCCTCGGCCACTACAAGATGCGCAGTTATCTCGACGTGATGGAACAGGCCGACTACGAGCAATGGCTGGCGGAGCAGGCCTCGTTCCTGCAGTAGTTCCGAAGGGTGGTCACGGGGCGAACCTCTGGAGAAGCAATCCATGAATGAAGTTGCGGAATACGTAGAAGTTCATCGCCATCCCGAGCCAAAGAGCTTTATCTCGAGGTGGATCTTCAGCCTCGACCACAAGGTCATCGGCATTCAATACGTAATGCTGGCGGTCGTGGCTGTGTTCATCGGGATGGCTCTGTCGTTGCTGATTCGTTTGCGGCTGGTGTGGCCCGAGCAGGCAGTTCCCCTGCTCGGCGACTTGTTCCCGGTCGGCGCGCCGGACGGCATCATGACACCGGAGTTCTACCTGTCGATGCTCACGATGCACGGCACCATGATGGTTTTCATGGTCTTGACGACGGCGCCGCAGGGGGGCTTCGGCAATTACGTCCTGCCGATCCAGATCGGGGCCAACGACATGGCGTTTCCGCGGCTCAACATGCTGTCGTTCTGGACCACGTTTCTTTCATTCTGCGCGCTGATGATGGCCTTTTTTGTGGAAGGCGGCGCGCCGATTTCGGGTTGGACGGCCTATCCGCCGCTCAGCGCTCTCGACTCGGCCGTGATCGCCGGGACCGGGCAGGACTGGTGGATCATCAGCATCGCGCTGTTCTGCGTAGCGTCGCTGCTCGGCGCGCTGAACTTCATCGTCACGACGCTCGAGCTTCGCGCCAAGGGCCTCACCATGATGCGATTGCCGCTCACGGTCTGGACCTGGTTCGTGACGGCGATTCTGGGCCTGCTGGCCTTCGGAGTGCTGCTGGCCGCGGGCGTGCTGCTGCTTCTCGACCGCAATCTGGGCACGAGCTTCTTCATTCCGGCCGGCCTGGTCATCAACGATCAGCTCATCGACCGCAGCGGCGGCTCGCCGATCCTCTGGCAGCATTTGTTCTGGTTCTTCGGCCACCCGGAAGTCTACATCGCGATCCTGCCGGGCATGGGCGTCACCTCGCACATCCTGGCCACTTTCGCCCGCAAGCCGGTCTTCGGCTACAAGGTCATGGTCTACGCGGTCGCGGCGATCGGCGGACTCGGTTTCGTCGTTTGGGGCCACCACATGTTCATGAGCGGGATGAGCCCCTACTCCGCGTTCGTCTTCTCCGTGCTGACGATGTGCATCGGCGTTCCTTCGGCGATCAAGACCTTCAACTGGATCGGAACCTTATGGGGCGGCAAGATTCGCTTCACCTCGCCGATGCTCTACTCCGTCGGTTTCGTCTCGCTGTTCGTGACGGGCGGGTTGAGCGGCATCTTCCTGGGCCAGCCGACGGTGGACCTGTTCTTCCATGACACCTACTTCGTCGTGGCGCACTTCCACCTGATCATGGGCGTGGCGGCCATCTTCGGGATGTTCGCCGGCCTGACCTTCTGGTTCCCGAAGATGTTCGGCCGGTTCATGAACGAAGGGCTGAGCAAGGTCCACTTCTGGCTCACTTTCCTCGGCGTGTACGCCATCTTCGGCCCGATGCACTACCTCGGCATGCTGCCGCATCCCCGGCGCTACGCGGAGATCACCGGCGTCGATTACCTTGCCGCGGGCGGTTCGGCCGAGATTCATTACTTCATCACGATCGCCGCCATGATCACCATCACGGCGCAATTGATCTTCCTGTTCAACCTGGTCTGGAGCCTGTTCAAGGGCAAGGTCTGCAGCGACGACAATCCCTGGGAAGCGACCACGCTCGAGTGGGCCGTCCCCACGCCGCCGCCGTATGACAACTTCGCCGGGAAGATTCCCACCGTCTACCGGGGCGCCTACGACTTCAGTCTGCCGAAAGCCAAACGGGACTACGCCATGCAGTGCAACTCCGACGACATGGTGTATCAACAGGCAGCGGGCGATTAAAGGGGCATGTCCACCACACTCGCACCACCGCCTGTGGTTGAAGGCGAAAAGATCGAGCCACCCCGCCCTGACACGGGCGGCGGGGGATTCCCCCCGGCGTGGCCCCCGGACCACGACGACGACGGGCACCGCAGGCCCGATCCCGGCGCGGAGGCGGTTGTTCGTTACAAGTTGGGCGCGTGGGTCGGCATCGCCGGCATCGTGATGGTCTTCGCGGCTTTCACGAGCGCCATGGTCGTGCGCAGCGGCATCAGCGGCGACTGGGCGCCATTCGACCTTCCCCGCATCCTGTGGCTGAGCACGGCGTTGCTGCTCGCCAGCAGCTACACCATAGAGAAGGCGAAGCGGTTGCTGAGCAGCGGGGCGGAGGATGGCCTGCGCCGCTGGCTCGCCGTTACGTTGGTCCTGGGCGCGTTGTTCATCGTGTCCCAGTGGATCGGCTGGCGAGCGCTGGCGGACAAGGGTGTCTATCTGGCATCGAACCCCAGCAGCTCTTTCTTCTACCTGCTGACGGCGGCCCATGCCGCTCATATCCTGGGCGGCGTCCTGGCTCTTTCCTACGCGGTATTCCGCGTCTGGAGCCCCGCCGTCTGGGTCACGCGCCGGGCCACCGTGGAAGCGACCGCGATCTATTGGCATTTCATGGACGGTCTCTGGGTCTACCTGTTGCTTTTGCTCACGTTCTGGAGGTAATCGTTTTTCCATGTCGGATTCTCATTCAGCGGGCGCCACCGTAGAAGCTGGTTGGGGCGGCGGCGCATCCCCGTTCGCGGTTGGCCACAAGAAGCTGGGGATGTGGCTGTTCATCGTCTCCGATGCGCTCACTTTTTCGGCGCTGATCATCACCTACAGCTACGTGCGCGCGGCCAACGAGTGGCCGACGCCGTTCGATTTCTACCCGGCGATCATCTTCTCGTCGCTCATGACGCTGGTGCTGCTCTCGAGCAGCCTGACGATGGTGTTCGCCGTGGACGCCGCTCACCGCGGCGACCGGAGCGCCACCGCGAAATGGACGTGGGCGACGGCGCTGGGCGGCGTAATCTTCATCGTGCTGCACGTGAACGAGTGGATGCACTTAATTCACGAGGGCGTTACGCCGCTCACCAACCCCTATGGCACGCCGCTGTTCGGCGGCACGTTCTTTACGCTGACCGGCCTGCACATGACCCACGTGGCGATCGGCGTCGTCTACCTGGGGATCATCGCCATCGGTTTCAAGAAAGGCAAGTACGACGCGGAAGACGTGGAAGTCAGCGGGCTCTATTGGCACTTCGTCGACCTGGTCTGGATGTTCATTTTCCCGCTGGTCTATCTGATGTCTACGAAGATTTCGTAAGGGGAGCACACGATGTCCGCAGAAGCAGAATCACACAGAGGGTTGTTCATCAAGGTCTGGCTCTGGCTGCTCGGCCTGACGCTGGTCGAGGTCATACTGGCGTACATTCAGTTCGACCTGGTCGTCATGCTCACCTTGCTGATGGGCTTGTCGATCGTGAAGGCCGGCATGATCATGGCGTACTTCATGCACCTGAAGTTCGACCGGCCGGTCTTGTCGTGGACGGTCGGCGTCCCGCTGGTGGCTTGTATCCTGATCATGATCGGCTACTTCTTCCCCGACAGCTTACGCATCCTCGATTTCGGTTTCGCCGGCTGGCAGTAGTAGAGTGAGGACATGATCGTGTCCCTGCGCGCGCGGACAAGGCGGTTCCTGAGCCTGGGAATCCTGGGGCTGGTCCTCTGCCTGCCTCTGTGGGGACAGTGCGTCATGTGCCGCGAATCGGCCCGGCACCAGCGCGCCGAGACGATCAACGCCATCAACAAGGGCATTCTGGTGCTCGCGGTTCCGCCGGCGGCGATTGCCGTGGGACTGGTTGTAGTGACCTACCGCTACCGCAACGGTTCAACCCTCCGGCGGCGGCCGCAGAGCCCTGAAATATCGGCGTAGGGTGGATCTTCCGCCGGTTGGTTGGCTGCAAGAGCCCTCGTTGCGGTCTGGTCTCTTCAGGGCTGACCCCGAATAGCGTTTTTTCTTCGCATCGTGCCGCAAACGAACCCACCGCGGGCGTCAGGACAGGCTACGCCCAAGGTGCTCCTATCTACGCCGTGTCCCTCCGCATGAATCGTGTCAGTACGACAAGTACTGACAGGTCGACCTGCTGGCGGATACGAATGGCGGACGCTAGCGTTAAGGGGTTCCTTTGGGGTATGAACCGTGCTGGGCATCGATAGCGGATGGCACGGCTCTTGGTGAGGTGGGCAGGGCGGGGATTCGAACCCCGCTTTCCGTGGCTTGGTCCCTACTACACGGTTATAGAACCGGGGTGTGTGAAGCCCACTTCAGGACTTCGCCGGCGCTGCCAGTCAGCACCGCCTGCCCTCATCCCCTCTTATCTAGCGCGCTGTACGAGTCTCACTCCTCGTAGTCCATTCGCCCCGATCTATCTACCCTACAACTTAGCCTATACTGCCATACAGGAAGTCCTCAAGATGACCAACTAGAACACCTTGCTTTTTCGGGTGAATCGACGCTGTCGCCCGACGAACCGCGCAAGATGTTGGAGCTTCACCACATACGGCATCACCAACACGGGGGAGCGAACACGGCTGACAACCTCGTCACTTTGTGCAACGTCCACTATGACGAAATTCACCACTCATAGCTGGCAAGACAAACTGGTTCACTATATTTTGGTCGGCTTGCTAGCCGTCTCGTTGTTCGGTTTTGTGACAGTCATATTTTTTGAGGACTCCGAAAATTTTGTTTCGGAATTGTTAGGTGTGACAGGCAAAGCCGAGATCCTGAAATTTCTAGGAATCGGTATAGGAGGATTGCTAGTCGCCCTGCAAGCATTTGCATCTCACAGGCGGGCCAACGCGATGGAAGCCGCCTTAAGAGCGCAAAACGAGGTCGCGGAGCAGCATGCCGTAGCCAACCGGTACACCGAGCAAGGGCAGCGGCAGGAGCGCCTGAAGAACGCTATCGAACACCTGGGTCACTCGTCAGTCTCCGTTCGCTTGGGCGGTGCCTATGAACTCTTCCACTTGGCACAAGACACCCCACAACTATCCCCCTTCGACTATCTGGTGCAGGACACCCAAAACCTTCTACGGTTTGGTTCAACCCGACCGGTGCAGAAAACCCATGAGCTTCGACAGACCGTACTCGATGTTCTCTGTGCTCACATCCGACGTACGACTACGGAAGAAGATTATCTCGACAGATACAAGTCTGAGCCCTCGACAGAAATCCAGAGCTTATTGACCCTTCTTTTCGTGCAGGGGCATGGGGTCTTCAGCGGTCTCAGAGCCCACTTGGAGGGATCCTTCCTGCAGGGCGCGTACCTCCGGGGAGCACGTTTAAGAGGAGCACATTTGACGGGTGCAAAACTGCAATTCGCTGTTCTCCACCATGCGCGCATGCAAGGAGCTTTTCTTAGGTCAGCGCACCTGCAAGGATCCGATCTTCGTGTTGCCCGATTGCAAGGTGCCATACTTTACGGTGCTTTCTTGCAAGGTGCATCCTTGATAGACGCGGAGCTGCAGGGGGCTTATCTTGGCCGCGCGGGACTGCAAAGGGCTATTCTTCAAAGGGTGCGACTACATGGCGTCCAAAATTGGGCGCAAGATAACAAAGCCAGGATCCCCACATTTAAGGACCGTTTAAATCAGTCGATCGGCCGAGAGAGCGATCTGTCTGAGGCGACGTTGATGGGCGGACTGAACCAGGGAGACATGAAATCCCTCGTCAATGGCTTGTCCAATAAGAATACAGCCTTGTTGCAAGACTTACTAACCCTAGAAATCGACCAGCCGAGGTCCAGTCAACTGCCGGAAGGAAGCGGTGCCGCTATGGGGGCTTACACACAAGAAGAGGTCAAGGCATGGATTGCCGAATACGAAGAAGACCTTTAGAAGTCCCCCGCGAGACTCCCTTAAGGAGTTCCCTCCCTGCTGTGTTTCACAACTCCTATTGAATCTCGCATAATATAGAGTTATTCGAAGCAAAGAGAAGATTGCTTCCAGAAGGCCGTGACCAAGCGTGGTTTGCGTTGCATGCGGCGCAGCGCTCGGCGGGGGCGCCGGCTCAACTGCCCGTAGTCTTTGGGACAAACATTCGGCAGCTCGTGCTGCTTCCAGTAGGCCCAGATGTATTCCACCGGGTTCAGTTCCGGCGCATGGGGCGGCAGGTACTCCGTCACAAGGTTGTCCTTCGGAGAGTTCGGTGAACTCCCTCACCAGACGGCTGCGGTGGGCCGGCAATAGGTCCCAGAGAATCAGCAACGGTCGGTCGATGTGACGTACGAGCGCCTTGAGAAAGTCGATCACCTCGGCTTGTCGGATTGCGCCGGGACAGAGCCGGAAGTAGAAGTTATACAGCGTCAGTCCCACTGCGACGGAAAGCCTCTGCCCGTTGAAGTTGAACTGCAGCACCGGCGTCTGACCGTGCGGCTCCTAACAGCGGCTTGCGCCCTGCCCGCCCGGCGAGGCGCAAACCTGCGGCGCCCCGTCGGCGATATTCCCCCACCCAACGGCTCACACTTTGCTGCGCTGCTTGCACCTGCCGCGCCGCTGCGGACTGACACCAGCCTTCCTCCACGACCAGCCGCACCGTTGCCCACCGTCGCTTCTCCAGCGCCTCAAAATCTCGTCGTACTCCTCTCGGATTCCCCATGTCTCGTAAGACGAGAAAAAGTCTCCAAAGGGCCACCTTATATTATGCGGGAGTCAATTATTAAGAAAACTTCTAATTCTTGCGAGGGATGTAGCACCACCTCACCTGCTTCGATCAGGTGACCCAGCTTGTCGAGCCGATGAAAAGGGCGGTACTTTGCAGCTTAATTGACAGGTACCGTCGAAAAAACAAACCCGGTTACATGGAGCCCAATCATCGAAAAATCCGAACGATCGGAGGACCGGACCTCCAGGAGATAGACAATCCCCGAAGCCGGGGGCGGAGAGATCAGATCGTTGAGGAACTGGGCAATGTTTGAGCGCGCCGGCACGGTCACGGAGCCCATGCTCACCGTATCGCCATCCCAGTCCCGCAATGTGAGGTTATAAGTTCTCGAGCGATCCGTATTGTTCGCAATCGCCAGCGCGAGTTGCGCTCCGTCACGACCGTCAACGATCATGCTGTAGCTTGCAGACTCAACCTCCGTCGGAAACACCGTGGCCTCCCCGAACTTCGTTCCGGATGCGTCATAGAACGCATAGGTGAGATGGCCGGATATACGCCTGTCACAGCCTACCGTTGCATAGCCGGACTGAAGGCGACCGGCGCCCGTCGTCCTGAACGACGTAAATCCGTTGCCCGGGACGGTCACAGTGAACAAGGATTCCCTTCCCGCGCCAAAGTCCGTGTCCATGCCGTACAGGATCAGGCGGCAGTTGGCATCGCCTCTGGCCTTGCGTGTCAGCGAGATCGTGGTTCGAAAGAATGAGCCGTCGCTGGAAGATCCATCGGCAATCTGAGGAAATATCAAGGTCGCGAATGCATTGTCGTTGTTGGGCGGTGGCGAGGTAGTTATGGTTTCGAGGTCCCAGTTGAGGACGATGTTGCCCGTCTCGCCATCGTAACCGGCGACGCGCAACCTGTAGACTGTCCCCGCTGTCACCTGCAGGGTCACACGGCTTTGCAGGCCAATGGCATCATCGTCTTCCGCAAGTGTCCTCAGCGCACTGACCCTCGTTCCCGTGTACACACCCAGGGTCGTGTCGAAAGTGCTGCCTGCTGTGTCGATTGTCACCGTCCCGCTTGAAGCGGGTCGCCATTGCCACCACACTGAGGAGGCCCCCGAGCCCGGCTCACCGTTCTCTTCGGTGGCTCCGACATTGCTGCCCGTAGTTCTTCCTCGTGCCCCGGAAATCGTTAGTGCGTTCGAAAACAGGTCGTTCGGCGGCCCGGTCCCTCCAGAGGGTGGCGGGGCCTCACCATAGATCGCCGCGACACCCTCAATATCATCTGCCTGGGGCACTTCGATATCGCCAATACGCGTGGCCATGATGGCAGGTACGTCGTCCTCATGATCCAGCCCAAGCGCATGACCGAGTTCGTGTACGGCGACACGGCGGAAATCGTGGACGCCATACCAATTGCCGGCTTGGTACGGGCCGCTGTAAACATTCCACACTTCAGTACGGTTGAACACGACTCCGCTCTGGAGGATCACGCCGTTTGTAGTGAACCAAATAGGGGCAACAGCCAATAACTTTTCCCCCCAATCCTCTCCGCACAAAGTGTCGGAGAAAGCGGTGCCGT
Organism: Bryobacterales bacterium; assembly: GCA_028819575.1. Taxonomy (GTDB): domain Bacteria; phylum Acidobacteriota; class Terriglobia; order Bryobacterales; family UBA6623; genus JAPPLB01. The sequence continues at coordinate 6,466 of JAPPLB010000110.1, read as the reverse complement.
TCCTTCGAGGATTCTCGTTTGGATCGGAACACGGATCCGCGTATGCGCGGACTCGGCGAAAAGTGAAAACTGTCCGCTCGTTCCAAAGTGATATAGCTTCGTCGAAGGCGGAGTTCCAGAGTCCTTCCGCACCGCGAATATCAACGTAGAACGTTGTTGAAGGTTGTGGCCAACGGTACTCGAACAGTACGTAGGCTTCGATCAGCGGAACCGCGATGAGCACAACGGCGAAAACACCCGCAAGGCAAAGCTTATTCACTGCAAACCGCCGATGTCACGTATTCTTTGTTTGAATGCGCCGGGCGTCAGGACGCTCTCTACGCCGGCTGAGTCTGCGGCAACCTCAACTCCGAGGGCCGCCGCCGTCGCACCGTCAAGGAGCGCCGCCACAGTAGGGGTAGCGGTTTTGCCAACACTTCGGATGGGTTCGCCTTTGGCTGTGTGGACACGGGGGTTGCCGTCTCGGTCGTTCAGGATCAGGAACCGGCCCTGATTCCAACCGTACAAGGGATGAACCTGTCGCTTTGCGATCGACTCCACGAAGTAGATGCCCCGCTCTCCATTCTTAGGAATCTGCAGGTCGCTGATCGAGAGCGTCAGTGACCCAATCGTTCCACCCATGAAATAGAGCGACACCGTGGATGCGTCGTTGTCTCCCTTGAGAACGTCCGAAACCGCGAATGTAACCCTTGTGAAGATGTTGCGCGATCCGTCGGGCCGAATCGCCTCCTGACCGATTACCGTGCCTTCGAAAATGAATTCACTTGTGGCAACCATTTCCTGGAAGCTGACCTGCATCACCGTGGAGGCCCATAGCCCGCACGTTAGAACGAGTGTCACGGCCAATGCGGAAACCGTTCTCTGAATCATGATGATCTTTCCTTTCTTGGGTCGCCTGATTCGAAGCCAGTTTCTAGTTGCGAAGAAGCCATCGATCATCTGGGGCTGAGAAGGCGAAAGTTCACTTCAACGGTTGCCGCCACCTTGACCGGCTCGCCCGACTTGCTTCCCGGTACAAAGCGCCATGCGCGCACCGCTTGAATCGCCGCCCACGACAGACCAAAAGGAAGGTGCCGGATGACCCGGATCTTGTGCGCCCGGCCATCCGGCCAGACTTGGATGGTGAGTACAACTGTGCCTTCCACACCGGCATCCCTCGCTCCAGGAGTATAGGAAGGCTCCTGTTTGTGAAGGAGTCTTGGCGATAAAATGTCTCCCCCAACCTTCTTGACTGGAGAGGGGCGATCCCTGGAGCTCTGGGGAATCTTTTCTCTCCACTCCTTGATCTTTTCGTCCAACTTTTTTGCAGCTTGTTTCTGGCCGTAGGCGTTAAGAAAGCCGGCTACTTCGGTCGCGGCTGTAACGTATTCAGCAGGTTCGAAGTCACGCTCCGCTTCGAGCCCCGCCTGAGCTTGCTCCAAGAGACGAGTACCGAATTCTCGTGCCGTCTGGTTACGGTTGTTAAGCTCCATCCGATTGCTGTCGTTAGGTGCGATCGGGTTGTTAGCAGCGAGGTAGAAGCCGCTCATCCGAGCCAGGGCGCGGCTTCGCTTCGGCTGAGTCAGCTTATTGAGAAGCGGAATCACTTCGTGCAGAGTCTTTGCAGCAGAGTCCAGTTGGGACTGTGCAGCGTAAACCTCCGCGTGCAGAAGGAGCGCTTCGACGATTTTGAGTGGCTGCGAAGAAGTTGGCAACCGTAAGGTCTTCAAGAGTTGACGGAGTACTTTGCCGGCTTTGTTGAACTCGCCTTGAACCGCATGAAACTTCGCCAATCGCATACATGCTCTCGGATCCGGCAATCTCTCGTCCGAGAGCCCGCAGACCTGACTAAGCAATTCCTCAGCAGTTTTGTAGTCTCCGTTGTCCTCGGCGATTTCGCCTTGTCGAAGCATATCAACCGATTTCGAAGACCTGTCACTACTCAAAAGACTGGGGGCAATATCTCGCGATGGCTTGACGGGGTGCTCTACCGGAGCCGGCCTTGTCGGGGCGGCGTCAGTTTCTCTTTCCCCTGACTCCTCCAACCCAAAATTGACACCCCATTTCTTGAACACCGGCTGATGTTCGTGAAATACCAGCAAGAAGATCGTGTCGCGGACCACCTCGCCCGGTTCCATCCCGGAGGGCTTCTGCAGCAACTGAAAGCTGCCTGCCCAGAGCACCGGCTTGGAATAATTCCCGGACGGGCCGCTCCAATTAGTGCACGGCGGCCACTCCGATTCAATTTCGAAGCCGGCTCTCAGGTACGAGAGTGCTTTCCCGGTCCCGTTGTAGGCGGAGAAATCCAGTTGCCAGACATGCAGCGGTCGGCCGTGGTTCGCCTTCATGTCCTCGTACTCCGCCTCGGAGTGACGTTCTTCCAATACGCGGCAGGTGCCGGCCTCGTAGGCCACGACCCGCGCCGTCCCTTGAAGCTGGATTCCTTCCCGATCGTAAAGAGTCTCCGCGTGGGCGACGAGGCCGACTACTGCCGCCATCCAAGCGACCTTCATCATTGCTCTTGCAATACGGTTCATTTGCGAGTCTCCGGATAGCCTATTTCAGATAGGCTTTCTCGACACTGCTGTGTCTCACGACTCCAAAGTTATGGTACATCCCCACACCTGTTGTTTTGACGGGACCTACGCGTTGCCGCAAGTTTGTTTTCTCGTCGCGATGGCGAAAACAGAGTTGTGACACACGCAGCCGCTTCAACCAGGTTGGTCGTCGTCAAATGAGACGAGGGCTTGAGATGGGAGTAGGAAACCCGGTTTCCAGGGCTGGGAAGCTGAAAGAGGAGCCGAGGGTTATCGGCGGCCGCGCCGGTGGACTCCGTTGACCCAGTTCAGGATTATCGTGTAACCGTTCGAGTCGCGCCTGACCCAGTCCCCGTGCCTCTTATCGTCCACCATGGGCCCTTCCATGACCGTCCCGTCGGCATCGCGCACGACCCAGTGGCCCTGCCTCTTGCCGTCTACCATGGGCCCTTCGTGGACATTCCCGTTCGAGTAACGCCGCACCCAGTGGCCGTGGTACTTCCCGTTCCGGAGGAGACCCGTATGCTCGTTGACCACGCTTCCGTAGGTCCACTTGAGCGTTCCCGTCCCGCTGGCCAAGCCGTCGATGCACTCGCCACTCCAGGCCGCGGTTTCGCCCTCGCTGAGGTAGCTGTTCCAAACGAAGCAGCCGGGATGGCTCTCCAGCTCCAGCCAGCACGAGGCGCATTTCGACTGCCCCGCGCAACTCGGCTCCTTCGCCCCCGGCCGGAACGGCTGCCCCGTGCAACTTGGCGGCACTTCCATCCACGGCGGCAACGGCCGCTCAGCCACAGCGGTCGCTGCCGCCAGCAGGGCGGCAAGGGCGCCGTTTCTCATCACTGCCAAGCTCATGACGGGGGCTCCGACGTGCTCAGCGCATCATGACCGCGATCACTCCACCCGGCCTCGGGGGGAATGACGCCGCTGGTGATATTCCCTTGTTTTTTCGCAACTATTTTTACACGCGACTGGGAGCTTCGCCCGTCGTGACGTATGTTTTGTCACACATCCAGACCACCCAGGCTACGTGGAGCTCAATCAGAACCTCCACGATTTCCGGCCCGAACTCGAGCGTATGCTGGACAGCCTTCGGACCCAAAAGACGAATCACTTCGCAACAGATCGAGACGACACGCGGCCTGCTCGACAAAGGCTACACCGCCGACCAGGGCGCCGAGGCCGTTAGAGACAACCCCGAATAACGTTTTTCCTTCGCATCCTTCCGCAAACGAACGCGCCGCGGGCGTCATGGTAGGCTACGCCCAAGGCTTTGCCGTCCAGGCCGCACCCCTCCGCATGAATCCCGCCGGTTCCATGAGAACAGGCCAGAGCCGAAAGGCCACGCGCGCCCGCCGCTTCTTCGGGAAGCACGGCCTGCTCGCCGCGAAGTACGCCCATTACGAGTTCCGGCCCGGGCAGCTCGCCATGGCCGAGCAGGTCGAAGCGGTGCTCGCCGAACGGCGTCATCTGCTGGTCGAGGCCGGCACCGGCACGGGGAAGACCCTCGCCTACCTGATTCCGGTCATCGCCAGCGGCAAACGCGTTATCGTCTCGACCGGCACGAAGAACCTGCAGGAGCAGCTCTACTACAAGGACATCCCGTTCCTCGAACGGTATTTCGAACGCCCTCTCAACGTGGCCTACATGAAGGGCCGCAACAACTACCTCTGCCGCCAGAAGCTCTACGAAACCGAGAAGCGCCCGACCCTGGCCGGACTCGTCGAAATCGAGGACTGCAGGCTCATCGGCTCCTGGGAAAAGGAGACCGAAACCGGAGACCGCGCCGAGCTCAAGAAGCTTCCTCAAGACAGCGCCGTCTGGGACCGTCTCGACGCCCGCCGCGAACTCTGCGCCGGCCAGAAGTGCGAACAGTTCGACCGCTGCTTCATCACTCTGATGCACCAGCGGGCCGCCGAAGCCGACATCATCATCGTCAACCACCACCTCTTTTTCGCCGACCTCGCGCTCCGGGAAGACGACTACGCCTCGATCATCCCCAACTACGAGGCGGTCGTTTTCGACGAAGCTCATGAAGTCGAGGACATCGCCGGGAAACATTTCGGCGTGCAGATCAGCAACTACCGCTTCGAAGAACTGGCGCGCGACATCCAGCACACCGCGATCCAACGGGAGGTGGGCTCCCGCGAGCTCGACACCGCCATCGAAACGCTGCGGATTCGCTCCATGGGCTTCTTCGCTCTCTTCGAGCGCTACCAGGGCCGCAGCGGCTTCGACCACCGCGAAGACTTCCTCAAGCGCCACCAGGAGCAGTATTCGCTGCTGCTCAACGCCCTGAATCTCGTCGCGACGCAGCTCAAGCTCACCCCGAAGCAGATCGACGAAATCATCCCGCTGGAGCGGCGCACCGCGGAACTCGACCGCGAGCTACGGTTCCTGATGGAAGGCGAGGACGAAAAATACGTCTACTGGATCGAGCGGCGCGGCAAGGGCGTCTTTCTGCAGGCTACGCCGATCGAGGTGTCCGAGATCCTGGCCGAGCGCCTGTTCGACGAGGTCGACACGGTCGTGCTTACGTCGGCAACCCTGGCGGTGGAAGAGAAGTTCGATTTCATTCGCGGACGCCTGGGGGTGTCGCGAGCCGAAGAGCTGGTCGTTCCGGGCCACTTCAACTGGCGCAACCAGGTGTTGTTCTACGTGCCCGCCCGCCTGCCTGATCCCCGCTCCGCGGAGTTCGTGCTCCAAGCCGCGGACCAGGTCATCGGACTCATCCGCGCCAGCCGCGGCCGCGCTTTCGTGCTGTTCACCAGCTATCAGCAGATGAACGCGGTCCACGATGCCGCCTCGTTCGCGATCGAGCACCCGACCCTGCTGCAAGGCTCCGCGCCCAACTCGGCCTTGCTCGACGAGTTCCGCTCGACGGAGAACTGCGTGCTGTTCGGCACGGCCAGCTTCTGGCAAGGGGTCGACGTGCCCGGAGAGCAGCTCAGCATGGTCATCATCGACAAATTGCCCTTCGCGGTGCCGTCGGACCCGGTCGTGCAAGCACGGATGAAGAGCCTGCGGCAAGCGGGAGAAGACCCCTTCGCGTCGTACCAGATTCCGCAAGCCGTGATCGCCCTCAAGCAGGGCTTCGGACGGCTGATCCGCCACTCGAAAGACCGCGGCGCGCTGGTGCTGCTCGACAATCGCATCCTGCGCGCGCGCTACGGCAAGACGTTCCTCGACAGCCTGCCGGACTACGCATTCACGACGCAGCTTGCTGACGTGCAACGGTTCTTCCAGGCGTCGTGAACGGCACGCCGTGCGAAGATGTTTTTTCGTCGAAGCGGGAAAACCCGTGGCTGCGATGCTTCAGATCACCGAAATCTTTCGCTCGATCCAGGGCGAGTCCACTCGCGCCGGACTGCCCTGCACCTTCATCCGTCTCACCGGCTGCAATCTGCGCTGCACGTGGTGCGACACCGAGTACTCCTTCTACGGCGGCGCCCGCATGACGTTGGACGAGGTGATGCGCAAGGTCGCGGACCTTGGCGGGAAACTGGTCGAGATCACCGGCGGCGAGCCGTTGCTCCAGCGGCCTGTCTATCCCCTGATGGACCGCCTGCTCGGCGAGGGCTACCGCGTGATGCTCGAAACCAGCGGCGAAAGGCCCATCGACAAGGTGCCTGCCGAGGTCATCAAGATCGTCGACGTGAAGTGCCCGGACTCAGGCGAGCCCGACACCTTCCGTCTCGAGAACCTGGATCACCTGTCGCCGCACGACGAGCTGAAATTCGTCATCGCCACTCGCCGTGACTATGCGTTTGCCCGCGATCTCACAAAGCGACACCAGCTCACCCGGCGCGCCGCGGCGGTCATCTTCTCACCCGCGCACGGCGGGATCGACTTGCCGAACCTGGCCGAGTGGATCCTGAACGACGGCTTGGACGAAGTACGGTTCGGCCACCAACTCCACAAGACCATCTGGGGGGCCGAAGCGAAAGGAGTCT
>JAPPLB010000003.1 GCA_028819575.1 Bryobacterales bacterium | reverse complement strand
CCTGACGGCCCTCTCACGCACTTCGCCTCGCCACGTGGTGAGAAATGCAGGCTAAAAATCCCAATCGCGAGCCATGAAGGAACATAGCAAATCGCGGGACGCCCCGGTCAACGACGAGAACGAGGAAGACGTCGAGACCGGCGGCGGCGGCGAATGCCCTGATGCTCCACGCAGGCGTCCGCCATCGGCGTCGCTGCCGAATAGGATTGCCGCCCGCAGCCCCAGCCTCCGGCCCGCTCCTCCAGCCGGCTTGTCGAGGCCGTGCCACAGATTCGCGTCGACCCCTCTTGAGAAAAACCCTCGAGCAGGAGATCGCGGACGATGAGCCGGGACCTCTGACCTGCATTTCTCACCACATGACGGCCGAAGCACGCGATACGACCGCCATGACTTCGTTGCGCTTGCTTGCCGTGCTCAACGTACTGTTCAAGTACGCCTGCGCGCGCCAAGCGGCGCGCGCCTTTTTCCTCCGCCCGGCTTGCGCCTAGTCCTGACGGCCCTCTCATGCACTTCGCTTCGCCACGTGGTGAGAAATGCAGGTCAACTCCTCGCCCTGAACTCTCCGCAACGGAGCAGTGCCGTCGTAGAATACGTACAGCAGCAACGGGTCCCGGATGTCCACGAAAACGGCTTCGCAGCATTCGATCGTGTTGGGCGTGTCCGGCGGCATCGCCGCCTACAAGGCCGCCGAGCTTGTCCGCCTGCTCACCGATCGCGGCCACCAGGTGCAAGTCGTCATGACCGACTCGGCGCAACGCTTCGTCGGGCCCCTCACTTTCGCCTCTCTCACCGGCCGCAAGGTGATCACGAACCTGTTCGGCGAGACCGACTCGGAAATAAGAGACAGCTCGATCGAACACATCGACGTGGCTCAACGAAGCGACCTGCTGCTGGTCGCTCCGGCGACCGCCGATATCCTGGCGAAGTTCGCCCACGGCATCGCCGACGACTTCCTCACCACCATGCATCTGGCCTATACCGGCCCCGTCGTCGTCGCGCCCGCCATGAACACCAACATGTGGCGGCACCCGGCGACCCAGAGCAATGTGGCGCAGCTTGCCGCTCGCGGCGTCACCATCGTCGAACCGGATGCCGGCGATCTCGCGTGCGGCATGGTCGGGCCGGGCCGGCTGGCGGACTTGGAGCAAATCGTCGAAACCGCCGAGGGCGCTCTCGAAGGACGGACGCGAACGGACGATCTTGCTTCCGAGACCGTCCTCATCACCGCCGGCCCCACACAGGAAGCGATCGACCCCGTACGGTTCATCGCCAACCGCTCGAGTGGACGCATGGGATACGCTCTCGCTCGAGAGGCCCGCGAGCGAGGAGCCAGAGTCGTTCTCGTGAGCGGTCCTGTCGCTCTCACCCCGCCCAACGGCTGCGAGGTGATCCCGGTCGAAACCGCCGAGCAGATGCATCGCGCCGTCCTCGAGAGGCTCAGCGAGTCAACGATCTTTGCCGCCGTCGCCGCCGTCGCCGACTATCGCCCGCGCGCCGCTGCTCCGACCAAACTCAAGAAGCATGGGGAGCCGCCCCCTCTCGAACTGGAGCCCACACCGGACATCCTCCTCGAAGTCGGCCGTCTGAAGGGCGGCCGCATCGTCATCGGCTTCGCCGCGGAAACGAACGATGTCCTCGAGAACGCCCGCGCCAAACTCGCGGCGAAAAACTGCGACCTCATCGTTGCGAATCCGGTCGGTTCGGATACCTCCGATACCGGCTTCGGATCTTCCCTGAACCAAGGCTGGCTTGTGGACTCGACCGGCGAAGCAACCGAGTTGCCCAGCATGTCCAAGCGAGAGATGTCGGCGCGCATCCTCGACAAGGTCGTCCATCTTCGAAAAGCGGTTGAGTCTTCCCGCTCCAGCCGCTAGACTCGCTGGATGGCGGACCCATCCTCCCTCCCAGATGTCCTCCGTTTCTACCGCGATTTGGGGTTCACCGAGATCCGCGCTCCTGCTGCAGTCTCTCCTTCCAAGGCCCGGAAGGGCCGCTCACAGCCGGCCGCACCTGAGCCCAAGCTGACCGAACCGGCCGAGCGCATACCCGTTTGGAACTACCGCCCCGGCACGGATCTCTTCGGAGCCGGCGAGACTGCACGGCAGGACCCCGCGGCCATGCTCGGAAAGATCCAGGAGGACATGGGCGAGTGCACGCGCTGCGCCCTCCATGAAGGGCGCTCGAAAATCGTTTTCGGCAGCGGCAACGCCAAAGCCAAGCTCGTCTTCGTCGGCGAGGGACCCGGCGCCGACGAGGATGCGCAGGGCCTGCCGTTCGTCGGCCGGGCCGGACAGCTCCTCACTCAGATGATCAACAACACCGCCGCCGGCGAGGGCATCTCCATCCAACGCGAGGACGTCTACATCTGCAATGTCGTCAAGTGCCGTCCGCCCGGCAACCGTGCCCCCGAGCCCGAGGAGATGAAGACCTGCGGCCAATTTCTCGATCGCCAACTCGACGCCATCCGTCCCAAAGCGATCTGCGTATTGGGCGGAACCGCCGCGAAATACTTGCTCGACACCCGCCAGGGCATCACGAAAATCCGCGGCCAGTGGCAGGACTGGCGAGGCATCCCCGTCATGCCTACGTACCACCCCTCGTTCCTGCTGCGCGCCTACAACAAAGAAGGCAAACGTCAAGCCTGGGAAGACCTGAAGATGGTGCTGCACTACGTCTACGACTAAAGCTGCGGGAAGTGCGCTCGAGGCGCCCCAAAGGCCGTGATTCGTGTTTCGTGACTCATGATTGGTGACAAACCTCACAGGCCGTGTTGCCGGCGCCAAGCGGCGCGCGCCTTTTTCCTCCGCCCGGCTTGCGCCTCGTCCTGACGGCCCTCTCAAGAACTTCGCCTTGCCACGTGGTGAGAATACAGGTCAGATCGAGGGCCGATCGCTCGTCCCCTATAATCAGAGTTTGTTGTTATGCCCCGGTTCCCTGAAATCCGTTCCACTACGGTCCTCTGTGTCCGCCGCAACGGCAAGGTCACCATGGCAGGTGACGGTCAAGTCACCATGGGCAGCGAGGTCATCAAGGGCTCCGCAAAAAAGATCCGAAAGCTCCACGACAACAAGATCCTAGCCGGGTTCGCCGGCTCAACCGCCGACGCCCTTTCGCTCTTCTCGCGTTTCGAAGACAAACTTCAGCAATACGGAGGCAATCTGGGCCGTGCCGCCGTTGAGCTCGCCAAGGAATGGCGCACGGACAAGTCTCTGCGCCACCTCGAAGCGCTGCTGCTTGTCGCCAACAAGAACCTCTCGCTCATCGTGAGCGGAAACGGCGATGTCATCGAGCCCGACGAACCGATGGCGAGCGTCGGCTCCGGCGGGCCCTTCGCGGTCGCCGCCGCCAATGCCCTTTTCTCCCATACCGAGATGAGCGCCCGCGAGATCGCTGAAGAAGCGATGCGCATCGCCGGCAAGATTTGCATCTACACGAACGACAACATCACGTTCGAGGAATTGGAGTAGTATCCCTCCATGGTCATCTACCTCCCCGGACAATCGTCCAAGGAATCCGTCGCGCTCGATGAGCTGACGCCGCGAGAGATTGTCCAACAACTCGACAAGCACGTCATCGGACAGGCCGAGGCCAAGAAGGCCGTCGCCATTGCGCTCCGCAACCGCATTCGGCGCCAGAAGCTCGACTCCGAGATGGCCGAAGAGGTGATGCCCAAGAACATCCTGATGATGGGTCCCACCGGCGTCGGCAAAACCGAGGTCGCGCGCCGCCTCGCCAAACTCGCCAACTCGCCCTTCATCAAGATCGAAGCGACGAAGTTCACCGAAGTCGGCTACGTCGGCAGAGACGTCGATTCGATGATCCGCGACCTCGTGGAAGTCGCTATCGACATGCTCCGCGAGGAAAAACTCGACCAAGTCGCCGAGCGCGCCGAAGTCAACGCCGAAGAGCGCATGCTCGACATCCTCATGCCACCGCTCAAGGAAGACGAGGAAAGCGAGAGCATCGAGAGAACCCGCGAGAAACTGCGCGCCCAGTTGCGAGACGGCAAGCTCGACGACCGCATGGTCGAAATCGATGTTCGCGAACGCAACATGCCCGTCGAGATCGTCACCAACACCGGTGTCGAAGAGATGGATATCAACCTGCGCGACATGCTGCCCGGTCTCTTCGGCGGCAAGAATCGCCGCCGCAAGATGCGCGTCACCGAGGGCCTCGACTACCTCATCTCCGAAGAAGAGCAAAAGCTCGTCGACATGGACCAGATCACGCGCCAAGCCATCGAGCGCGTCGAGCAGTCGGGCATCATCTTCCTCGACGAAATGGACAAGATCGCCGGACGTGAAGGAGGCCGCGGTCCCGATGTCAGCCGCGAAGGCGTACAGCGCGACATCCTGCCCATCGTCGAAGGCACCACGGTCAACACACGCTATGGCATGATCCGCACCGACCACATCCTGTTCGTCGCCGCAGGCGCATTCCACGTCTCAAAGCCCAGCGATCTCATCCCCGAGCTTCAGGGACGCTTTCCCATCCGCGTGGAGATGAAAGCTCTCACAACCGAGGACTTCTTCCGTATCCTCACCGAGCCCAAGAACGCGCTCATCAAGCAATACGCTGCGTTGATGGACACCGAGGGCATCCGCCTCAAGTTTTCCAACGATGCCATCTCGGAAATCGCCGCCGTCGCTTCTCAGGTCAACGAAGACACGGAAAACATCGGTGCCCGGCGCCTCCACACGATCATGGAGCGCGTCCTCGAGGAAATCTCCTTTGAAGGCCCTGACCTCAAGAAGAAGACGGTCAACATCGACGCGGCCTACGTCAACGAGCGCCTCGCCGAGATCTCCCGCGACCAGGATCTCAGCCGCTACATCCTCTAGTTGTCGATTGCACGGCGCACGTCTTCGCAAACTACGGGGGCACGCCATCTCCCGCCCTCAAGAACAGACAAACTCCGCTTTGCTGCGCCGGTGGGCGACCGCCGGAGAGGAGCGATGCGGGAGGCGCTCGTTACGGTCCCCATCTTATGTGCGCTTCTGCTGTTGTCATTCTGCGGTTCCGTTGGCGAACCATTGCCTCCTCTGCTCAACATCCCTGAAAGCAGCCACGACCTCGCTGCCCGCCAAACCGAGCGAGGCATCCTCTTGCAATGGACCTGGCCAGAAACCACCACAGAGGGCATGCCCTTTACCGACCTCGAGCGCTTCGCCATCCACTTCATGCAGTCAACCGCGCCGCAACGGTTGTCCCCGGACGATTTCGCCATCCAGAGCAAATGGCTCCACTCGGTGGATGTCTCTGACCTCGATGGCCTCGGCCCGGGCGACCCCGTTCAAATCACCCTTGACCCTCAACCCTTTCTCGGCGAAACCCTCGCCCTCGGTGTGCGCGCGGAAAGCCGCCGAGGGCGCTCGGCCGGCTTTTCGAACCTGCTCGTGATCCAGGTCCTCGCGCCGCCCGCGGCTCCCGAGGCCCCCCAACTCACCGTGACCGCCGACGCCATCGAACTCCAGTGGCCCGCCGTACCCGACGCCCGGTCATACCGCATCCACCGCCGTGCCCAGGATCAATCCGAGTTTCAACCTCTCGCCATCACGGCCGAAACCACCTTCCGCGACCCACAATTCACCTGGGAAGAAACCTACGTCTACCGCGTCCAAAGCTTGTCCGGCAGCCCTGATTACGAAGTCGCGGGAGGGACGTCGCCGACCGCCCAAATCGCCGCCCACGACGCCTTTCCGCCCTCCGCTCCGAACGACTTGCGGGTCGTCGCCGGACTCGATTCCATCGAGCTTTCGTGGGAACCCGGCCCTGAGCCCGACCTGGCCGGTTACCGTCTCCGCCGCACCGCAGACAACGCCGCACCCGCCGTGCTGACCCCCGACCCCATCCCCACCATCAACTTCACCGACAGGCAAGTCCGAAAAGGCGTCAGCTACCGCTACGAAGTAACCGCCCTCGACCAAAACAACAACGAAAGCCCCGCCGCACTCTCCCGCGAAGTCCGCCTGCCGTAGACCGGGCGGCATCTCTCTTAGTACAGCACCGCCGGATCGAACCCGAACCGCAGAGCACTACCAGTTAACGTCCCGGCCCTCGTTTTCCTTCTTGAGATAGTCCGTCAAGGGTGAGAAGTAGTCGAGCATCGCCCGCGTGCTGATCTCCTCTCCGGTCATTTCACGGATCACTTCGCGCCAGTCCCGGGTAGCGCCCAAGCTCAGCAGGTCCGACAGGAACCGCCCCACCTGCTTGTTGCCGTAGTAATTACAGTCGCGCGGGTCCTGCTTGAGGATGTTGTTCGCGATGTAGGTGTGCAACTGATACTTCAGCACGAATGCCATCGCGTAGTCGTAATATTGCGCCGGATCATTGCTGATATGCGTCTTGGTACAGGCGTCGCAGAACTCCTCGCCGCGCGGGCTGGGCGGCTCGACTCCCTGGAAGCGGCCCACGTACTCCCACCAGCGCTGGTTGAACTCTTCGGGCGAAAGGTTTTCTTCGTAGAGATCGTGTTCCCAGAACGACATGGTTCCCGCGGAGAACGGAATGAATACGACAGCCTGATTCAGCGCCTCGTCGAGAAGCCATTGGACCTGGTCGATCTCGACATCCTCCCCCAAGAGGCCGATCTGTTTGAGATACGCCGGTTGCCGCGCCGCGATACCGATCAGATCGCCGATGGCTTCGTGGAAGGCGCGGTTGGCGCCCCCTCGCAGCGTCAGCGGTACGTTCGGATTGGAGTACAGCATGAAGTAATAGACATGTCCCAATTCGTGATGCGAAGTCTGGAACCAGCGGAAGTTCGGCTCGACGCTCATCAGGGATCGAACATCCTTGTCGAGATCCAGGTGCCAAGCCGAGGCGTGCGTGTTCTTCTTGCGTGTCGACTCTGGAGGAAGCTGATACAGATCCGACTTCTCCCAGAACGAGTCGGGCAGCGGCGGCATGTCAAGAGACGTATAGAACGCCTCGGCCTGCTCCACGATCCATTCCGGTGACTTCTCCTTGAACAGGCCGTCCAAGCTCACTGTTGAGGAAAGTCCGGGCCAAGACTGAGCCCAGCGGTTGCCGATCCAGTGGGCAGGTATTTTTTTTGGCGGCGGCTGTTTGTATCGCTTGGCCAATTCGAACTTCGCCCAGCAATGCACCTGCTTATACAGCGGACGCAGATCTGTCTGGAATCCCTCCATGAGTTGCATCATCTCGTCAACCGTCATCCCGTAGTCGGCGACCTGCAACGCGAAGAACGAGTCGAAACCCATCTCTTTCGCAAGCTCGTTGCGCAAGCGGCGCAGCTCGATCAGACCCGGTTTCAAGGCCGGGCCGGTCTGCTTGGACACTTCCCAGATGTGTTGCCGCTGCTCGAGGTCTCGGGAGTCGCGGAGCGTGTTGTCGATCTGGTTCGGGTTGACGACGTTGGCGCACGATTCCCCTCGGCGCTGCTCGCAAAACTCGAAGCCGTCGAGCACCGCGCTCTGTTTGGCTTCCTGTGCGACACGCGCCGCTACCGTCTCGGGAATCGTCCCAGGATACTCCGCAGCGGTGAGCCGGATCTTCTCGAGCTGCCGTACTGTCAGATCATCCAACTCGTCGCGGGATGCAAGCAAACTACGTGTCGTCTCGATGACGTAGCGGCTCCCGGAGAAGGCCGCCAGAGCGCTCTCGGCGCCGATACGTTCACCGACGTGCTGCTCGGTCACGTCCGTCGACGACTTCCAATACGCTTCGGAAGTGACAGCGTAGACCTTCTGTCCGATACCGTCATACATCGCAAGGAATCGATCAGCCTGCTCTTGGGGGCTCAACCCACCTGATCCACACGAAAGCGACACGGCCAAGCCGGAAACAATGATCAATAAACAGGTGCGTTTCATCACGCACATTCTACTGCGGTCCCGGCGCTGTCGCGTACCGAACACGGCCGACTGTTGTCGAGAAAAGGAATAGTACGGGCACATGGCCGAGGGCGTTCTCCATCAGTCTCTTGCGGAAAGGTCTGCGAGTCCCCGGAAGAATCGCCGGCCGTCTAATCGAGGTCGATGTCGCGCGTGAACTTCTCCGGAGGCCCTTTAGAACGGGCTTTCTTCAAGAGCCCGTCGAAGCGTTTCTTCAAGTCTTCTCCATGCCGTCGCTCCGCCGCGAACTGCTTGCGAAATCGCTCATCCCGAGTCCGTTCTTCGGCCTTAAGGTCCAGGACGGCAGCCCGCAGGTCCCGAGGCACATTCTCGGGTTTCGGGGCTTCGTGCGACAGGATGACACGGTGCTCGGCGTCCACTTCCAGCGACGCACAGCAGCAGGGACAGTCGACATGAAAAACACTGTCGTTCACGACTACATAGTACTCGAATCGGCTCAGCTCTCATCCAGGCCCTGGCACACCTGGCATCGGCCGCAGATCGTCAACAGGGGTGCATTGCAAACCCCGTATCGTTCTGGTTGAATGGGGTGCGCAGCGCGCAGGTTCGCTGAGCACGAATGAGGTAAGTCGATCGGCCGAGACGGAAAACAGCAGCCTGCTCTCCCATACAGGAATCCCACGAAAGGCACCCTTTGGACGACCACCTCAAGGAATTGATGCAGCAACTCGGGAATGCCATCAACGATTCTCTCGGGGAATCCGATAGCATTGCCGAGACGATCGGAGAGATCAAGAAAGAGGGTTACGATGTGTTTCTGGTCATCGAAGCAACGATCGGGCTCAACCGGAATGACGGGGATACACAGGACGCACCGAAAGCAGAGCCGCTTGTCGTCTCAGAGGCTCCATTCACGAAGCAGGACCGTGCGTTTCTCAAGGCGCTGAAAATCAGAGTGGACGAGTAGACCGGCAGGTTTACTCGTCGGCGTCTACGGGCGCCCCTGCAGGCCGACGCGTGGAGGCCTTCCTCCGAGCCGGAGATGCTGCGGGTTTGCGCGGCGCGGAGGAACGGCCGCGTGTCGTCCTTCGACCTCGTCCCCGCGCCGACGCGCGAGACTGAGAGGGCTTGGACTCGTCCAGCGGTTCCACCGATGATACGGCTTGATCGGAGGCGTCTGTTTCGCCCTCGGCATCATCCCCGACGCTCTGAGAACCACCGACCAATTCATCTCCGGGATAGTAGCGCAGGCCATGATCCAAGTCCGCCTCCACACGCACCAAGCCCTTGTCATGAGCGTAGTTCAATACCTCCGTGAACTCCGAGAATCCGTAGTCGGTTTCCTTGAAGTCGGGGTCGGCGGCCGTGACGACTGCTTCCACTTCTCGCGCCGGGATGCCCATGCTCAAGATGTCGACGTTGGCTACCAGAACTTCCGCGAGCATGCGAATCGCGTCTTCCTGGTCGCGCGCTCCATTGCCGTTCGCGGAGTCCTCGTCGTCGACGCGACGTTCGACCATCACCTGGCCGTCGACGGTCCGCACCGCGAGAAACCCTTCGTCGACGAGCTTCTCGATAAAGCCCGAGAACGATGACGCGCCGTATTCCCGCTCGTCGAAAGCGGAGTCGAGCTGCTGCATCGTGCTCTTCAGCAGACCGAGTTGAGGCTGCACCCCCCGCCGATCGAGCGAATGAAGCGTGCGGTCCACGAGTGGAACGGCGCGCTGCAACGGCAGCGAGCGGCGCGGCCGGCTGCGTTGTCCGGATCCACCGCCGCGTCGGGAACGTGGAGTCTGGCTGTCGAGCAGGGACTCATAGCTGAGGAATTCGTGGCAGTTGCGCTGCAGGATGGTGCTCGTGAAAGCCTTTCCGCCGACGATCAGAACGCGCTTGTTGAACTGCTTGAGCTTGTTGACGAGCGGCATGAAATCGCTGTCGCCGCTGACGATCGTGAACGCATTGATGTGGTCGCGCGTAAAAGCCATCTCGAGGGCATCGAGCGCGAGGTTGATGTCACCGCCATTCTTGTCGCCCTTGGGCGTAGTGTCGCGCTGCACCATCTGCACACCCTGCTCGCTGAAAGCCCGGGCGGCCGCGCCATGGCGGCTCCAGTTTCCATAAGCCGTCTTGGAGACGACTTCACCGCGCTCCTTGAGCCCCTCGAGCACGCTGCGGACGTCGAACTCGCGGTGAAGAGTAGTTTTTACACCAATTTCGATGTTGTCGTAGTCGATAAAAACGGCAATCTTGAGCTGCTCTTCCACAGGGTCATTATATCGCGCTACTCCGCCAGCGCTTCGCGAGCGCGTTGGCGGTAGACCTCTCGAGCCTCTTCAAACTGCGCAAACACGTGCTTCTTTTCGGCCTCGGAGCGCCACCCGAACCAGTCCTCGGCCATGCCTTCAAGCTTGTCGATCCAGCGCAGGAAGTACTCGGCAGACGCACGGCTGCGAATTTTCCGATCCCCGACGTAGACGCGCACGGCGTTGGTGACAGCCTGCCCAAAGCTGTCAGGACCGCCGTCGGGGTAGGGGTCGGCCTCGACAATCAATGTGAACCAACGGCTTTCGGATACAGAGATCGACGACGCCCAATCGACGCGGGTGCGGTCTTCGCTGAGGGGCAGTTCCCGCCAAGCCTCTCCGTTGCTATGCAGCGCGGCCTTGCGTAAAGGCGTGATGGACCAGATTTTCACGGCCATCGCTACTTCACCGCCCCTGTCGAGCTTCACATCCCGCCCCGGGCCTTGGCCGTTGACCGTGAATTCGACCAATGGTCCGCTGCTGACATAGGTGCGCCCGTTCTTGATGGCATCGATCCAACCCTGCGCGGTGAAGTTCTCGCCCAGGTCCGCGTAGGTTCGAATCAAACCGATGGGGCGATGCTTGCGGAGATCGTTGAGAGCGTCTTCTCCGCCGACGGGGGTGACACGAAAATCGTTGTTGAGGGAGTGATGCAGAACCGTGACTGCGCCGCGGGACGGGGAGGACCATTCGAAGCCGTCGGCCGTGCCCAGCGCCATGTCGACCGGGAAACCCTTGGCGCCGCCGAGACCGCCCTGGAGCGGGTCGGCCTGACCGCCGTAGGCGTGAACGTAGCCCACTGCGGCGCCCTGTGCCCGGGCTTTGCGGAACATGTCGGTGTTCGTCGGGTAGAGGCTTTCGACGCCAGTACCCTCGTAGCCGGTCAGGAACGGGGAGATGAAATGGTCGTCCAGGCCGATGAAGTACGTGTGCCCCCAAAAAGGCGGCCGGTACTCTTCGCCGAAAACAACGATTTGCGCGGGATTACCCTTCGACGATGAATGCTCACCGCCGCCTTGCTCGAAGTACTGCCAGTCGAGGATGCGGTTGTCTTTGTTGGCGATCAGGGCGCTGATGATATCGAGGTCCTGGGCACGGGCGGTCATCATCAGGTATTCAGGGGTGATGCGGGCGCTGCCGCCGTAGTTCATGTGGGTGTGAGTCGTGCCGCTGTACCACCCCTTGGCCCCGACATCAACGAAAGGCTCGAGTGTGATGTCGACGACCGCGGTCTGCCCTTCCTTGATGTCGATTTCACGCGTTACGGGCATGTACTCGAAACCTTTGGCCACTTCGATGCGGAATCGGCCCTCCAGGGCCTCGATCACGCTCTCGCCTTCCATGTAGAAGATGTTCTGATTGCGCAGCCCCTGAAAGCGCGCCGTGATCGGAAAGGTCTCGAGCCCGGCATAGAACTTGCCGTCAGACGCCTTCGTGATGACGCGGGCAGCGGTCGGCTTGCCGCTGCGCCCGTCGGTGACCTTCAAACGGACCTTCCCCACGGGTCTCCTCCAACGGCGTTCGGTGATCTCCACCTTCTGCTGGGCGCCACCGTAGGTTTCGAGCAGCCAGAGTTGCGGAACGCCTTCCTCGTTCGAGATAAAGGCAATCCATTCGCCATCCGGAGACCAGCGAGGTTTGAAATGATCGTGCTCGCCAAAGGTCATCTTGTAGGGTTGGCCACCTGAAGTCGGCAGCACGTAGAGATGCACGAACTGGTCAGCCGACCCGCTCGTCGAGGCATAGATGATTCGCTTCCCATCCGGCGACACGTCGGGATGGGTGCGGTAGAGCGTCTGTTCCCGGCGAATGCGCGTGCGGCGAACGAATCCTCCGGCTTCAGCGGGGATGCGCCACACATCCCCGGAACCCAGTGGCACGTCGCGGTTCGAGACGACGATCAGCTCCTTGCCATCAGGCATCCAAGCGGGCTGGATGTGGATGTCCCACTCACCGAAATACAGGCGGCTGTTGTGGAACCTGTTGTCACTGCTCAGCGCTACGGCGGGACCGGTCCAGTCTCCGTTCCGAATCGGGCGGGTGAACAGGTTGAAGGTCCCATTGGGATTCGTAGCCGTGTAGGCGACCCGTCTGCCGTCGGGTGAGAATGCGGGGTCCATGTAGACGTGTCCGTCGTAGGTCAGCTCATGAGAACGGCCGGTCTCGACGTTGACGATCGCGAGTTGGATATTGCGGGCGTCGTCATCGGCGCTATAGATGATCCACTTGCCGTCGGGCGACCAATCGGGGTTGGAATGGTATTTCGCATCGTGGGTCAACTCCACGGCTACGCCGCTTGCGACTTCGACCTTCCAGATCGAGCCAAACATCGATACGGCGATCCACTTGCCGTCGGGTGACCAGGACGGTGCCCAGGGCGTGGGGTTGGGCATGTGAGCCAGGTAGTAGCTCGACATGTAGTTGCTGCGCAGCTTGAGAGTGGTGTACTCACCGCCTTGCGCCCAGAGGTTCGGGATCGGTAACAGAAGAACAAAGAGTAACGGAGAGACGAGTTTCTTCATGGCTTCCTGAGAGGCAAGAGTAGCGAAGCTTCCTCCACTGCCGCAAGGAGTGAAGAGGCTCCGGGTCGTGCGGGAACCAATCTTCGAAGCTCCCTTGCCATGGACGTGGGTCTACACGCGCCCTTGTCCACTGGCCCAATCAACGATGACGCGGGCAATCTCAGCGAGCACGTCCGCGGCGCGCGTTTCGGAGCGATGGTAGTACGCGAAGAGGGACATGACAACGGGACCGCTTTCAGAGTAGACGATTCCAACGTCGGCCTTGACACGCCAGGTTCCTCCGATCTTGTGCGCGACTTCCGTGCCGGACGGCAGGTGCCTTGGAATTATGCGGCGGTCGGTTGTCTGTTTGAGAATCCCGATCATTTGATGCGACGCAAGTTCGCTGACCATTTCGCCGCGAAGAATCTGCTTGAAGATCAGCCCCATCTCACGAGGCGTGGTGACATTGCCGTCCGGTGAGGCGGACGCGAAGCCCGCTTCGACCAAGCTACCGGACTGAGCACGTTTGAGGAGCAACTCGTCCAAAGCGGGGGAACCGATGCGGGAATCGATATCCGCCATCTGGTAGTGCATCTCCGTGCAGTTCCCACCGACGTGCGTGTTCGGAAAGCCCAACTCGTCCATCGTGGCGCTTACCGACGCCGCGCTGACGACCTGCATCAGCGTGTCGGTTGCGATGTTGTCGCTGTGAGCGATCATCAACCGGCACAGCTCCAGCAAGGGCAGCGGACCCGGGTGCTCACGCTCCTTGAGCACACCGCTTCCGTGGCGGGAAATGCCGCCGGTCCATTCCTGAGTCTGGTCCGTGAGCAGCTCGACGCTCTCGACGCGGCGAAAGAACTCGATCATCACCGGCACTTTGAAAACGCTAGCGGTAGGAAAGAGTTGGTCCTGGTTTCGGCCATAGACCCGTCCGCTATCGATGTGCTTGGCGTAGATGCCGACCGAGCCCTTGAAGTCCCAAAGGGCAGCGCGAACTGCGGCATCGAGGTCCTCGTGCTCGGGGACAACGTGACACGTCGAAGCCGCTATCAGGATGAGCCCCACGGCCAGCACGAAGGTGGCCATGCCGACACCGCGCTTCAGGCGCCGAACCGGAATCCGAGCGGAGCGTTGCACAGGCATTTCAGAAAGAGTGGCGCCGACTTCGAACAAGAACTGCGGGTCCGGCGACGATGAGACCTTGCGAGTTTAGCAGCCCGTGGCAAAAGCCCCGCTGCATTCAAGCGGCGATGCATCCCGGCTGAACTGCGTTGCTCCTCGGTCGAATATGTCCAATATGCTCCCTCGTCGCGCCTTGTCAGCCTGCCGCCTCGCCGCTCTCGGCGCTACGCGCGGTTTCACCACGGACTGCCAGATGCACTCCCGCTGCTCGTCAACGTCGCGCCCTGCCTCTGTCAAGGCTCACGGAAACTCGCACTGCTCGCACGTCCGATACAATGGGGCCGCCCATGCGTCTGTCGGTAGCGGCCTTGTGCCTATTCCTCGCCGGTGCTGCGTTCGCGGCCGAGTTCTCTCATCAGGACGTCATCGAACGGTTGAGGAGCGAGGGCGGTTCCGTTGCCACGGACGCGGAAGGCCAAGCGACCGGAGTCAACCTGACTTCGACCTGGATCACCGACGCCGACCTGGCCCTGGTCGCCAAGCTGCCGAAACTGGAAACGATCGATCTTGCCCTCACAAGGATCACCGATATCGGTCTCGAACATCTGAAGGAGTTGGAGAACGTGCGGCATCTGCGGCTGCACCACGCGGAGTACCTGACCGACAGCGGGATCGCGCAGATCAAGGGTTGGAAAAAGCTCGTGAGCCTCGATCTTCGCGGAACGAAGGTAACGAGCCGCGTCCTGGAGCATATCAGAACGCTGACAAGCCTGACCGAGCTCGACCTGAGCCACACCGAAGTCACCGACAGCGGATTCGAGACATTGTCCGAACTGACCCGACTCGAGCGGCTTGCGATCGGCGGAAACCGCATCCTTGGACCGGGACTCGATCTGCTGAAGATGGTCCCCACGCTGCGTCATCTGGATGTGAGCGGGATCCAACGCGTCGACTCTGGGCTTTGGGGCATCGCCCTCAACGAAGCCAACATGCACAGGTTGGCGCAACTCACTCAACTGGAGTCGCTCAATCTCAGCGGCGCCAACATCGCCGACCGCGGGCTGGACCGGCCCGGCCACGCGTTGGCAAGGCGCAAAGAACTCCATTCGCTCCCGAGAATCAGTCCGCTCGTCAACCTGCGCGAGCTTGATCTCACCCGCACGGCCGTCGACAACGCAGATCTGGCTGTCGTGACCCAATTTCCGAAGCTGCGCCGCCTGCGCGTCGGCTACGCGAGCAACATTGATGACAGGGCCGCCACGATCTTCCAGCGCTTGACGCAACTCGAGAATCTGTATCTGACGGAGACCAATGTAAGCGATGCAACCCTCGATGCACTTCAGAAGAGCAAATCATTGAGGAAACTTGCCGTCGGGGGCACGAAAGTCAGCGCGGAGGGAGTCGCAAGGTTCCGGACGGCGCGGCCCGATTGCGAACTGGTGTGGTGGGCGCACGCCGTTGAAACATCGTCAAAAGACTGATTCTGATCGGGAATGCTTCCCGCGCGGCACATCCGGCCAAAAAGAATCGATTCGAGGGGCGCTCACTCTGACGACATCGGCGGATCGATAATGCCCAACGCCTCGATGCCGTCGGGGCCTTCGCCGCGCATGTGAGCGGCCATCTGCGGCCAGACTTCCTGATGCAGGTCGGTCGCAACCCACCGCAACCGCAAGTCTTCGCTTTCGAAGCCGATCGTCAACACGTAGCTGTTGCCGCTCCCCTGCTCCTTCAGCAAATTCGAAAACTTGAATCCGGCCTGACTGCTCACCGCCGGATAGAAGGCGTCGTGAAAGGTCTTTTCAAGTTCCGCACCCTGTCCGGACTGCGTCGTGATCTTCACATGCAGCACCAGCGGCCCCGGACCGTCAAACCGGCGGCCGCCGCCCGGCCCCGACGAACAACCCATCGCAACAACCGTAACCGCGGCGATCAACCAACTCCTCAATCCGAACATCAAACCGACTCCTTTTCCGTGCAGAGAAACCGACCCGCATATTATGCCAGAGCCATGCGCCGCCGGTATCATGACGACGTTCCATGCCAGGAGAGTAAGGGAGGACCGGCCGGGAACCCCTGGCCACTATGGCACGACGGCCACGACCTCGTTGCGCTCGCTTGGCGTGCTCGGAGCAGGGGCGGGCGGCCAGACAGGCATTTGCAATTCCGGCATGGGGGTCGTGCGGAATAGAGGCAGGCACTTCCTGGCCAGCCAGCGCGCCCACGCCGCGGCGCGTCCCATGCGTGCGCTGTCCGTGGCGATGCCCGTCTTGCCATACATCTCGAGATAAAGTTTCGACACGAGCAGAAAAGCCATGCGCGACCGAATGCTTTTTGTACAAGTCCGGGCACGGTTCCAGATCATCCGCAAGCTGTAGAAGTTTTTCCATGCGTAATGCGCCTGGAGCCGAATCTCCTCGTGGGTCATGCTCGGATGCGGTATGTAAAGCCGCGGACGCCGATGCCTGGGAACGAGCCAGTAGCGCGTCAGCGGGACGCCGTCGACCCGAACAGGGTCTTTCGCCTGCTCCCTCTCCCAGCGCTGGAAATCAACCGTTCCGGGAAAAGGCGTCAACACCACGAACTGCGCGAACGTGGCGCCGGCCGCCTGAGCCAAGCTCACTGTAGCGCGGAAGGTATCCGGCCGGTCCGTCGGGAGGCCGAAGATGAATGACCCGAGTATGTATACGCCGTGCTGCTGGAAGGTCTTGAGCTGACGCACCAAGCTGTCTCCGGCAACGTTGAACTCCTTGAAGACCGCTTTCAGACCTTCAGCCGTCACAGACTCCACACCGACGAGCGCGCCCTTGATGCGAGCGCCGCTCATGGCGTCGAGAAACTCCGGGTCCTCCGCCGCTTCCATGGTGATCTGCGTGAAGAACATCATGTCGCCCGGCAAATCGGCCATGCGCTCCATCAGTTCGAATCGTTCCGCGCGAATCGATCTCAACTCACTCAGCCGCTGCTCGTTCTTCTGCTGTTCCGCGAGACGCAGATCCTCTTGCGTGACGGGGTAGAAATTATCGTCAGCGAGGATAATAAATCGAAATCCCAGGCGCCTCAATTCGACAATTTCCTCAATCACGATGTCTGAAGTACGTTGGCGCGGCTTCTGGCCGTCCGTGCGCCAAACCGAGCAGAACGAACAGTGCTTCGGACACCCGCGCACGGTCTGAACCGAGCCGAACAGGTAGCCTGCCGGCGGCATCAGCTCCCATCGGGCCGGCAGAAACTCACCGGCTTCGACACGCCCACCGTCATAGAGGGGTTTCAGACAACCGTTGGCGCAGTCGGTCAACACCTCTCCCCACACTACGTCGCCGTCACCCTTGACGACGCTGTGGGCGGCGCCGTGATCTTGAACCTCTTCGGGGAACAACGTGGCGTGAATGCCCCCGAAGATCACTGTGGCTCCGCGTTCACGAACGATCCGCCCCAGTTCGTAACCGCGAAGCGCATTGGAGGTGTGAATGCCGATGCCGACGACATCTCCCTG
Source organism: Bryobacterales bacterium (assembly GCA_028819575.1). Classification (GTDB taxonomy): domain Bacteria; phylum Acidobacteriota; class Terriglobia; order Bryobacterales; family UBA6623; genus JAPPLB01. Next base: position 20,577 of record JAPPLB010000003.1, on the reverse strand, counting down.
CTGAATCTCCTCCGGATCGAGCAACTCCAGGCACTCATCAACGACATGAGGCTCTCCAAACCGCCGCGGCGTAGCGGCGGCGAGAACGTAAAGCCAGCGAGGGGTGATGACCCCTATTCCGAACGCAACATCGCTGGGGTTGATGAGGTGCACTCGCATTGTGCTGCCTTCTCTCTCCGAGGCGCTCCTGACGGAGACCATGTATCAGCCTGAGCGGGTTCCTGTATGCTTGTGAACAAAGCTCTCATCAACATGAATCAGCGTTTCTTGATGACGGCGTACTTCGTATCGGTCTGCCGCGGTTTGTCAGCAGTCATCCAGCAGGCTCAAGCTTTAGCCGAACCCCGGAACGATCACCGTGGGGTGCGGCTTCGCAGGATACATGGTACCAGCTTGACCGCCGCTGCGAATTCAGGGATTTTACATGTCGTTCCCTGGCCTGATTGCATGGTTCCGTTCCGTTTGCTGGGTCTGCCCATTATTTTCTGTTTGTCGCTTACTCCCATTGCGGCCGAAGACTGGCCCGAGTGGCGCGGCCAAGGCCGCCTTGGCGTCTGGAGGGAAACCGGAATCATCGAGACGTTCCCCAAGACCGGCCTCAAGCTCCGCTGGAGCACACCCATCGCGGCAGGCTACTCCGGCCCCGCCGTTGCCGGCGGCCGCGTCTACGTCACCGACTATCGCCAAACCGAGCCGAACAAAGGGTTCGAGCGCGCGCTCTGCCTCGACGAGAAAACCGGCAAAGTCCTCTGGGCACGCGAGTGGCGCGTCGACTACACCGGCCTCGACTATGCCCTGGGACCGCGCGCCGCGCCGACCGTCGACAGCGACCGCGTCTACATTCTCGGCGCCGTCGGGGATCTGCACTGCTTCGACGCCGTGACCGGCCGGCCGATCTGGAGACGCAGCTACCGCAAGGACTTCTCCGCCGAGCTACCCACCTGGGGCTTCTCCGCCGCCCCCCTTGTCGACGGCGACCGCCTGATCGTTGTCCCGGCCGGCCGGCCCAATGCCAAGGTCGCCGCGCTCGACAAAGCAACCGGCCAGGAAATCTGGCGTGCACTCGACGCCGTCATCTCCGAGCCCGGCTACTCGCACCCGATCCTCATCGAAGCCGGCGGAACCCGCCAACTCATCGTCTGGCACGCCGGAGCGCTTGCCTCTCTGGCCCCCGACGACGGCGAGCTCTACTGGGAGCAACCCTTCAAGATCCGCATGAACACGCCGATCGCTACGCCGGCCTGGGCCGAACCGCACATCATGGTCTCGGCGTTTTTCAGCGGCGCACGCCTCTATCGACTCGACCCGGAAAAGCCCGTCTCCACGATGGTTTGGAAAGGCGACAGCGACAGCGCCGTCGATACCGACAAGCTCCACAGCCTGATGGCCACGCCCGTCATCGACGACGACTACATCTACGGCTTCTGCAGCTCAGGACAGCTTCGTTGCCTGCGCCGAGCAACCGGCGAGAGAGTCTGGGAATCGCAGCAAGCAACGGTCGAACGGACTCGCAACGTGTCGGGTTTCATCGTTCGCCACGGAAACCGCTATTTCATCAACAACGACCGCGGGGAGCTCATCATCGCCAAGCTCTCACCGCAGGGCTACCAGGAAATCAGCCGCACCGAGCTGATCCGACCCACCACAGCCATGGGCGCCAACCGACGTGAGCGAAAAGCCGTCAACTGGGTCCACCCCGCCTACGCCAACCGACACATCTACACCCGCAACGACGAACAAATCATCTCCGTTCCCCTGACCGCGCGGTAAAAACTCGTTGCCAGGCCTCACCTCCCAAGCCCTCTCGGAGGAGTGCGCGGTTCAAGACGGAAAAGAATCCCGTGAAGCGAGGGCGGGATGACGACCTACTGAGCGATCGACGAAGACAGGCGGCCGATCTCTTTGCCGCTCAACCCCCGCCGATAGATCCGTACATCCCGCATCTCTCCGTTGTAGAAGTCGTGTTGACCGAAGCCGATGCGGAGAGATTCGTCGTTCGTGAGATCGAGCTTCGCGGGGCCCATGCGCGAGGACCGCGCGACCTCGACGCCATCCACGTACAGTTTGAGAACATCGCCGACGCGCACCGCCGCGATATGCCGCCAACCGGGCGACAGCGGACGATCGTAGCTGACATTCCTGCCCGCCTCGAAGGACCAGACCTGGCCTGACGGCAACGTCCCCACAAAGAGCCTGCCCTGGTACACAGCCATCGACCAGGCGCGTCGATACTTGACGTCAGGCGTGTGATCGACCCGGCCGATCGGATGCCAGTCGTGCTCACCGTCGTAGCGGAAGATCCGGGCGAGGGGAAGCGAGCCGTAGTAGAGCTTGCCGTTATAAACGTTGGGCCCCATGACTTCCTGCTCTTCGCCGAGGCGTCCGATGCTGACCCAGTTGCTGTCGCCGCCGTAGCGGTAGACGGTAGCTTTCGGCCACGTCCCGGCATGAAGTCCGCCCTGATACACCGCGAAACCATAGACCTGCGTGCTGTCTCCCAGGTGACCCGTGTGGCTCCACTTCTCCCCGTCGAAGCGATAGACGGCTCCCTCGTCGTAGCCGCTGGCGTAGATCGCTCCGTCGTAGACCGCAAGCGCCTCGGGACGCATGCCCCGGTATGACCCGAGAGCCGTCCACTGCCGGCCGCCTTCGTAACGGAACAGCCCCGGCTGATAGAAACCCGACACGTAGAGCTTCCCGCGGAACTCGACCATGCCATTGACGCCGTCGACTCCGAGGAGCTGGCCGCAGTCGACCCACGCGCCGTTTTCGTAGCGGAAGACCTTGCCGCCGATGTGGTGAGCGATCGTGGGCTCTAGCCCGGAGTAGTGCAGCAGAACGCGAGAGACACCGACATACAAATGCCCGTCGAAGCTCGCCATCGATGTGACGCCATTGCTCTTCCAGGGAGCGCCGAGGTCCGTCCAGCGGCCATTGTCATAGCGGTAGACGCGGCCCTGGTCGTTGTTGGTTTGCCCTTCGACAGTGCCGACGTAGAGCTTGCCCTCGTGGACCACCATCGAATGATTGAAAATCGATCGGCCGGGACGCCCGTTGAGGGTCCACTCGCTGACGCGAGCGTCGTCGATGCCGAAGTGCAGGTTGCGGTAGTTGGCCTGGCTGCCGGTGACACCGACATGATGCTTGATGGAAAGGTTGAAGCCCCGCCTTGCCCTGGGATCAAACTTCGTGAGCAGGTCGCCGAGAGTGTCGTCGAGGATCCCGGCCGTATTCACCCAAAGCGCGATAGTGAAGTCTTCGCTGGAGAAGTCGAGCGAGTCGCTGTCGCTCACCTCGATGTAGGCTCCTCGTCCATCGAACCGAGCCCCTTCGTCCCCGAGGTCCACCCCGTGGTTTTCGCCATGGTTGTTCCGTCCGGATGAATCCCGAACGCTGCCTTGCAGCTTCCAGTGTGCGACGAGACCGGAATCCTGGGCGGACGCCTGCGCCGAGCCCAGCAGGATGGCGATAGTTCCAACGGCAACTCTAACCGGAAAGGTATTCCTCATGGCCACGATCATACACGCGAGGAGATCCTCGACAGCCCGCAGTTCCAAAAGAACTCAAACCAACCCGGAAACCGTCCCACGGAGTACTCCAAGGATCCCGATACGCGCAGCGCATGCTTCAGGGCCGATCCAGTAACCCGTTGAAAAAGTCGCGCGGGCGGCGTTACGCGCAGCGTCCTCTATGCGAGTATCCCGTCGATCACGTGCCCGTGGACATCAGTAAACCGAATATCCCGCCCGGCGAAGTGGAAGGTGAGTTTGGTGTGGTCGAGGCCCAGCAGGTGCAAGACGGTCGCGTGGAGATCGTGAATCGTGAGGACATTCTCGATCGCCCGGTATCCATACTCATCCGTCCTTCCGAAAATCGTGCCGCCCTTGACCCCTCCGCCGGCAAGCCACAAGCTGAATCCGTAAGGGTTGTGGTCGCGGCCATCCGCCGCTTGCACAAACGGCGTGCGGCCGAACTCGCCGGACCAGAGAACGAGCGTCTCGTCGAGCAGTCCGCGCGCTTTCAAGTCCTTGATCAGCCCGGCGATCGGCTGATCGACCTGAAAGGCATTGATCCCGTGGTTCCTCTCGAGCTTGACGTGCTGATCCCACGGATTGCTGAAGTTCGTGTTACCGTTCGTCGGAACCATCGTCAGCTCGACGAAGCGCACGCCGCGCTCGACCAGGCGCCGCGCCATCAAACACTGCTTGGCGTAAGCGGCTTTCTGCGGGTTCTCGGAGTCGAAGCCGTAGAGCTTCTTCGTCGCTTCCGTCTCTCCGCTCAGGTCGACAATGTCCGGCACGACGGCTTGCATACGGTAAGCCGTCTCATAGTTACGGATGGCGGCTTCAATCGGCGCGTGATCGCCGGTATCGGAGAGGAAACCTCGGTCCATCCCGTCGACGAAGGCCAGCCGGCGGCGTTGCAGTGCGTCCGATTCCCTCGGGCGGATATTGTGCAGCGGCTCGTCACGATCGGGATAGAGAAACGAGCCCTGATGGGTCGCCGGCAGGAAACCGTTGCCGAAGACGTTGAGGCCACCCAGGGGTATGCCGCCGCTTCCGAGCACGACGAAACCCGGAAGGTTGTCGTTTTCCGTTCCCAGACCGTAGCTGACCCAGGCACCCATGCTGGGGAAGCCGGTGAAGGGCTGTCCGGCGTGGAAGTAGAAATTGGCCTGGGCGTGCTCCATGAACTTGACGGTCATCGAGCGGATGACCGCGAGCTCGTCCGCCACCGATCCCATGTGCGGGAACAGGTCGCTCACGGGGATGCCGCTCTCGCCGTAGTGATGGAACTCCCAAGGGCTCGGAAAGATGTTGCCGTCCTGGTTGAACATCGTCCGTTCGGTCTTGAACGGCATCGGTTGGCCGGCTTCCTTGGCCAGGCGCGGCTTGGGGTCAAACGAATCGATGTGCGAGACGCCACCGGACATGTAGCAAAAGATGACGTTCTTCACCCGGGGCGTGAAGTGCGGCGGCAACGCGGCGAGCGAGCCGGCCTTTCGGGGGGGGCCCGCGTAGGCTTCGTCGGCCATCAGCCCGGCCAGCGCCAGCATTCCGAAGCCGATGGAGCTGCGCCGCAGCATGTCACGGCGCGTCAAGCGCGGGCGGAAATGGAGATCGCGCGTCATCGGCTGTTACCGAATATAGATGAATTCCTTGAGATTGAACAGCGCCTGCCCGAAATCCTGCCAGACCTGCCGATCGCTCATGATGCGGTCCGCGGCGACATCGTGCTCCGCAGCCAAACCGGCAACGAAGGTTTGCGCCTCGTCAAGCTCGCCGGACGAAGGCGAACGGCCCAATGCCTCGAGAAACATTTGCTCGATCCGCCGTCGAGGATCGGCGTTGCCGTCTTTCACGATGCGCTCGGCCCATTTCCCGGCTTGCTCGATCGCGAACGGACTATTCATCAACGTGAGCGACTGCGCGGGGACGTTCGTCACATCGCGCTGACCGCGCGTCGTGGCGGGCTTCGGCACGTCAAAGACCTCCAGAAACGGATGTCTCAGGTTGCGACGAACTTCCAGATACACACTGCGCCGGCCGTCGCCGTCAAGCGGCCCTTTTTCCTTATCGCCCTTCGCCCGGCCGGACTCGTGCGCATAGTACGTCTTGACCGAGGGGCCGTACATATCCGGCTTCAGCTCACCCGAGGCCGCCAGCATCGCGTCGCGGATCGCTTCGGCTTCCAGACGACGGATGTGGGCATGCTGCAGAAGCCTGTTCTCGGGATCGGCGGCCTGAGCTTTCCCGGATGCCCGGCTGCTCATGCGATAGGCCCGCGAAGTCGCGAGCCGCCGCAGCATCTCCTTGATCGACCAGCCCTCTTCGACAAAGCGGTCCGCCAGGTAATCGAGCAACTCGGGGTGTGTCGGCTCGTCTCCCAGCTTTCCGAAGTTATCGACGGTGCGAACGATGCCTTCCCCAAAGAGATGACGCCACATGCGGTTGACCGCTACGCGCGCCGTCAGAGGGTTGCGCGGATTCGCGACTTCTTCGGCAAGGTGCAGGCGCACGTCCCGCGGAGCGCCGAAGGGCTTGCCGCCCAACGCCATCAGGAACTTCCGTGGGACCGGATCGGCTGGATTCTTGTGATTGCCGCGGACGAACAACGGCTGGGCCGGCGCGGCCTCCTCGAGCAAGCCGGGAGCTCGGCGCGGCACCGGAATCCCGGCCTCCAAACCGCGGTACTCGGCAACGAGCGGCTGCAACTCGACGAGCTGTCCCAGTGATGTCGACAGCAAATCGCGGCGCACAAAGTAGTCAAGGTACGCCGCTTGCTCTTCAGTCAGCGAGCCGACGCGCCATGATTCGACAGCGTCGACCAGCAAATCTGCGAACCGCCGGGCCAACTCCTGTTGGAAAGACGGCGCCCCCCCGCTCAGGAGATGCAGGATCGGCAGCACCACCTCCTTCGGCGAGCCGCCGTTGTCGTGAAAGACGACGCGGTCCGCGCCGAAGTACGAGCGGCCGTCGAACAGCGGAACCGGTTTGGAACTGCGATAGGTGTAGTCATCAAGCGTGGCGAACTGGATGTAGGCGGTAAACCCTTTCCAGTAGGTCGCATCCCAGCGGACCCACTTCATCTCGTCGTTGGAGAGGTTGAAGCGCTGCCCATAAATGCCGCTGCGGGGCACGGCATAGTTCTCGATGATCAATTGGACGGCGCTGATGTTGCCGCCGAGGCCGCGGAGGCTGATCGCATCCCGCTCGATCGTGAACCGCGGCGATTGCAGAATGCCATTGTGCTTGGGCGTCAGCAGGTGCGTGTAAACACCACCGGGATAGATCCCGCCGACAACTTGATCTCCGGTGGGCTGAACAAAGAATGCACCGGCCTCAGCGGGCTTATCGGGCATGCCGACACCGTAGCGCAGCCATTCGTTGTAATCCATGCCTCCCGGATGCCAGGTCTCTTCAAAGTGGGCCGCATTGAATTCCGCTCGGGACCGAACCTCGTCGCGCCAATGGCGGGCCAGACGCGTCCAACCTGATGCAAGTTGGTCTCCTTCTTTCCGGCGAAGAGACTCCCAAACGGCAAGCGGACTCTCCTCGTCGCAGGCCGCTTCTTCCAGAGCCTTCCTGATGGCGGCGTCCTGCTCGTAGATCAACCGCAGTTCAAGCTTGCGCGCCGCGTCGATCCAGGCAGCAGCGAGCTTTTCCTTGATCCGGACCTTCAGCGCGGCCAGCTTCTCGCGGTGGATGTTGAGATCTTTCGGGTTGTCGATCGTCGCCTGAATCGGCCGCGCACCGTAGAAGACGCCGAACAGCGAGTAGAAATCCTTCTGACTGATCGCATCGAATTTGTGATCGTGACAGCGCGCGCACGAAACGGTCAGTCCCTGAAAGGCCTTCGAAAAGACATCGATCTGATTGTCGGTCCACTTGACGCGGTCTTCCAACGGTTCAACCGGTTGGAAGGCATGCTCGACCATGCGGAAGTGCGCGACGCCGAGAAGGGATTCGTTGGTCTTGCCGTCGGCGCTCCAACGAGGCTCGTCCAGCAGATCACCCGCGATATGCTCGCGGACGAGCTGGTCGTACGGCAAATCCTGATTGAGAGCGCGAATGAGGTAGTCGCGGTAGCGCCAGGCCTGGGGAACATCCGGGTCGCCTTCGCTGCCGTGCGATTCCGAATAGCGGACCAGGTCCATCCAGTGCCGCGCCCAGCGCTCACCAAAGTGGGACGACGCCAGCAGCCGGTCAACGAGGCGCTCGAAAGCCTCGGGAGAGTCGTCGTTCACAAATGACTCGATCTGTTCCGGAGACGGCGGCAGACCGGTAAACGCGAACGAAAGCCGCCGTAACAGTGTGGTCCGGTCCGCCTCTTCCGCCGGTGAGAGCCCTTCGGATTCGAGCCTGGCGAGAAGGAAGCGGTCGACATCGTTCAACGGCCACGCCCGGTTCCTGACTTCCGGCGGTGAAACCGCCTTCACCGGATGCCAGGCCCAGTGCGCCTGTTTGCGGGCATCGAGGTCAAAGCCGGTCTCAGCGGCGGCGAAGTCCCTTGATTCTTCCTGCGGCCAGGGCGCTCCCATCTCGATCCACTTCGCCAGCACCGCGATCTGATCGTCGGCAAGCATTCCCGTGGGCGGCATCTGAACCGATTCGCCCCGCACCGCATGCATCAGGCGACTTTCATCAGGCCGGCCCGGGACAACCACCGGTCCGGCTTCGCTGCCTTGCCGCAACCCTTCGGAAGTATCGAGGTAGAGCTTCGCGAAAACCGGCTTGGCCTGAGCGCTATGGCATTGATGGCAGTGCTCGGCCAGCAAGGGCCGGACCCGTGATTCGAAGAACTCGAGCTGATCCGCGGTGGGTGCGGCCGCGAACGAGGAAACCGAAAAGAGGGCGCACACCAAACCGGCCGTAGAGCACCCGGCGAGTAGAGAGACTTTACTGCTTAACTGCGCGTGCATACACACCCGTGGCCGGCGCCGATCAGACTGGAGCCACAACCATTTTAGACCGGGAGCCATGTGCGATCAGCACGCCATTCGACACAGCGGCTATCGCAACGGGCAAACTCCTGCCCGGCTCAAGCAGAACCCCCTTGTCAGGTTTCTCGTGCACGTCTGTTTACAGGGACCTTGGTCGAGTCAGGGTTTGGCCGTCTCATCGTGGGTTCGCCAAAGCAGGCGCAAGCTCAACGTCCAGGCGGCGGCGGGCAAGAGCATCGCCAATCCTACTCCCAGCGCGGCCGTGCGGGCCGCGACAGCGTGGTCGATCGCCCAGCCGCAACTATAGCTCGCGACCGACGCGGTCACCATGAAGAGAGCGAAGTCGGCGGCGAAGACGCGCCCTCGAAAGCGGTCGTCCGTACTGAAGTGAAGGAGCGTCGTCGAGTAGACCCAAACCAGCGAGCCGCCGGCATGGGCGACGACCATGGTCCAAGCCGCTACATTCAGGGATCGCGCCTGACTGAAGACCACGTAGGAAAACGCGCCGGCCAGGTATCCGGCGAGCACTGCCCAACGCATCCGGCTTCGGTTTCCGCCGACAAAGGGACCCAAGACCAAAGGGCCGAGCAGCGAGCCGACGCCCTGAAACACCAGCAGCAGGCTCATGCCGAGGGCGGGCTCTCCTCCTACGGCGAATTCGCGGCTGCCGATGACGCTCACCAGGACCAAGCGCGCCCCGAGGATGCCGAGGCCGAACTTCAAGGTCAACAGCGACGCGAGCCTCAAGTCGCGGGCGACGTACCGGAAGCCTTCGACGATGGGACCGAAGCCCAAGACCTCACGCCAGCGAAAGCGAGTATCGGGATCGACATGGGTTTCGCGTACCCGCATGCGGTAGATGAACCAGGCCGAGAGGAGAAAAGAGCCGGAGTTCAGCATGAACACCGTCTCGCGACCGAACCAGGCGACGACAAAGCCTCCGATGGCGGCGCCCGCCGTGACGCTAACGGACCAAGTGGTTCCAGCCACGGCGTTGGCCGTCGCGATATCGCGATGGCCCACAACATTCGGCAGGATGGCGGTGCGCGCCGACTCGAAAAAGGCCGCGGTCGTCACCTCCAAGGCCAACAACACATAGAGAAACCCAATCTGTTCGCGAGTCCCGACGGTGAGCATCCCGAGCACGATCGCCGAGCGCGCAAGGTCGGTGATCAGCATTACGCGCCGGCGGCTGACACGGTCGTTCACGGCGCCGGCTGTCGGTCCGGCGACGAACATCGGCAGAATCTGCAAGACGGCCGCGAGAGCGACGGTCTCGGCAGACCCCGTCAGCCTGAGCAGGAGATCGTAGATGGCGACCGAGTAGAACCAGTCACCCGTTCCGCTAACGAGCTGAGCGAGCCACAAACGCCGAAAGTGAGCATTACGGCGCAGCAACCGGTAGTAGTTGGGAAGGGTGATGCCCGCGTCGTTGTTCACTTCGAGGTCCGGCCTGCAGGCTCCAACGGCACATCAACGTCGAGTTGCTCAGCCACGATAGAGGCCGGTACGCTCCCGGACGAGATCCATCGTCTGTTGAGCAATGGGGGCGACTCGCTCGGCCCCCTCTTTGAGGATTTGCCGAATCGTCCCGCGGTCGGCCGTCAACTCTTGATAGTTCTTCTGAATCGGCTCGAGTCGCGAGACCACCATGTCCGTAACGGCCTTCTTGAGATCGCCGTAGCGCATCCCGGCGAAGTTCACCCTCATTTGCTCGCCGGTCCATCCGGAGAAGGCCTGGAAGATGTTCAACAGATTCCGCACCCCAGCGCCCGGGTCATCGAAGTCGACGCCGGGCTTGGAGTCGGTAACGGCCCTGCCGATCAGTTTCCTGATGCGGTTCGGCGGATCGAGCAGATTGATGGCGTGGTTGGGACCGGTTGCGGACTTGCTCATTTTTTCCGTCGGTTCGTCGAGTCCCATGACACGAGCGCCGACAGCGGGCAGCCTGGTCTCCGGAACGACGAACGTCTCTCCGTAGAGCGTGTTGAATCGCTGCGCGATGGCGCGCGTCAATTCCAGATGCTGCGCCTGGTCCTCGCCAACGGGCACGATGCCTGCCTGGTAGAGCAGGATGTCGGCCGCCATCAACGTGGGATAACAGAACAGCCCGGCGCCAACGGACTCCTGCTGCTCGAGTTTCGCCTTGAACTGTGTCATGCGGTTCAACCAGCCGAAGGGCGTGACGCAAGTGAAGACCCAGGCAAGCTCGACGTGCGCCGGCACGCTGGACTGCACGAAAATCGCAGCGTGCTTCGGGTCAATGCCCGAGGCCACATAGAGAGCCGCCACGTCTTCAATCTTCTTCTGCAGCTCCTTGGGCTCCTGATAAACCGTGATGGCGTGATGATCAACGATGCAGAAGATCGGCTCACGGTCGTACTGCATCAGCGCCCAGGTTTTCAGAGCACCCAGGTAGTTGCCGATGTGCAGATTTCCGGTCGGCTGCATTCCGGAGAAGATTCGCGGCTTCATAAGACGGCGAGAGAGGAAACTTCACATTCTACGGGGCGGCTTCTGAACCTCACAAGCGCGGGATTTTCGAGATCCGCTCGGAGGCAACCTGCTCCGCAGCGGGAGATTCATTCTCAGGGAGCGATGGTATAGTCTAGGCAGGCTTGGCAGGCTTGCGTATCGGAACATTCCCGTAACGTACGACAGGACGCCTCTCATGGACTTTGACCAGTTGCACGCATTCCTGGAAATCGTGCGCCTGAAGAGTTTCTCGAAGGCGGCGCGCTCGTGCTTTCGCACACAGCCTGCGATCAGCGCGCAGATCCGGCAGATGGAGCAAGAGCTTGACACGCAACTCTTCGAGCGCTTCGGGAACCGGATCTCGTTGACTGTCGCCGGCAAGGTATTCGCCACGTACGCGCAAAAGATTCTCGATACCAGGCGCGAGGCTTTCGATACGGTTCGGGAACTGGAGCGCGTGCCCCGCGGAGAAGTGATGATCGCGGCGAACGAGGCGACTTGCGTGAACGTGCTGCCGCGCGTTTTCTCGACCTACAAAGGGAAGTTCCCCCACGTGCAATTGCAGGTGATTCGCTCCTACGGATCCACGATTGTCGATGCTGTGCTCGACAACTCCACGGATTTCGGCATCACGCACATGCCGGTGAGGGAGCGTCGATTGCAGTCGGTGGAGATCCATTCCGACGAGATCCGGCTGCTCGTGCCGCCGGGCCACCCGTTGGCGGCGTTGAGGAGCGTGGGCGCGGAACAGATTGTCCAGTATCCGTTGTTGCTGCCCAAGAGGGGACGCACACGAAGCCGCATCAATGAATACCTGGATATCTACGAGGACGAGATGGAAGTCTCGATGGAGCTGGAGTCGAGCGAGATGATCAAGCAATTCGTGATCGCCGAGCTGGGGATCGGCTTCATGGCGGTTACGAATGCTCAGAACGAGCTTCGAAGCGGCGCCCTCGCGGCGGTGCCCCTGGCGCCGCTGCCGATGATCCGCACTCTCGGGCTGATCTATCGCAAGGACAAGGCGTTGTCCCGCGCGGCGCTGGGTTTCATCGAAGTGGTGAGCGAGTTTGCCGGCGCGGAACCGGTTCTCGAAAAGGCGGCCTCGCGCGGTCCTCGAAAGGCGTCGAGAGCGTCATGAACCGGGTCTTGAAGACATCTTCGATCCGCATCGCGACGGCCCGAAAAGAAGCATACTTCCGCTCGGTCGAGGAACTCCCGAGCGAGCTGAAGAAGGAAATCAAAAAGGCTCTCGAAGGACCGGATACCGAGACGCTTTATATCGCCAATCAGGCGGCCTACGAGCGCATCGAGGAACTCACTTGGGAGCGTCAGGATTCGGAAAGCGCCGTGGAAGAGAAGCAGATCTTCCACCGAAAGCGGCAGGCGCTCGCGACGTTGGGCGTGGTGCTTTCCGCCGCCGCACTCACCTGGGTCGTGCTTACCCTATTCGGTAAACCGTAAGACCCGACAAGAGCTTCGGATAGAAGTCCGTGGACTTCTGAGGCATCACTCCACCCCCGAAGGATATCTGCGCGACCTTCCGCACATCGACCGGGCGGAGCAGAAACGCGATCTGCGCCTGTCCCGAGCGGACCTCGGCGACGGCAGCGTCGAAGCCACGCACGTAGCTGATGTTCTTCAATTCCCGGACGTCTTCGGCGGAGATTCCCAGTGCTTCAGCGAGCAGCAGTCTGTGGAGCACGACCACATCGAGGCTTCTCTCATCCGGAGCGACATCAGGCAGGCAAGCTTCGAGGACGGCCGGGCGGCCCCGGAGCAAGTAGTTCCTTTCGGCCCCCTGGAGACTGACGCCGATGGCCGAGCGGCCGGCCGGCGCCGAGTCGAGGGCTGCGCGCAACTCGTCGGAGCTTGCAAAAGTTTCGGTGTCGAACCACTGCTCGACCCTCTGCCGGAAGGCTTCGGCCGGAAAGCCAGCCAGGCCCGAGAGGACGCGATGGGTCGCCAGCACGACCAAGCCCGCCGCGCGCATGTTCACGAAGGTCATCATGACGCGGTTCGCACCGGGGACGCCGGCATTTTCCTCGGCGTAGGCCAAGGATGTCTCGTAGCGGTGATGGCCGTCGGCGATGAGGATCTTCTTGCCGGCCATGACTCCCTGGATTTCAGCGGTGACGGCGGGGTCGTCAATCTTCCAAACGCGGTGAAGCACACCATCGTGGTCCATGACGTCGATTAGCGGAGGCGATTCCGCAGCCTCATCGAGGCGAGTCTCGACGGCTCGTTCGGAGTCGTCGTACAGCACGAAGAGTTGCCCGAAGTGCGACCTGGTGCGCCGCGTCAGCATCAAGCGATCGAGCCTGGGGCCACGGTGCGTCAGCTCGTGGCCGAAGATGACCTTCTTCTCGTAGGGAAGGGTCTCCGTCAAACCGATGAACCCCTGGCGAACCAGCACTTCGCCGCTTTCGGGATGCTTGAATTGCTGGAAGTAGGGGTAGAAGGCCGGCGCCGCATCCTGCGCCAGGACGCCGTCGCGGACCCACGCTTCGAGGTCGTCGGCGGAGCGCGTGTAGACGTTATTCGCGTCGTTGTCGCCGGGCTTTTCACGGCCTTTCGTCAGGCGAACGAAATTGTAGGGGCTGGCGTCGTAGTACTTCTGCTGCAAATCCGGCGGGATCTTGTCATACGGCTGCGTGACGAGGTTGTGAATCGGCCCCGCCTTCGCGGTGTAGCGGAAGGCCGGGAAGGGGAAGACGTTCGCCATAGGAGACTCTGAAAGAGGCGCTCAGCGGCGCCGGTTGGAACACTTCTCAAGCAACAAGGATCGGCGAGAAGGAATGGCGGGAGCGACGGGATTCGAACCCGCGGCCTCCGGCGTGACAGGCCGGCGTTCTAACCAACTGAACTACGCCCCCGTTACTGGGAAACACAGCGAGAAGCAAATACCAGACATGCAGGACCCGATGGGCTTCCAGCCTCGCCTGACCTGCATTCCTCACCACGCGGCGGGAAGCCGCGAAGCACGCCTCAAGTCTGATGCTAGCACGGGGACCAGAGGGGCGCAATGCAAAGGCCGGGCGCCGCAGGGATTGGGGCATTACGAAGGGCGATCGATCAGTCAAGGGTGAGCGCCCGCGGTGTCTCGTATTTCCGTTCCATGTTGTTGCAGGCGCCGACCTTCGGCACGAAGGAGCTCACAGGCTTCCAGTTGTTGCCTTCTCTCTCTTCCACCCAATAGGTTCCGCTCGAGAGATCTTCACGGAGGCGCCAGCGGTCTTCCCCTGCGTCGGGATCGAACGGGATCTCGGGCTCCTCACTGCTAAACCCACGGATGTTCCACGAACTGCCCCCTGTCCTCGTTTCGTACAGCTCGAACGGGTCTCCCTCGGCATCCGTCCGCTCAATGATGAGGAACCCGTGACGAGGGTTTTCGAAATCGAACTCCAGCACGATGCCTGTGCGGTCCTCCTCATCCCAGATGTAGCGGTCGGTCCACCTCTCTCCGCCGTTGCGCGTGGAGAGCATGAAGGGATCGGGGGACGTATCAGCTTCCCATTGTTGGCCGCCGATCCAGCCGTGCTTTTCGTCGACGGCTCGAAAGATCTCGAGACTTCCACCGGGTATGCGATCGAGAGGCTCGGTCCAGGTCCGGCCTCTGTCGTCGCTGGCGAGCAGCACGGACGACACCGTACCGGCCGACGCATGGACGTTCCCCATCACGTAGACGCGGTCGCCAAGGTTACCGATGGCGACCAACTCCATTACGAGGGAGCAGGGTGTGACATCGTTGCAAACCAGACCCGCGCGCAGCAGGTCCTCCTCCCAGCATTCGAGAGGCAAGACCAGCGGTTCGCCTTCGAAGACGAGCCGGGGCGCGGTTTCGGGTTCCGCTTCGGGCTGACCGGCGAGAGGGACGGACAACGTCCCGACACAGAGCCATAGAACCATCAGCCGGAGAGGAGCCCGCATGAGAGTCTACTAGCAGAGTAACCGAACACAGGCCTGACGTTTCGCGGGGGCCGTGATGATATGCTCGGGTACCGAGAACAGGAAGCTGGAGGGAATCGGAATGAAGCGACGAATTTTCCTGATGGCGAGCAGCGGCGTTGCGTTGGCGGCGGGGCCTTCCGGGCGGATTCGCGTCGGCCTGATCGGAAGTGGAGGCAGGGGCCGCACGTTGACGCGGCGTTTTCGGCGGCACGAGGACGTCGAGATCGGCGCGGTTTGCGACATCTACGAACCGAATCTCGAAGCAGGGTTGTCGACTGCCGGTCCGGGAACGCAAGCCTATCGTGACTATCGAAAGCTGCTCGACAACAAGGACATCGACGCCGTGATCATCGCCACGCCCGAGCACTGGCATCACCGGATGCTGCTCGATGCGATCGCTGCCGGCAAGGACGTCTACATCGAAAAGCCCCTGTGCCGCACGCCCGAAGAAGGCGTCGAGATGGTCAAGGTTGTCCATGCCTCCGACCGAGTCGTCCAGGTAGGCATGCAGCGACGCAGCTATTCCCTGTATCACCAAGCGCGGGACCTGCGGCGTTCGGGCAAGCTGGGAACGGTACGGATGGTCCGCACATACTGGTTGAACAACAGCCTGACGCTGCGGGAACGAAAGTTCGAAGGACCGATCGACTGGGATCAGTGGATCGGTCCGGCCGAACGGACAGCCAAGAGCGAGACGCTTTTCTTCAATTGGCGGCACTTCGCCGATTACTCGGGCGGCGTCGTGATCGATCAAGGCGCGCACATCTTCGACTCGATCCACATGATCATGGACGCCGGGTATCCTTCAGCCGTCAACGCTTCCGCTTGCCGGGGACACATGGAGGGCGCGGACCGGCCTGAGTCGGTCGTGGTGACGGCCGAGTATCCCGAGGACTTCCTGGCCGTGTTCACGATCAACTACGCGGCCATGCGGTATCCCGGCAAGGACGACCAGCTCAACGCCTACGACGGCGACGAAGGCCGCATGGACGTGGGCCGGGAGTTCCTGCGCGTTTTTCCCAAGGATGCGCCGACGGAGCCCTCGATCGACGACAACCGGCCGGGAGGGTTCGGCCAGGCAACCACGGAACACGTGAACAGCTTTCTGGAGGCAGTCCGGCATCGCAAGACGCCGTCGGCGCCGATCGAGGTCGGGTTTCAATCGGCGTTGGTGCTGCACCTCGGGAATCTGTCGCTCCAGCACGGCAAGCGCGTTCGGTGGGACCGCGACAAGATGGCCGCCATCGTGTGAAAGGGTCCGGGAAGGACTGCGTTAAGATGGTGAGTTCCGTTTGCCTGTCCCTGGTCCGGGACACTCAACGAACCCCAATCACCCTTCGGAGGAATGTACCCGTGACAAAAAGAGGAATCCCGATCTTTCTGTGTCTCTTGGGCCTGCTGTCGGCCCCCGGCGCGACCAACGCCGAGAAAAAGATCATCTACCCGCCCAAGATGAAGCAACACCGTCCCAACATGCCGTTCAGTCCCGGCGTGCAGGTGGGCAACATCCTGTGGGTCGCCGGCCAGACGGGCGGCAGCATCGAAACCGGCGAGTATCCGAAAGATTTCGCCGAAGAAGTCCATTCGACATTCAAGCGCATCGAGATGATCCTGACCGACGCCGGTTATACGTTCGATGACGTAGTCGATGCGAAGGTCTACCTCACCGATATCGCGAACTTCTCGACCATGAGCGGCATCTTCCGGGAGTACTTCAAGAAGGATCCGCCTGCAAGGACGACGGTGGGCATCGCGAGTCTCGTGGGCAAAGCCCGGATCGAAATTACGGTTACGGCGGCAAAATAGCCCGCCGACGAGAGCCGGCGGCGGAGTTCGCCGCGCGTTTTCAGAAATGCCGGAAGCCTTGCGGCTTAAGAGGACGGCTGTTGCCGGACGAGGTGAGAAAAACCCCTTGGCGGGCGACGACCGTTCCGATGGGCGTGAGGCGAACGCCTCTCCAACTGCTTGGCATCGGGGTGGAGGGCCGGGCCGTGAACAACAACTCGTACTCTTCGCCGCCGTGCAGAGCCTGCTCGACGGCAGCGCCGGCGAAGCGGGGTACAGCGGACTCGTCGATCTCGATGCCGATGCGGCTCGCCTCGGCGACTCGCCGGGCGTCCGTGGAAAGCCCGTCGCTCAGGTCAATGGCGGCGGTGGCCCGTCCGGCCTTGCGTAGATAACGACCGAGGTCGAGGCGGGGCCGCGGGCGGAGATGACGTTCGATCGCGGGGTCGTCCTGCGTCTTCGTGAGCGACTGCAGCCGCTCGAGGCCGAGAACGGATCCGCCGAGATCCCCGGACACGTAAACGACGTTGCCGAGGCGTGCTTTGTCGCGACGGAGGACGGTTCCCGCAGGAACCGAGCCCGTGACGGTGACGTGGGCGGTGAACCGCTCGGCGCGGGCCACATCTCCCCCGACGAGGGCGGTTCCCGTGGAACCGGCCAACCGGAACATTTCAGACAGGAATTGCCTCAACCAGCCGTTGGCGAACACCCACTCCGGCAGCCCCAGAGACAGCAGGAAGTGAAGTGGTTTGCCCCCCATGGCGGCGATGTCGCTGAGACCGCGGGCCAAGCATTTCCATCCGAGGGCATCCGGTGGATGGCTGCTCTGAAGAAAGTGCGTATTTTCAATGATCTGGTCGGTCGTCAGCAGGCTGTCACAGCCGCTTGGAAGAGGCTTTACGACGGCTGCATCGTCTCCGATTCCCAAACGGACACCCTCCTGGCGGGCATGCGAGGCCCTTTTCCGGATGCTTTCAATGACCTCGTTTTCGACCATCCCGGCAGGGTATGACTGGAAGTCCCCAAGGATTCAGGGAACGCAACCATTCCGGGCCTGCATGCGTCTTGACAGATATCCGGAAACTTGCTAGGTTGCAGGGTAATCCCTGGCCCAGGATCAAGTCGGCGGTTTCTCCCACGGGGATCGTTGGTACTCCTCACCCGCAAGGCTGGTAGCCAGTGTCAAGCACAAACAGCCCAAAACGCTCCCGAAAGCATTATCTCATTGTTGTCGTGGCGCATTCCGTCCACGGCCGCATTCGGCGTATCCACATTCCTCACTACGCGATCCACATCGTTCTGAGCTTCGCCCTGTTCGGGGCGATCGTAGGCCTGGGGCTGGCGGGCAGCTATGCCCGCATGCTCTGGAAGGCCACGGCCTACAACGAACTGCGCGACGAAAAAGAAGCCCTGCAACGCCACAACGCGGAACTGCAGAAGACGGTCGACGAGCGGAACTCACAGATCGCTTCACTCGGAGAGTTAGCGAATGAAGTGTCGATTGCGTTCGGCATCAAGCGCCCCGAGGCGTCCGGGACATCGACGCCGACGGAACCGTCCGCCAAGCGAGGCTATGAGGACTTCGTCAGCCAATATGATTTCCTGCAGCAAGTCCGCTTGTCGCCGACCGGCAGCAAGCCGCTGTGGTACTGGCTCGAGAACACGACGCCGTCGGTCTGGCCGATACGAGGCAGGCTGAGCTCTTCATTCGGCACCCGCCGCGACCCGTTCAGCGGAGAGGGCGCCTTCCACCCCGGCGTAGACATTCGATCGCGCTACGGCTCCCCTGTCGTCGCCGCCGCCGACGGCATGGTCACCGAGAGTGGTTGGGCAGGCCAGTACGGCAAGCGAGTCGTTCTCAGTCACGGGCGGAACTCTCTTTCGACCCATTACGCCCATCTCTCCGAATTCTTCGTGCGGGCCGGAGAAATCGTCCGCCGGGGACAAGTGATCGGCCGGACCGGCGCTACCGGAAGGACTACATCGCCGCATCTGCATTACGAAGTTCGCTTCAAGGGCACTCCGGTCAATCCTTACCGCTATTTGCAGAAGAACAATCTTCGCGGCACTTCCTTCCAGTTCGCCGACTAACCTGCATTTCTCACCACATGTCGTCCGTATCACGAGATATGGCCGGCAACACGCACAAAGCAGTTACTGCCCATCGAGGTTCCTTGCTGCGGCGGCCGTCTCGGCAGGGTGAGTCGGTTGTCCCCTCGGTTCAGTGAGCAATCCGATCCAAGATGCCTCCAACGGCCATGACATAACGGTCCACCTCGGACTCGTCGTTGTAGAGGTGGACCGCCGAGCGAACCCGCCCGTCATTGGCCCAAACGATAATGTCCTGCGCGGCCAACGCGGCGCCGATCTCATGGGCCGCGGGATGGAGGAAAGACACAATCCCCGATTGATACGCCGGGTCCTCCGGCGTCAGCAACTTCAGCCCCAGACCGGCGAGCCCGCGACGCATCTTACGAACCAGGGGCGCCAGCGATTCGTCAAGATGAGCCACGCCGACCTCGGACAGATACTGCAAGCTGGCGCGTAACGCATAGATGGACGAGAAGTTCGGCATTCCGGAGACGAACCGCGCCGCGCCCTCCTTGTACACAAAACGCTCGAAACGGTCCGGGGTGAAAATGTTCGGCACGCCATACCAACCGGCCGTCGCGGGCGACAGGCGCTCCAACAACTGCGGCGAGCAATACGTGATCCCCAATCCGTGCGGCGTGAAAAGCCACTTGTAAGAACTCGCGACGAGAAAATCGACATTCTCGACGCCGACCGGCACACGACCCAGCGCCTGCGTCGCATCCACGGCGAAAACCGCGCCGGCTCGGTGGACTTCGTCGCCGAGTTCCTTCAGATAAGGGAGCTGCGTGCCCGACTTGTAGCTCACCTGGCTCACCGAAACCAGCTTCGTGCACGGAGTGATGCGAGAGGTAATGTCTTCCAGGCGGATCATTCCGCCGTCCGCTTCGACGACGACCAATCGCACGCCACGCTCCTTGAGGCGGAGCCACGTGATCACGTTCGAGGGAAACTCCAGATCCGTAATGACGACCTCGTCGCCCTGCGACCAATCCATCGAGTTGGCGAGGAGGTTGAGTCCTTCCGTCGCGTTGGCGAGAAAGGTGACAGAGTCCTTTGGCGCATTGAGGAACGAAGCGGCAAGCCCCACCGTCTCGGTCTCCACTTGATAGATCTTCGGCCTGTTTACGCTGCCCTTCGACTTGGCGCGCGCGTACTCCAGCAGCGCTTCCCGAGAGTCGGTCGAGAGCAGTCCTTCGGCAGCCGTGTTCAAGTAGGTGTATTCACGGGTCTGGGGGAACTTGTCTTTGGAGGGTATCGAGACGGTCATTGTGAACTCCCTATGATGACACTACAGCCGTTTCGAGCCCCGGCGAATGAAAACGAGAATCAGCGAAAGCCGTCTTGCGGCGTCTGGAGACCGCGTTTATACTGGGGCTTCGGAAAAATACTCCGCAGGTGGACCTGTTCTCAAGAGGTCTCGGTGCCCGGCGATATCACAGAATTCCACGCTCCCCAACGGGAAGCGGCCCTGTTCTATGGGATGTTTTTACGCGGACGTTCCGCCGATTCCCTCAGGGAAGAGATTGACGTTTCGCCAAAGCTGTTCCACAAGTGGATGCGGGCCCGAGAGTACGATCCGGCATTCCGTAAAAACCTCTTCCGGATGTACTCCTACCGCAAGCGGGTACTTGCCATCTTCGACTTCCTGGTGACAAGCACCCGGAAGAACCACGAACTCCACTGAGATCATTCCGTCTCGACCGCACGCCGGCAACCCGTGGCGGGAGTTCAATGGAAGGCCCGACCAAGTGTTATTCCATCGAGTGCGTGGCGCCTAACCTGCATTTCTCACCACCCGACGCTCGAAGCACGCGATACGACCGCCAGGACTT
>JAPPLB010000129.1 GCA_028819575.1 Bryobacterales bacterium | reverse complement strand
AAGGTACCAGCCCGATTCTTGTAATTTTGCACGCTAAGGATTTCGGACCCAGAGCTTGTTGGGATCGAGCCTGATCTCGCCGTAGAGGACGATGTTATGCCACTCGATGGGGCTGACGTGCTGGATCAGGTCCGGGTCGAAGGGGAAGTCCGGATCGGCAGCGAGACGGGAGATTTCCCTGGCCTGCCAGTAGATGATACAGGCGAGTATCAGGGTCAGACAGGAACAGGCGTTGATCTGGTCGTAGACCTCACGGGCAGTTATGCGGCCTCTGTTGCCGTAGTAGACGGCGCGGGCCAGGGCGTGGAGACGCTCAACTTTGAGGATGCCGCGGCGCACCTTGGCGCGCAGCTGCGGCTCGGCCATGTACTGCAGCACAAACTCGGTCTTGAAGATGCGGCCGAGTTCCCGGTTGGCGGCGTAAAAGCGGTTCGAGGCCTGGAATCGATTGAGCCTTTGCAGGGCGGCTGATGCCGTGGCATGTCCGGCCGGGAAGGCGGCGTAGAACTGGCCGATGCGTTCCCACTGCTCGGCGATCAGAGGGAAATTGACAGCGCGAGGACCGCGCTGCAGGATCGTCTCCAGGGGTCCGTGGTCGCGCTCCCTGTCGGCGCAGTAGATGCGCTGTCGGTGCACGCCCCGGATGCGCGGGCAAAAGCGCATGCCGATCATGGCGAAGGCGGCGAAGTTGATCTCGGTATAGCCGTGGGTGTCGGTGTAGTGCTCTTCGAGGTCAAGGTCGCTTTCGTGGTAGAGGACGCCATCGAGGACGAAGGGTGCGTCGCGGTCGGTGCATTCGATGGGTCGGCTGTAGAACGGCGCGTAGTTGTCGGCGACGAAGGAATAGAACTCCAGGGCGAAGTCATTGAAGCGGGTGCTGTAGGTTTGCTGCAGCACACGGTGCGGCATGGCGAAGCGCTGACCATCGCTGGCCGACGTCCTGCCCTCTCCCCAGTAGCTAGCGGCGTCCAGGTTGGAGATGCCGTCGACGACCGCGGCAAGGGCGGCGCGCTGGTTGTCCTCGACGAGGCGCCAGTCGCTGATGCGCTTGAGTTGTTCGTAAGGGATGTCGGGGGCGACCTTCTCCATGGTGAAGAGGCCGAGATTGCAGCCATGGGCGATGATTGAGGCCAGCAGCGCACAGGTCTCCTGGGCATCCATTCGCCTTTCGCCCGGGTAGTGAAAATGGTTGCTGAAGGCGAGATCGTTTTCGACCTCGATCAGCAGATCGGCAAGGCGGATTGAGCGTGTGCGCGCCGCCAGCCAGCGGCGCATGGCGGCGAGGTCCTGTGTCCGCCCCGGCTCAAGCTGTTCAGCCTGATCGGTCTTGAGGCGCCAGCCCGCCTCGTCGAAGGTGACCTGGCGATTATCGGAAACGCTTTCGAGAAAGCCGTCAAGCGCCTGCGTGAGACGGGCCTTGAGCTGCTCGGTGGCTTGCCTGGGTTCGGCGGCAAAGCCGGTGCGTTCCCAGAAGTCCTCCCGCACCTGTTCCCACTCGGCGGTTGGCAGGAAGAAAGCCTCGAAGCGGCCGAAGTTCTTGGCGCCCTCGATGGCCAGATTGCCGGCCCGGAGTTCATCGCGCACCTTCAGGAACAAGGCGCTTTCCCATCGCCGCCGGTCGATCTGGCCGTTTTGGCGGATCAGTGGTTCGAGCGCTTTCGGTGCGAAGTCCAGGGGCGTGTCGGCGGGGAGGTTGCGGCGCTTGGCCGTACGGCCGGCTCGGTAGAGGCGTAGCGCTTCGAGAGTCGGCGACGGGCCTTGGTGCTTCTCGTCGAGGAAGTTCATGCGGGCCAGGAACGGCTCGGCGAAACGGTTCAGCACGGCGTGGCGCTGCGCGGTTTCGCGAAAACGGGCCCTGGGATCGCCCCGCGTCCAGTTGGTCAGGGCGGACTGATCCGCCCTCAGGTCGCTCTCCGGGACGGCCGCCAGGAGTTCCTGGCGCAAAGAGCCATCGTCGACTTCGGGATCGAGCAGCACGGCAGCCAGGTCCTGATAGCGTTGCACGACGCGGTCGACGGTGTGGCGCTGGGCTTTCAGCTTTTCCTCGAGACGGAAACGGACCCGCTTCTGATCGCGTTCCAGGAGCTTGCCGTACATGTCGACGGCCTGGTCGAGGGTGTCGCGCCAAGCTTGGTGCAGGAAACACACGAGGGCGAGATAACGGCGCGGCGCGGTCATCTCCTCGCGCAGGCGGTCGGCGGAGGCGGTGCGCACGCTGTGGAACAGGTAGCGCTGATAGTTGCCGTTGATCCAGTCGATGTCGATTTCCAGGACCCCGGTATCCTCGATCAGCGCCAGCCTGGCCAGCAGTTCACTCATGCCCGCGGCCGCCGCCCTGGGCGAGGTCGTCTTGATGCGGTTGAGCGCTGAAAACGACCCATCCTTGGGGACGGCAACCAGCGCATCGAGACCTTCTCGCATCGATTCGGAGAGGCACCCCATCATGCGGTCCATCAACCCCGCACGGGCCTTCTGCCTGGCCGGGCTGACGGCACGCCGCAACACGTAATCGGCCGGGGCGAGAATGCGTTGCTCCCGGAGCCAGGCGCGTCCGCGGGAAAGCAGGGCAGCGGAACGATCCAGCCTCAGTGCCTCGCCTTCAAGGAACTGGTCGAGCTGGTCCGAAGCCGTGGCATCGAAGGGCCGCAGGTTCAGGTAGTCACGGATGCGCAGCTGATGTTCGGAGACGGTCTGGCGGCGCTCCGCGTAGGCGTGGATCATGTCGGGGGAGAGTCGCAGCTGCAGGGCGGTGAAGCGCAGGATCTCGCCGTCGATCTCCAGCGGGGCTTGCCTGGGGAAACGGCCGAGGACACGGACGAAGGCAATCTGATAGGCGAAGCCCAGTCGGTTATGCGGCCGTCGCCGCTGGGCAATTTCGTTCCGGTCAGCTTCGAGAAAGCTGGCGTCGCGGATCAGACGCGGGCGGGAAATGTCGGGATCGATGACAGGCATGACGTGTCAAGATGAAACGAGCGTTTGGATCAGTCAGTACCAGAGGCGAAACGCAACCAGTTCATTCTCCTGAAAGTGTAATATATAATGACATAAAACACTTTCCATAGACACTGCCATGAAAACCGTCGCCTATCTCCGAGTTTCGACCACCCGCCAGGACGTGCAGGGGCAGCGTCTCGCCATCCTCGAGTATGCCCGCAAGCACCACCTCCAGATCGACGAGTTCGTCGAGGCCACCGCCTCGGCCGTGACGTCGCCGAAGCGCCGGCGCCTTGACGACCTGATGCGCGTTCTCGAATCCGGAGACCGCTTGGTGGTCAGCGAACTCTCGCGGCTCGGCCGCTCGCTCGGCCAGATCGTCGCCATGCTCGATACGCTGGCCAGGGAAGGTATCGCCTTCATCGCCATCAAGGAGCAGATCCGCATCGAGGGCAAGCAGGACATCCAGACCAAGGTGATGACGACGCTCTTTGCGCTGTTCGCCGAAGTCGAGCGGGACCTTATCTCTGAGCGCACCCGCGAGGGCTTGGCAAAGGCCAGATCATCCGGCAAGAAGCTCGGGCGGCCGAAAGGGTCGCTGGGCGTCTCACGTCTCGACGGCAAGGAAGATGAAATCCGTCACTTCCTGCGGCTCGGCGTCTCCAAGAACGCCATTGCCAAGATCACCGGCGTGTCCAGGCCGACCCTGTATCACTTCATCGACTCCAGAGGGCTCCGGCCCAGTCCTTAGCGTGCAAAATTACAAGAATCGGGCTGGTACCTT
>JAPPLB010000117.1 GCA_028819575.1 Bryobacterales bacterium | reverse complement strand
CGTAGCTCAGTTGGTTAGAGCGCCTGCTTCACACGCAGGAGGTCCCCAGTTCGAGTCTGGGCGCGCCCACCATTCCATCCCTGTGTTTCATCACTCGGCTACCTCGCCTATCGTTCCAGAAAACGACATCTAACCTGCATTTCTCACCACCCGACGGTCGAAGCACGCGATATGACCGCCAGGACTTCGCTTTTCCTTCGCGACGCTTGCTTGCCATGCTCAACGTACTGTTCAAGTACGCCTGCGCGCGCCAAGCGGCTCGCGCCTTTTTCCTCCGCCCGGCTTGCGCCTAGTCCTGACGGCCCTCTCACGCACTTCGCCTCGACACGTGGTGAGAAATACAGGCTAAAAACCCGCCAGAAAAACAGTTCTTCAGGTGCGATCCTGGGATAGCAGGGACCGTAAGGTCTTTGCTCAGCCCCATTTCATCTTGCTGCGAAGCACTTCGAAGAATCTCAGCCGGTCCGGTTGGATAATGTGGACGCAATAGTCTGCAAGTCGAGTACGGATGCGATCATTCAGTCGGAGCTCAAGGCCGACCTGACCGTCGATCGTCAGATAGGAGTCTTTATCGCCGCCTCGAATGACTACTTCGATCGTCGCGGCGTCCGGCAGAACCAGCGGCCGGTTCGTCAACGTATGCGGACAAATCGGCGTGAGACAGATCGCCGAAACCGAAGGATAGATCACGGGGCCGCCCGCTGACAGCGAATAAGCAGTCGACCCGGTCGGCGTCGAAATGATCATGCCATCGGCCCGATAGCTCGAGACCAGTTCCCGATCGATATATGCATCGAGGAGCATGAGCCGAGCAACGGCCGCCTTGTTGATCACGATGTCGTTGAGCGCATTGCGGGGTCCCAGTGACACGCCGTTCCGGACGATTTCAGTCGACAGCACGGAGCGGCATGAGGTGGTGTAGTCCCCCGCCACGACGCGCTCAAGCTGGGGCAGCAGCTCGTCGGGACCGGTGGTCATCATAAAGCCCAACCCGCCGAGATTTACGGCAAGAATCGGAGTTTGGCTTCGTCCCACTCCGCGCGCTGCCGAAAGCAGCGTTCCATCGCCGCCGAGGACAATCAGCAGGTCGAGCCCTGGCGGCAACTTCTCCCGGTCGAATCCGGCGCTCCTGCGCAAGTACGCCGCGGTGACGAGGTCGTATTCCACCTCGATGCCTCGTCCGCCCAACCATGAGACAACGCTCGTGATCAGACCGGGAATGTCCTCGCGTCCAGGCTTCGACACAATGCCCACCCGGCGGAGGGTGGTCTCACTGCCGTTCCGAGACATAGATCAGGAATTCCTTGTTGCCTTCGGCTCCTGGGATCGGGCTTTCCATGGTCAGCGGCTTCGTAAATCCCAATTCCGTCAATGAGCGGGACACTTTCCGGACGGTCCACTCATGCAAGGCGGGGTCCCGCACGATACCTCCTTTGCCCACTGCGTCTTTGCCGACCTCGAATTGGGGCTTCGCGAGAACAACCAAGCCTGCGGAGGCCATCATGAGCGGCAAGAGAGCCGGGAGAATCAGTGTAACGGAGATAAAGCTGACGTCACAGCAGACAAATTCCACCGGTTCCGGCACCGTTTCTTTGGAAAGATAACGAGCGTTCACTTTCTCGCAGACCACCACTCGCGGATCCTGACGGATATTCCAGTGCAGTTGCGCCTTACCCACATCCACGGCGTAGACCTTTGCTGCTCCTCGCTGTAAAAGACAGTCGGTGAAGCCTCCGGTCGATGACCCGACATCGAGGCAGATCTTATCTTCGACTTCGATGGCGAAGTAGTCCAGGGCGCCTTCCAGCTTCTTACCCCCTCGGCTGACGAACCTCGTTTTCTTAGTGAGCAACCGGATGTCAGAGCCAGGCGGAACCTTGTGGCCTGACTTGGTGATCTTCTGGCTATCTACAAGCACCTCGCCCGCCAGGATCATGGCCTGCGCCTTCTCGCGAGTTTCGGCGAGTCCTCGTGCAACAAGCAGAGAATCCGTGCGAACACGTTGCTTCATGCGCTGCGAGTGACGATGCGCCCGGCGATTTCCCGCAGGCGGACCGATGGCTCGCCGATCGGTCGAAGCGCCTCGACCGCCTCGGCGAGATGCAGGTTTGCTTGATCTCGGGACGCTTCCAAGCCGTATAAAGCTGGAAAGGTCGCTTTCTGCTGTGCTGCATCTTTGCCGGCCGTTTTGCCGAGGGTTTCTGTCGATCCCACCACATCCAGAATGTCGTCGACGATCTGGAAGGCGAGGCCGATATGTGTCCCATATTTGCTGAGGGCTTCGAACTGCGCTCGGTCCGCAGCGGCATAGATTGCGCCGATACGAACCGATGCTCGAATCAACGCACCCGTCTTCGAGCGATGGATGTAGTCGAGGTGGGCGGCATCGACCTGTTTTCCTTCGGCTTCGAGGTCTGCGACCTGGCCTCCGATCATGCCGTTTACCGTGCCCGCCCCGGTGGCAAGTTCGGTCACCATGCGGATACGTCGCTCGCCGGGCACATCATCCAGGTCCGATAGCACTTGAAAGGCCAACGTCAGAAGCGCGTCCCCGGCGAGGATGGCCATCGCCTCTCCGAAGACTTTGTGGCAGGTCGGCCGTCCGCGGCGAAAGTCGTCATTGTCGAGCGCGGGAAGGTCATCGTGAATCAGGGAATACGTGTGCACCAACTCCAGGGCACAGGCAGCACGCTCAACCGTATTTACCCGGGGCTCGACGGCCTCGGCGGCGGCCATCGTAAGTATCGGACGGATACGCTTCCCTCCGCCGAACAGGCTGTGCCGCATGGCACGGTGAATCGTTTCGGGATATTCACGCTCGGACGGGACGACTTTTTCGAGCGCTGCATCGATGAGGCCCCGCCGGTCCTCCAGATACTTGTCGAGGGTCACTCTTGGGGATCACCGTCGTTCAGATTGAACGGCTCGGCTTCAATGCGGCCTTCTTTCTTGAGGAGAATCTCGACCTTCGATTCCGCTTCCTGCAATTGCTTGCGACAGGTGTCGCTGAGCTTCACACCCTTCTCGAAGAGTTCGAGTGATTTCTCAAGCGGCAGTTCGCCGTGCTCCAACTGCTCGACGATCGTTTCGAGTTCCGCCAGACCCTCTTCGAAAGAAGGTTGCTGGTCGTCACTCCCTGAAGCCGCTTCCTTGGCCGCCATATCGAAACCATTGTAGGTGAGAGGTGAACCCTACACCTTGGCACCGCTCGGAGGGAAGCGCCAGCGAGGCGGAGCGATGCCCTTCAAGCGAAGATAGGCAATGATCGTTCCGCGGTGGTGAGCGGTGTGCATGTAGGCTCGGAAAAAGATGTCCTGTGCGGTGTGC
Source organism: Bryobacterales bacterium (assembly GCA_028819575.1). Lineage (GTDB taxonomy): Bacteria > Acidobacteriota > Terriglobia > Bryobacterales > UBA6623 > JAPPLB01. Next base: position 34,958 of record JAPPLB010000117.1, on the reverse strand, counting down.
GGGCCGGACCGGGAGCTGAACAGGATGTCCCGACGAGAGAAATCCGCCTCCGTCAGATTGCTGAGGATTGTTTCCACATAGGCGAACGTTGCTTGCGAGAAAGTCCGCACCGCGTCCTTGGTAAGCATCTCCGGCCGCTGGGGCCGCGGCCCGGCAACATCTTTGCCGAAGCCGGAGAAATATCCTGCGTTCGAGCTGGAGAAATGGGTCAACTGCTCCGCGAAGGTCATCTGTTCTTCAACGGGACGAAAATCGAAATGCTCGGGAGGCATGGCCTCCAGCACTTCGAGCGAGTATTCCTTCGTACTGCGCCAGTGGCTCAGCATGTCGTCGCGCAGTTGCCTTGCAAAGCTGTTCGACCAACCGGTCGAGGCCACGGCCGGCGAAGCAGCGGCTGACGCGGCCAGACTCCGGATCACCGTACGTCGTTTCATCGATCGACCTCCCTTCAAAATGCCGCCAAGCTATGCCGTTCCTAGCGCATCGCAACAACCGAGCGTTGCGACATCACTGCCTCTGGCGCATATCGTTTGATCATCCCGCAAACCATCTCAGCACGCCGTACGCGTTCGCGGGAAAGCCTTTCCACCAGATCCTCGATATGCGAGCCGCTGGGATAGATATCCGGGGCGTTGCGCAGCCCCAGTTTCACGTAGAGCGGAGCTCCGACCCGAATGAATTCGGGCACTTCGTAGTGCCGGATGAAACCGCCGATGTTATCGGGCGCTTCGACATAGAGGTCAATGGGCGCGTCGATCGCAGCACGAATCGAGGCCAGTTGCGGGAGGGTCAGATCCGAAGGCACATTGATCGTCGTCGCGCCGAGATCTTCGAGAACCTGCGCCGAAACGGCGTTGGTCGGCGCCATCATCACCGATGTCTTGATTATCAAGCCGGGAGGAAGGTCACCCGTCCTCTTCAGCTTTCCCATGACGGCCAGCAGCCCGATATCCGACACCAGGATGCTGTTGACACCCAATGCAACCGCCCGGCGCACGTCCTCAAGCGCAAACACAAGCTGATCGGAGCCTCTCAAACTCAGTCCGATAGGCTTGCCCGCATCCGCCTTGACCTGCGCGCCGATATCGAAAGTCGCGCGGGGACCGATGAACAAGTTGACCTCGATATCGTTCGTCCGACCGATCTCCACCATCTCGAGGATCTCATCATCGGTCTGCAGCATCACACCGCTACCCTGGCTGATCCGGTGAACCTGCACAGACCGTTTCGATGCTTCGTCCAAAACCGCTCGCAAGGACCGTGGCCCTTCCGTGCTCGGGATCTCGATGCGGTACTGCGCTCCGTCGTCGAAGCGTTTCGCCGAAGAAGGGCAGTCTCGCGGGTCTTCGCCCGGCCAGCCATTGTTCTCGAGCCACCTTCGTGATTGCTTCATGTGATTTGCAAACCCTCCTCGTCAATACCGTGTGCAACCACTTCACTCGATTGGCCGGAGCGCCCGAACTCGCCACGGACCAACTCGAGCACGCTTTCGGAATTCTCTTCGTAGAACACCAGGATCGAGGGTCCCGAGCCGCTCAAGGCGCACCCCAGCAGGCCGGGAGCCCGCAGCTTCAAGATCTGTTCCATGCCCGGGACGTTCGCCATGCGGTGGGGTTGATGCAGCCTGTCATTGAAAGCCTCGGGGAAGGCCTCGTGGTTCCCGGTAGCGAGACCGGCAACCAGCAGCGTCGCTCGCTGCAAGTTGAAAACCGTGTCCTCGCGCGAATAGCAGTTGGGCAGCACCGACCGCATTCGGTCCGTCGAGAGCACAAAGCCGGGACAAACAACGGCTACCCGAAAAGTTGGCGGCATTTCGAGACGCACCGCCCGAGTTACGCCGTCCGCGTCGATCGCGGCCGTGACCGCCGAGCCCAGGACAGCCGCCGCCACGTTGTCGGGATGGCCCTCAAGCCGCGCGGCTTCATCGAGGATGCGGTGGTGATCCCAATCGAGATGCAATGCACGGGCGGCGATGGCCACTCCCGCGACCAGAGCAGTTGCGCTCGAACCGAGCCCCTTGCCGATCGGGATTTCGTTGCGGATCCCCAATCGAATCGCCGGCATCTTGCGATGCTGCGACTTGGCGACTGCCACGGCCGTTCGCCAGATCAGGTTCGTTTCATCGCGGGGAATCGAGTCGATGTCGCGGCCGCTGGCTGTGATCGCAAGTGAATCCGAAGGCTCGAAGGAGCACTCGAGATAGAGATTGAGAGCCAGACCGAGCGTGTCGAATCCCGATCCCAGATTGGCGCTCGATGCCGGGACTCGCACCCTCGTCACTGCGGCCATCAGAGTGGTCATTATAGCCGATCAAGTCTTTTTCTCTTTGGCGGATCAGCCTTGCTTTGCGGTCTCTCGCGTTCCGACGGCGGGCTGCTGCTGAGTGCTGCAATGCAGTGTTCCGAAGCCCCAGGCGAAGTCGATGCTGTGGATTCCGATGACCTCGCGACGGGGGAACAGGCGGGCCAGGATATCGAGCGCGATGCGGTCATTCGGGTCATTGAAAGTCGGGACAAGCACAAGCCCGTTGGCGATGTAGAAATTCGCATAGCTGGCCGGCAGGCGGCAGCCGTCGAACGTCAGCGGCCTGGGCATCGGCAACTCGACGATCTCCAACGGATGGCCATCCTGGTCGCACATCGTTTCGAGGCGCTTCAAGTTGTCTCGGAGTGGCTTGTAGTTGGCGTCCCGTGAATCAGTTTCCACGACGGTGATGACGGTTCCCGGCGCCACGAACCGTGCGAGATCGTCGATGTGACCGCTCGTGTCATCCCCCGCAATGCCCCGTCCCAGCCACAGAACCTGGCGGATTCCGAGGTAATCGCTGAAGGCCTGTTCATAGTCTTCGCGTGTCATGCCGGGATTACGTTGTTGTTGCTCGCCCAAGAGACACTCCTCCGTCGTGAGCACTGCGCCATGGCCGTTGACGTCAACCGCGCCTCCTTCGAGAACGATCCGGCGGAGGCCGTACTTTGGCCGCCAGACCTTCACGCCGCATCGACGAGCGATCTTCTCAGCTACGGCATCATCTTTCCTCCAGTCCGGATATCGGGCCCATGCCGAGAAACGCCAGCATGTGGCAGCGACTTCCTGCTCGTTCACGACAAACAGCGGGCCGCTGTCACGCACCCAGGAGCGATCGGTCGGGAGCCGGTGGAACTCGATTTGTGAAAAGTTCTCAATGCCCGCTCGCTGCAAGACACGGCGCGCTTGTTTTTCCCGGGAGCTGTCCGGGACGATGAGCCGGATCACCTCATATTGGTGAAGATGGCGGATGATCTCGGCGTAGACCCAGTAGACCGTCGCAGTCTTGCCCGGCCAGTCGTCGCGGTTGTGAGGCCAGGCGAGCCAGGTCGCCTCGTGAGGCTCCCACTCGGCGGGCATGCGAAACCCTTGTGCATGGGACACGGAGCCGCTTCCCATTCCCTTACTGCCCGCAGCCCAGATAGCGGGACTGAAGGCCTTCGTAGGCGTCGACGCGGCGGTCCCGAAGGAAGGGCCAGTTCCGGCGCGTGTCGTCGACACGACTGAGATCAATCTCGGCAACCAGAACGGAGTCCCGATCGTTAGGAGCTTCGGCCAGGACGACCCCGGAAGGGTCGCAGACGAACGACCCGCCCCAGAACTCGATGCCTCGATAGCCGGCCGGGCGGTGCGGCGAACTTGCCAGCGGCGTTTCATGCCCGACACGGTTCGGCGCCGCCACGAAGACGCCGTTGGCAATGGCATGGCTTCTCTGGATGGTGCGCCAGGCATCGAGCTGTTGTTCGCCTGCTTCCTCTTTCTCCGCTGGATGCCATCCAATGGCCGTCGGGAAGAAGAGGACTTCCGCTCCCTTGAGCGCCGTCAGACGGGCCGCCTCCGGATACCACTGGTCCCAGCAGATCAGTACGCCGATGTTCGCGTAGCGAGTTGCGAACGTTCGGAAGCCGAGGTCCCCGGGGGTGAAATAGAACTTCTCGTGGTAAAGCGGATCGTCGGGGATGTGCATCTTGCGGTACGCGCCCGACAGCGAACCGTCCGCGTCGATCACCACCGCCGAGTTGTGGTAGAGGCCCGCGGCCCGCCTTTCGAACACAGACCCGATCACGACGACTTCGTGCTCACGCGCCGTTTCCGACAACCGATCCGTGGTTGGACCGGGAACCGGTTCCGCCAGATCGAACCAGTCGGCATTCTCTTCCTGGCAGAAGTACAGCGAGCGAAAGAGTTCCTGGAGACAGACAATCCGTGCTCCACGACCTGCCGCTTCGCGAATGCCGTCGAGAGCCCGAGTCAGGTTGGCATCACTATCCCGGGAACACGAATGCTGGACCAGCCCGACGGATACTTTATTCGAATTGGACGCCACGAAGGATCATCATTTCAGCCGGTCAGGAATACTGTCAATGAAAGTGCTCCAAACGCCTGTCAGGCAAACTGCATCAAATTGCCGGAGCATATCGACGGATGCGGCAGATAAAAACCCGTCAAACCTGATGCGAACCGACAGGCAATCGGTTTTGTCGATGCTACCTGAATACGATGCTGACTTCGTCCAGGATCGGCCACGAGCCCCCGTCCGGCGACTGAAAGACGGCGCGGTATTGCAGCAAGCGTCCGGCCTGCTGCAATGGCAGATCCTCGCCCGAGGTTTCGAAGTAGGTATCGCTTCCCTGGGGGCCGCTCCAGGATGTGTCTTGGAGAGCCTCTCGCGATGCGGCCATTCGAACCTGAAAGCGCAGTCGGGCCCCATGCGGTTCATGGGAACGCCAACTCAGTTCGGCCGGCGTTTCCCCGGCCGGAATCTCGACGGCGGGAGAGACATACTCTTCCTCGAGCTCTCGCGTATACAGGTTTCCGGGGTCCACGGCCTGCGAAAAGTGGGGGCCGAAGGTCGGCAGCATGGTTCGGTGCCGCCTGCTGAACCCATCCGGACCATTCCAGTAAATGGCGCTATTGATGGAATGATTCGCATCCCTCAGGTGATTGTGAATGACGATCTCACGGTAGCCGTCGCGGTTCAAATCGATCGTCTGAATGCCTGCGGACGAGTCAGCCGGCAGTTCAGTGCGACGCCGGTTGCTGAACGAAGCGATGTCGTCACCCCAGTAGATGAAAAGGGGCAGAGCGCGAGTGGTCTCGGACATGTAGTTGGAAAGCGCCAAATCGAGATTTCCATCCCGGTTCAGATCAGCGATTCCGCATTCGAGCGACTGATATGCTTCCAGCTCGAACGCAGGCTGCCCGGAGGGGACGCCGTCCGCCGTACCCCAAAAGATGCGTGTCTGCGTGTTGCGTGATTTCCTCCCCGGATCGAATGATCCGGAGATGACGAAGTCCAACAGCCCATCGCGATTGAGGTCGGCCAGCTTGATGCTTCCGGCGGAGACGAAGCGGGTCCAGCGCTTCTGCTCCGAATAACCGCTCGGACTTCCCCAGAAGATCGTGATCGTCCCGAAGTAGTCGCCGGAGAAGACCAGATCGAGGTAGCCATCGCGATTCAGGTCCGCCACAACGTTGCCGAGGCTGCGTTCCTCTTCAATCGAAAGGCGCGTGCCGTTGTCTCGTGAGAACCCCTTGGAGGACCCCCACAAGAGGGTGGCCCGCGAATGATTTCCCGCCCTGCCGATAAAAACCAGATCGAGATATCCGTCTTGATTCAGATCGGCCGCGTTGCTCGTGTAGACCCCGCCTTCCAGATCGATTTCCTGGCGGTGTTCCTTGGAAAACCCCTGCTCACTGCCCCAGTAGATGTACGACTGCGGGATGTAGGAGTTGGAGAACACGACATCGTTGAAGCCATCGTCATCCAAGTCCGCCACGGTGGTGTCATAGGCTCCCCGCGTGGGAAGGGAGGTCATTGAACTTGTCGAATAGTGATGGTGGGGGTTGCCCCAGAATATGTGCGACCCAACCCGGCCGCTCACCTTGCCGCTGTACTGATTGACAAACAGGATCTCGGTGACGCCGTCCTGATTCAGATCGGCGAGGTTCACGCTGACGGCTCCGAAGCTCTGCAGTTCAGATCTCAGGTAGCCGGCATATCCGGTTGCGCTTCCCCAGTAGACATACGACGGAACGTCGTAGGTGATGCCGTCATTGGAGTTGGCGAAAACAAGGTCCGGGAATGAATCGCCATTGAGGTCCGCGGCCGCAACCGATTTCGCACCAAGCGTGGGCAACTCGCTGCGCCGGCCGGAAGAAAAACCTTGCTCCGACCCCCAGTAGATAAAAGAGTCAACCGCAGCCTTCTTGTCGCGAGAGTCGTTCGCGATCACTATGTCTTGATGGCCATCGGCATCGAGATCGACAGAAATGGCGTCAGCGGCTTTGTAGGAAGGCAACCGCACAGCGCTCGCTTGGGAAGGACCGGCCTTCGATCCGGGATATATCCAGACTGCCGAGCTCGTATCTTCAGACGTGTCTCCGGTTTCTCCAATCGCGATCGTCTGGTCCCCCGACCCTCCCGTAACGAGCAGATCATCGTAGCCATCCCGATTGACATCGAAGGCGCCGATACGGGTGGGCTCGGGCACAGGGATGGAAAGGCTCTGTCGATCGGTGTATGCCGCGCCGCCATTTCCGAAGAAGATCTTGATCTTGCCGCCTTCCGGGCCATCACTAATGAAAGCGAGATCCGGGAAATTGTCGTGGTTGAGACGGCCGACGGTGACGTCACGCGCGACAGGAGTTCGAACATCCGTGCGATTCTCGAACCGGAAACCGGTGGCGCTGTTCCAATAGATGTACGACACGGGTTCGACCAGAGGCGTGAACCTCTCGGAACCGGGCTCGACCCCGCGATTGGCGAAAACCAACTCCGGATAGCCGTCGCCGTTCAGATCGGACGATACGACTCCGCTGGCCCAGTTCGTAGGAAGTTCGGTTCGTTTCGAGGGGTCATAGCCGCTGGACGACCCCCAGTACACAAAAGCGTTCCGCAGGCCCGGATAGTTGTGAATGAAGTTGCAGAAAACAATCTCCGGGTATCCATCACGGTTCAAGTCAACGACAATGGATCGCCCGCCTCCAGAGGTTGGAAGGCGAGTGAGGTGATCCTGCTCGTCCATAAGCTGGAACACGACCTGAGCCAGCGGCCGGCTGCGCCAAAGATCGGGAAGGAGCGACCGGTAGCCGTCTTGCTTGTCCCCCCAATAGATGAAGGCGTCAGCGGTTTCGAAGACGTCATGGTCATTGCTGATCAAGATGTCCACGTGGCCATCGCGATTCAGGTCCCACTGATTCACGACCTGGACGCGTCCGTTCTTCGACACGTACAGGTTGGCCCCGGAATTGCCCGGTGTTCCCTGAACAAAGTCCTCGTAGCGGCTATGCGAGACAAGGGTTTCCGATTCCGCATAAAGGCGCGCCGGTGTGAAAGCCGGCGCACAGACGCCCACTACGATCAGGACGAGAAGCAATCTACTACGTGTCAACAGGTTTTTCGGGGACATCCCATTTTCCTCGCTTTGTTTCCTTGTCGATCGGGAATCGCGCCCAAGGTCTGTGCGCGGCAAGCGGCTCGCGCCTCGTCCTGACGGCCCTCTCACGCACTTCGCCTCGCCACGTGGTGAGATATGCAGGTTAATGCCGAATGGCCCTCCCTGGTAGCTCTTCGGTCAGCTTTCCATCCCGGACAACAAAACGGCCGTTGACCAGGACATGGCAAACGCCTTCCGGATTGCGCGGACACTGGTCGTAGCCGGAGGCCGAGCCGATTCTGCCGGCATCGAAGACCACGAGATCCGCAAAATTACGAACCTCGACCGTACCTCGGCCTTGCAGCCGAAAGCGTTTCGCGGCCAAGGCGCTGGTCTTGACGACGGCTTGTTCCAGCGGCATCCATTTCTTTTCCCGGACGTACTCTCCCAGAAACTTCGGATAGGTCCCGAACGTCCGTGGATGGGAGATGCCTTCCATCACCAGCCCGTCCGTGATGATCATGGTCAGGGCGTACGTCAGCACACTTTTGAGATTGTCCTCGTTGTTGTTGATCGAAATGATTTGCACGTCACCGGAATACTCCCGTAGCAGATCGAGTGCAACGCATTCCGCCCGGCGGCCGCGTTCGGCGGCGATACGAGCCACCGACCGCCCCACGATCCCTTCGGCGCGGCCCGGTCCGACCTGGCAAATCATGATGTCATCCCAGGTATTCGACATCCCATCATCCGTCTCAGCGGCGATGCGCTCGTAATCCCCGGACATCGCCAGACGCCGCAGCAGGCCCGGAACCCCGCCCTCCATCGACCACGACGGCAGAAGCTGAGTCAGCGAGCAGGAACCGGCCAGGTAGGGATAGGCGTCCATGGCGACATCGAGGCCGTCCCGGTGGGCGCGATCGACATGCTCGAGAACCGAATCCAGCTTGCGCCAGTTCTTCTTGCCGACCACCTGAAGATGCGAGAGCTGCACGGGAGCCCCGGTGGTCCGCCCCAGGGCAATGGCTTCGTCGACCGCTTCGACAACCTTGAACTTGTAGTCCCTCAAGTGGCTCGTATAGAAGGCCCCGCGCTTGTTGACAACACGGCAGAGCCGCGCCAACTCCTGAAACTCGGCGAAGGCTCCGGGGATACAGTTCAAACCGGTCGACAAACCGATGGAGCCGGAAGCCAGGCAATCATCAAGAGCCCGTTCCAGTTGCGTCAGCTCGGCTTCCCGTGCTTCGCGGCGGGCTCTCATGACGAACACCCGGAGGGTGCTATGGCCCGTCAACGCGGCAACATTCACGCGGCTGCCTTTCCGCGCCAATTCGGAAAGATAGGCATCGGTATCGGCCATACCCTCGGGAGGCTCACCGTCAAAGAGTTCCCCGGTCAGCCGTTCGCCGCCAGGGTTGGGGTGCGTCGGAAAGAGAGAAAAACCACAGTTGCCGACGATTTCCGTCGTCACGCCCTGAAGAACCTTGTTGGGGAGGTGATCGAGCGCTTCCCGGTCCCCGTGACTGTGCACGTCGATGAATCCCGGAGCGATGTGCAGACCCGAGCAGTCGATCGTCTCCCAATCGGGGGAAGGCTCGATCGCGCCCACTTCCGCGATGGCGCCGCCCTTCACGAGGACATTCGCCTTCCTGGCGGCGGCTCCGGTTCCGTCGACTAACGTGCCATTGGCGAGGATCATCGGTCGGCCCATGGCGTTGTTCGAGGTGCCCGGGTTGTGGTCAAAAGTCATAAAGGTTGCCCGCAGTCATGGAATCAATACGGTAATGGACTCCATCAAACTACAAGATCGGTGACTTGACTTAGCGCCCGCGCCCCCATCTCCATCAAGTTCGCGTTGGCGGGGCTGTCGAGGGTCAGGAGAGGCTTGCCGGACTCCGCCAGCTTGCGGGCGAAGGCTTCGGTTTTGCCGCCGGGGGCGGCGTGGACGATGAGGACCCGGCGGGCAAGATTGGCGACGAGATCGTTGCGCCGGGCCGCGAGTTTCACCGTTGGCCGGCGCCGGGTGGAAGGGAAGGGCGAGAGGACCAGGAAGCGATCTTCCTCCAGGGGCGCCCGCCAGTCGCGGGGGATGCGCATTTTGTCGATTCCGCGGGCGGGGCAGACGACCACAGGCTGCGTTCCGCGGAGCAGCAGCCGCAGGCACTCCTTCTCCATCGGCGTCTGGAATCCACCTATGACGGGCGCACCGGCGTCACGCATCTCCCTGGCCAGATCGTAGGTCTTGAGGATCAGGTCTCCGGGGCAGCGGATGGAGCAGAAGAGCGCGGTCAGCGGCTCTTCGAGCAGCCTCAGGTTGCCCCGGTGGAACGTCACCGGCGGCAGCGGAACCGCAGCCCGGTCATTCGCCTCGATGACGCCGCTCTGATTCATCTGCTACTTCCCGCCGTCACTTTCCCGTTCAGCAGTTGTCAGGTCGCAAAGCAGCACGCTGCGGCCTGCCCGCTTCGCTTCGAGCCATCGCTTGAAAGAGCGTTGGCTCTCCTTCGACGGACGGCCCGCGATCAACCCCTCGACACTGAGGTCTTCGTCCAAGTCGGGCCAGCGAATGCCCTGACCCTCACCGATGAGCTGCCAGTTGTCACGCTCTTCCCGAGTGGCATGGACGAGCCTGGGATACCAGGCCAGCGGCACGGAGATGGTGCGTCCGTCCGCGAGTTCGGCCTTCAGCGTGCCCTCGGTAACCGACACTTCCTGCGCTTCTGGTATCTGCGCCTCAATAGTTGAAGTAATCATTCCACGCCTCCATGAGCAAGTTGCGGTTCTCCTCAATGGTTCGTTGAACCCGGAGTATCTCAGACCGCCGTTCCTCTGAACTTTCATTGGGTCCAGGGAGAATCTACGAATCGATTATTACGCGCCACATAATTCTGTTGGATTTCTTCCCGACTTCTGGAATACAAGAAGGATCGGAAAGAATCAACTCTTTGTTTATTAGCATGAGAATTCCAGTCATCCAGTACTCTTCAATGATTCTCAATGAAAGGCCATGTTGGTTCTGTTTATACTGAGGGAACATGATCATTTATCGGACCGCATGCGGTATTTGATGTCGTAGTTGATGATGAAGTCCAGTTCCTCATCGGTGAAGCCGTAATGCTCGGCTAGCACGCAGTCGATTTTATCAACGATGGGTTTGGACGGCTTCAAGTCGAATTCATCGTAGATGACCTTGCCCGTGGTCTTGTATCGAGTCTCCTTGCGATAGCTGTTCAACTTGAAACTTGTCATAAGCATTGTGGTGAGCTTCGCCAGTCGTCTCTTGACGTCTCTAGACATCCCATTGAGGCCGAGCGGGAACTTCTCTATTTCTCGTAGAGTCAAGTCTCTGCAATTGGATAGAAGCAGAAACCACCAATAGAACAGCGAGCTGTTCAGTGATGCGATTACGGCAGCACGATCGTCAAGGGACGCAAGAGCCAGTGTCTTGACGTGGCTTGAAATCTGTTCACCGTCGCGCTCGTTCCAGAAATAAGGTGCAAAGTCCATTGCCCTTACCCAATATCTCGGTGCGTTGTGGTAATAGACTGTGGTTCCTCCCCTGCTGGTTCGGAGTTCACTTCTTAACAGAGGGCTAGGCAGCAGCTTTTCCAATAGAGATATTTCTTTCAAGCGATGCACTTTAGGCACTGAATTAGGGAATGAAATAGGCTTGCTGCCTACGTACTCAATGCTCTGTAACAAGTATGGGCGAAATGTCTCATGCCAACGATAATACCGGGATGAGAATACATGCCCCTTCGCCCTTCCTAAGAACAGCATATAGATGGCCAGTCTCTGATCGACTCCAGAGAATAGTTTTGCTGGGCGAATGTCGTAAGTGGAAATCCAGGTCGACCTCGCACGGTGCATTTGAACCTGCAAAAGTGCCATCCGATCCGTGCAAATGCTCGAATGAGGTACGATCATCCCAGTCCGTCCGGCCTTACTTGTGAGGTGTGCATTACGCTCTACGACATACGCATAAAGGTTTCCGCATGGCGCCGTCGCATAACCCTTGATAGTGTAGAAATTTTGTACCTTTCTGTACTCCACATACGGCGGGTTGCCGATAACTACATCGAAACCGCCTTTATGCATGATCCCGTAGAACTCAGCGAACCAGTGGAAGGGCTGGTGGCCGGTGCGCCAAGTGTAGTAGGCGTCGGTGTCGCCAAGCTCCACGCCGTATTCGGTGGCCAGGCAGCGGTCCAGTTCGTCGCTCAGGGAGAGCAGGAGACGGCGCAGGTCCGCCTTGTCGTCGGCGGTCACTTCGCCGCCTAGCTCGGTCTGCTGATCTCTGAACTGCTTGAACGCCGAGCTTGCGATGTCGGCTTCCTCTTCGATCCTCTTGAGAGCGTCCCGGTCCTCCTCGAACAGATCCCGATACTGTCCTCCGGGTGTGATGGTCATGGCCTGACGCACAGCGTCCAACGAGGTGAAGCCCACAAGGGTGTTGCCGGCACGGATATTGAAGTCGATGTCGGGCAGCGGCTCGATCTGGTCGTAGGTCTCCAATTGGGCGACGAGCTTGAGGAACAGGCGCAGCTTACAGATCTCGACGGCCTCTTCCATGATGTCGACACCGTAGAGGTTGTTCAGCACGATGGACTTGAGGATGAAGTACCTCTTACTGGGGTGACGCTTGACCCGTTCCAGAACTTTGCGGAAGTTCCGCAGGGCGTCGGGATGATGCGGCCTGTCCGTACGTTCCAAATCGTCGAGGAAGCCCTGCATGCCCTCCAGACAGGAGGTGTATAGCGGTTCGAGGAGGTTCAGCGCGGCAAAGAGGAAGGCGCCGGAGCCGCACGTTGGGTCCAGCACCGAGATGCCGTACATGGCGCGCCAGAAGGCGCTCAGCAGCTCCGGCCCCTCGCTCTGGGTGATGACGTCCCTGGCGAACCGCTCGACGTCCAGGTTCAGGGTGATGAGGTCATTGATCTCCTGGACCTCGCCCGAGGCGAGCTTGGCGCGGACCTCGTCGTAGCGCCGGCGGCGGGCCACGACCTCGCGCCAAGTCTCTGTTGGCAAGGCGTAGTCGTCGGGGGCGAGCCGATTCCAGCCGGCCCGCTTGGACACGTCTTCGATGCCTGCGGCGACCTCGTCCGGCAGATCGAAGGGACCGTCCAGCGGCTTAGGGTCCTCGGCCTGCCGCGCGTTCCAGACGATGCCGTGGCCCACGGCCGGGTAGATGTAGCGGTCGGGGTCGTCCCGCAGCAGCCGCCATACGCCTCCGTCTGGCCCGAAGGCCACGGAGCACGCCTTCCTGGCGGCGTCGAAGAGGAACGGGACTACGGTGTTGCGGGAGATGTAGCCGGTGATGTCCTCCTTGGTGTAGTAGGCGCCCATCTGTTTCTGGTTGACGTACTTCTCGAAGATGTAGCCCAGAACGTCCGGGTTGATCTCGTTGTCCTCGCGGTAGGGCCGCTCGTCCAGGTGCCATCGGTAGCCGTCGAAGAAGTCGAAGACCCGCTCGAAGGCCTCGTCGGGGATGCTGATGTCCGGATTGTCCCGTTCCAGGTCGTGAACGTCGAACAGGCCGCCGTTGAGGAAAGGGACCTCGCCCAGCAAGGCGGCGAGGTCGGGCGCTCTCTGAGCTTCGGGCTGCCCGAGCCCCTCGTGGAAGAGGCGCAGCAGGAAGATGCGGTAGAACTGCTGGAAGCGCCCGCCGCCGCTGCGGTCCCGGACCATGCGCAGGCGGTTGCGGAGGTAGTCGTGATCGCGGTCAAGGAAGCCCTGCTTCTGGATGAAGTAGACGAACATCATGCGGTTTAGCATCAGGGAGGCGTACCAGTCCCGGTCGCCTTGGGCAGTGATGCCGTCGATGAAGTTGCCGAAGCAGGTCAGCTCGGTCTTGAAGCGTTCGTAGAAGCGCTTGGTCACCTTCTCGACATCCAGGGACTTGCTGACTTTGGAAGCAACTTTCGTGATATCGAGTCCTTGTTCTTCGTCCAGGGTGAAGGCAATCTCCCGCAATCGTTGAAGGAGGGGATCGCCGCCCTGCCCTGCGTGAAACTGCTGCTCGCGGCAGGCGGCGGGCTTGCCGGCCTCCCGCTTGACCCATTGCCATACTTGGGTGGTCCGCTCTTCGTCGGCGAAGACGACCATATGCTCGAAGGCGCTCTTGGCGACCTGGCTCTCTATCTTGCGCCTGACGGGGTAAGGAGGAACCGCTCCGTCCTGGTCCGGTGCGCACTCGTAGACAGCGAAGCCCGCCTTCTCCGCAACGGGTTTCAGGGAGTATTCCCGGCCGTCCACGAGAACGGCCAGCGGCTCGGCCGGGTAGTGGTTCCAGCCCAGACCCTCCACGAAAAGGCCGGTGAAGTCGAAGTCCCGCAGGCGGGGCCGGAGTTCTTCCATCGAGACAGGCATCAGGAGTTGTCCTCACCGTCGAACAGCCCCAGAGAGCAGATGATTTGTGGTTCCTGGGCCTCGTCGCCGTCGTCGCCGGTCAGACACAGCCGGTCCTCCTCTCGCAGTGACATGACGATTTCTGCGAGTTGCATGTCGTCCACGCCGCTTCGCAACTGACGGTTCAAGGTGTCCACCGCAGACTGGCGCAGGGGGTAGCGATAGATGTCGTCGATGGCCTTGTGGAGCGCGTCCACGTCGAACAACTGGCCCCTGATCGCCTCGGCGTACTGTTTGAGGCGCGTGTACGTGCGGAAGCGAGCGCCGGAGGGCCGCCCGAGCTGGCCTCCTACTCGCTTCTCCTCCCTCACGACGTGCTTGACGCCATCGGCCACGAGCCAGTGATGACTCTCGTGGTGAGGCTGCGCAGCGGTGTCGGGCCTGCACTCGGCGGCTGAGAGGATTTCGAGCTGCGACTCCGTGATGCTCCGTCCCTCGCGGTCGATATAGGCGAGGGCGTCGTTGCCATCCGCCGTGCGCATGAATACGAGGACCCCTTCGGGCCGCTGGGTGATAGGCGAGTGTTGGCGTGACGAGAACACAACGTCGGGCAGTTCCGATACGACCTTCTCCAATCGCGCATCCGCGCTGATGGCGTTCTTCCAGATCTGGTAGGCATGGGACGCCAAGTCGACCTCGCCGTCAGGGTCGCCGTCGAGGATGCCGGCGCGCTCATGGTAGAGGTTGATGATGGTCAGCTCGTCGGCCTCATCCTCGAAGAACGCCTCGTCCGCGCCAACGACCTCGGCATTCTCGCGGAGGCGCGCCCGGACCCGGTTGCGCAGATTGATGATGCGCTCGACGCCGTCGGCGGGCAGGAAGGAGTGGCAGAGTATCTCCTCCGCCGTCTGCCCGATGCGGTCGACGCGGCCCGCGCGCTGGATGAGCCGGATGATGGCCCAGGGCAGGTCGTAGTTCACGACGACGTGGCAGTCCTGCAGGTTCTGGCCCTCGCTGAGCAAGTCGGTGGCGATGAGGACCCGGAGTTCCTGCTCTGGCGCCGGCCGGACTGGCCGCTGATTGCTCATCGGGCTGAAACGCCAAGCGAGCTCGGTTGGGTTGATGGAGTCTCCCGTGACGCCCGCCAGAGCGCTTACGCCTCTCCCCTTGAGTTGCGCCTCCAAGTAGTGGACCGTATCGGCGAACTGGGAGAAGACCAGAACCTTTTCGTCAGGGAACGTCTCCGTCAGGAGCGTGTGGAGCGCGCCGAGTTTGGTGTCGTGATCCGGATCCCACGCCCCGTAGGTCTGTAGCAGGTCCAAGAGGGCGTTGGAGTCCGTGCGGATCTCGTTTTCCAGGGAACTGAGGAAGAGGTCGGGGCGGAGCCACTTGAAGCGTCTTTGGTAGCGGCCCTGGTATTCCGCGTATATCTGGGAGGCGCGCTTTTCAAAATCCGCAGCCGTCCAAGCGACGCCGGTCTCCCGGACTTCTTCTTCCTGTTCGTCGTCGTCCGCGTCGAAGAATGATCCCGTCGCATCGTCCATGTCCGTGAATCGCGAGTCCAGCATCTCGGCGTTCTGAGAGCCGAGGGGCAGCGGCAGGCCGTTACCGATCGCGTGGAGGAAGACGTAGTTTCGGAGAACGTGCCGCTCGACGGATTGCACGAAGGCCGCGCCGCTGCTTTCAAGCCGCTTGAACAGATTTGTGCGGCAAAAGCCCATCAGCCGCTTGCCGGCCCGTGAGAGGTCGCCTATCTGTTGCTTCTCGGAGGCAGTGGGCGGCGTATCAGGGTTGTCGGATATGTAATTCCCAAGTCCATACCGGGGTAGATACAACTCATTCACCGTATCGACCACTTTCTGCGAGTACAGCTTGGCGTACTGGTCGTCAGGGTCGGATTCGTCGATGCCGAACTTGACCGTCTTTGGCACGCGGGAAGGGAAGAACGACCTGCTGCCGTCCTCGTAGGTAAGAAACTTTCGTCCGGTTTCCTGGTCCGTCTCCGCATAGTTGTCCTGGATGAAGCTGCGGGTGCGGCGCACCAGGTAGAGCCGCATCAGGTCGCGCCAGTCGTCGGGGTACTCGCTGAAGTCGAAGGCCGCCAGGGTGCGCGGTGAAGCTTGATGACGCCTGCTGAACTCCACTTCCCCCAGTTCGCGCAGCAGCCGTTCAGGCCGGATGCCGAGGTCCTGATCGTCCTCTACGAAGATACGCAACTGGTTCGACAGGTCCAGATAGGTCTTGTTGTAGGGCGTGGCGGATAGCAGCATGCACTTGCTTTCGTTGGCGCGTACGTACTCCTGGATGGCCCGGTACCGCCTGCCCTCGCGGTTGCGAAGGTTGTGGCTCTCGTCAATGACGACCAGCCGGTAGCGGCGCAGGTTCGGCAGTTCGGTAAGCACTTTGCTGAGTGACAGCACCCTGGCTCGCAGTTGGTACTGATAAACGTAGTCTTCCCACATGGGGACGAGATTCTTTGGACAGAGGATCAGGGTCTCGAGCCCGTAGTCGTCCTCGAAGATGCGGACGACGGCGCTGGCCATAAGGGTCTTGCCAAGACCAACCACGTCGCCGATGAGAACGCCGTTGCGCTTGTTGAGGTGATGGGCCGCGATCTTGACCGCCGCGGTCTGAAAGTCGAACAGGCGATCGCCGAATACCTTGGGAATCTTGAACTCGGCCAGGCCGGCGCGGGCTTCGTGGGAGAGGTGCCAGGCCATCTTGAGGTAAACGTGATAGGGCGGGATCAGGGCCTCCCGCGCCCAGCTCTCTTCGATGATCCGGACCAGCTCACTGGTGATGTCGACGCAGAACCGGTCGTTCCACCTGTCCTCGAACCACTTCTTGAGCTTGAGAGCGGCGTCATGGTCGAGCACATCGACATTCAGCTCGCCCTGTCCGGAGAGGCCGGCGAAGGTTAGATTGCTACTGCCCAGGTAGCCCACGATGGGGTTGACGGGATCGTCTCTGAACAGCAGGTAGAGCTTCGCGTGGAGCGGGTGCCGCAAGAAGAGCTTGACGATGACCTTCCCGGCGCGAAGCTGGTCCGCCAGTTGCCGCAGGGCGCGCTCGTCCGAATTGGTCGGCGCTCCCATGGTGAGCTGCCGGCGCAACTGCTCGGCCAGTTGAACCCTGAGGCGGTGCGCCGTCTGGTTGTCAACGCCAGAGGGCCTGTCAATCAAGCTCAAGGCATCTCGAAGCTCCTCGTGGGGCAGGCGCTGCATGCCTATGAGCACACGGCAAGGGCCGTCGCCGTGGCTCCAGTCATCCACATAGGATGCAAGACCGCCCCAGCCTCGCAGGTTGAAGTAGCCGACGCAGAAGTCCGCACGGGAAGAGAGCGCCAGAGTTCCCTGCAAGGCGGGCAGGAGACTGGAGCCGGATTGAAGGTTGTCGAAGATTCGCGGCATGGATGTCTTTACTCGCTATTTTGGCGCAACGAACTGCCCGTCTGCCCCTTTGTCAACGCAATCGAGAACGTGTTCCTTTCTCAGCATGGGTTCCTTTTGCGTTCGCTGCAGCCCAAGGAGCCCGGAGGGTGGCGGGAGCGGCGGCGAACGCCGTGCTTCGCGCATTTTCCTGTGGGGTCCGGGATTTTGTGCATTTTTATGGGATTTTCCCGCTGACGGCGCTTGAACACCTGTTCCGGAGCCCCCCCCACCCCCCGAGAAATAGCGGGAAATGCCGGGGAATCGTGGGAAATGTTGGATAGGGAAGCCTGAATTTTTTGCGGGTACAGTTGTCTGGGCGTCGGTTTTGGTGTCAATTCTCCGCCCGAAGGGTTGGGATTTTGGCTCTTGCCAAACCCTCTACTCACAGGGTGCCTAGTGCAGGCATCGTGAATTCAGCACCCAACGGGTGTTGAATTGCCGATCTGTGCACATAGGTCAGATAGAACTTCCTGCAATCTTGGAGCGTGGTCACGGAGAACCCTCCGCCGTACCGCTGGTTGAGCCCTCGCGAGAGATCCTGCAGCAACGCCTTGCCGTAGTCAGCTCGTTTCTGTCCCTTCTGCTCGTCCTCAACGATTTCACGTCCGATCAGCCAATATGCGAGCGCCATCGCGCTGTTGATCGCTCGGGCGACTTTGCTGCGTGCTTCTTCGAGAATGTCGACAATCCGACCGAATATGACGGCATTGTCCGGAGTCGGCGTGTTCGGAATCTTCTCCCGAACTTTGTCAGGCATGTGAAACCCCCCTTGGCACGACTCTTGAATTGGCCGCAGCCCAAGCAGCCTGGAGGGCGGCGGGAGCCGCGGCTGACGGTACACCCCATGCAGCCTCCCGCGGATGCGGGATTTTGTGCATTTTTGCGGGATTTTCCCGCTAACGGCGCTTGAACACCTGTTCCGGAGCACCCCCCACCCCCCGAGAAATAGCGGGAAATGCCGGGAAATCGTGGGAAATGGTGGGTAGGGAAGAATAAAAGCCGTGTTTCGTGTCTCGTGTTTCGTGATTCGTGAAAACCTGTTGGCCGGGCTTGGGGTTGCTCTCCTTGGAGTCGCCGGAGGGACTGGGAAAAAGCATGTTGCGTGTCTCGTTGCTGGAGAAAACTGACAGGCCGTGTTGACGGCGCGGGGGACGGCGGCCGCCCATGCCGCGCCATAGCCGCCCATGCCGCGCCACAACGCGCAGGAAAGCAGCGACCGGGCGGGGGCGGCAGTCCCGGGCGGCTGACCAAGAAAGGCGGACGGCGCGTGGACACTTGATCGGCGGAGGGGGGGTGGGGGGGGCCGGGAAATGCCGGGAAATGCCGGGAAATCGTGGGAAATGGTGGGAAATCGTGGACAGGGGAGCTGTGATTCGAAAAAAAGCCGTGATTCGTGTCTCGTGTCTCGTGTTTCGTGAAAACCCGAAAGGTCCTGTTGCCGGTGCGGATGGTGCGCGAACAGTGGCTCGGGGCGCCCCATGCCGCCCATGCCGCGCCATAGCCGCCCCATGCCGCGCCACAACGCGCAGGAAAGCAGCGACCGGGCGGCTCTTCCGTCCCCAGCCGACTTGTCCCCGACGGGCGCGGATGGGGTTTTCGTTCTCAGCAACGGCGTCATCACTCTCAACCTAACCCGTCCCCCGACCGAAAAAAAGACTGAAGGGCTTCAGTACCAACAGGTACCAAGCGAGCCACGGAAAAGCCGTGTTTCGGGTCTGAAAAAGCCATGATTCGTGTCTCGTGTCTCGTGTTTCGTGAAAACCTCGGAACTCGCGCCGGCTTGCGCCTCGCGCTAGGCTAAGGCCGAGTCTCGTGGATCGGATCTCGTAAATACCTGAAAAGACGTGGCTTGGGAGGCTTTGTCATCTCCAGTCGGCACGTCCCCGACGGGCGTGGACGGGGTTTTCGTTCCCCGCAACGGCGTCATCACTCTCAACCTAGAGCAGATTCAGGCCGAAAAAACAAGACTGAAGGGCTTCAGTACCAACAGGTACCAAACGAGCCACGGAAAGGCCGTGATTCGGGCCTGAAAAAAGCCGTGATTCGTGTCTCGTGTTTCGTGATTCGTGAAAAACCGGTTGGCCGGGCTTGGGGTTGCTCTATCCGTAAACACCGGAGGGCCGGTGAACCTTGCTTTCGTTTGCGCCTCGCGCCTCGTGATTCGTGACCCGCACGGGCTGCGCCTCGCCAATTGGCTAGACATGCAGGCCGGCTGAAGAGGAACGTTCTGTCTTGCTCACCAGGGGCACTTCTCATGTTTGACGAGACGGGCGGCTCCCGGTTTGGCGGGGGTCTCTCCGAGCTGTCGAAATCCGCCCGTTGATACAATGGGCTTCTCTGCATGCGAGCCCGCCGACGCGTTTCCGCAGTCCGCTTTCTGAACTCGTCTCCGCTGGTGTGGGGATTCCTGCACGGTCCGCAGCGCGGCATCTTCGACGTGCATTTCTCTCTTCCGTCGGAGTGCGCCGAGGAACTGCGTACGGGCGAGTCGGACATCGGACTCGTCCCGGCGATCGAGCTTGCCAGTCAACGTGACTTGATGGTGCTGCCCGGTTGCTCCGTGGCTTGCCGGGGCGCGGTGCGCAGCATCTTGTTCTTCAGCCGCAAACCGATCGAGGAAGTGGAGTCCATCGCCGCCGATACGGGCTCGCGCACGTCGGTTGTGTTGGCGCAGATCTGGCTGGCGCGCAAGTTTGGTTTGCGTCCTAGCGTGCGGCCCTATCCTCCCAAGCTCGACGAAATGCTCGAACTGGCCGATGCGGCGCTGATCATCGGCGATGCGGCGTTGCATCTCGATCCGGGCTTGCCGGAATGGCGGGGCCGGCCGCTGTTCGTCCATGACCTGGGCGCGGAGTGGGTCGAGATGACCGGGTTGCCGATGGTGTTCGCGGTTTGGGCCGTCAAGAATCCTGCGGCCGATCCCGACGACCCCGCCGTCTTCCAGGCCTCGGCCGCATACGGTTTCGCTCACATCGACGAAATCGTCAAGGGGGAGGGCGTTGAGCGAGGCTATCCGGCTGAGGTGGCCCACCGCTACCTGACCGAGAACATCTCGTATGCGTTCGGAGCCGCCGAGCAGAGCAGCCTGGAGTACTTCCTGAAGGCGGCGGCCGATCTCGGCCTGGCCCCGTCAATGACCGAGCCAAGGTACCTTGAAACGGTGGCCGCGGACCAGAACTCATGACGAAAACGGAAGCCCTCGACGTCCTGCAAAGCGACGACCTGATCGGGATCGGCATGGAAGCCGACGCCGTCCGGCGCAAGTTTCACCCCGAAGGCGTCGCGAGCTACATCATCGACCGCAACATCAACCATACAAACTTCTGCACCGAGTACTGCAGCTTCTGCGCCTTCTATCGCCCGATGGGTCACGAAGAAGGCTACGTTCTCCCAAAGGAGCAGATCTTCGCCAAGATTCAAGAGACCGTGGACCTCGGCGGAACTGGCGTGTTGATGCAGGGCGGCGTCAATCCGGATTTGAAGATCGAATACTTCGAGGACCTGTTCCGTTCGATCAAAGAGCGATTTTCGATCCACCTCCATTGCCTCTCCGCTCCTGAGATCCTGACGATTTCGGAGGTGAGCGGGATTTCCATCCGCGACACGATCGCCCGGATGCGGGACGCCGGACTGGATTCGATTCCGGGGGCGGGGGCGGAGATTCTCGACGACGAGGTGCGCTTCAAGATCGCACGCCTCAAGTGCACGACCGAGGACTGGATCCACGTGCACCGTAGCGCCCATCAACTCGGCATGCGAACGACGGCCACGATGATGTTCGGTTGCGGCGAGACGCTCCAGCACCGCGTCAACCACCTCGAGACCCTGCGGCAGCTTCAAGAAGAAAGCGGCGGATTCACGGCGTTCATCCCGTGGCCGTTCCAGCCGGAGAACACCGCTCTCGGCCGGCGGATCAAGGAAGAAACAACGGCCGTCGACTTCCTGAAGACGCTCGCGGTTTCGCGAATCTTCCTCGACAACGTGATCAACATCCAGACGTCCTGGGTCACGCAAGGACTCAAGGTCTGCCAGCTCGGTCTCCGCTTCGGCGGAAACGACGTGGGGAGCGTGATGCTGGAGGAAAACGTCGTCCGCCAGGCCGGCGCCCAGCACGCGGCCAGCGAAGAGGACCTGCGGCGGATGATCCGGGATGCCGGCTTCATTCCCAAGCAGCGGGATACGCTGTACCGAACGTATTACCTCAACTAGCAGCCCGTGGCAAAAGCCCTGCTACATTCAAGCGACGATGCATCCCGGCTGAACTGCGTTGCTCCTCGGTCGAATATGTTCAATATGCTCCATGGCCGCTCCTTGCCAGCCAGGCACAGCGCTGTTATTGGCGCTATGCGGGCCGCTCTCGGCGCCAAGCGGGGTTTCACCACGGGCCGCTAAAAGCAAGAGGCACAGTCACCTTTGAGCCAGAAGCCGGATCAGCACGCAAGGTCACGCGAACTTTTCAAGCAGGCGCGAGAGAAGATTCCCGGCGGCGTCAACTCGCCGGCGCGGGCGTTCCGGGCGGTGGGCTGCGATCCGGTGTTTATCGAAAGCGGCTCGGGTTCGCATCTCCACGACGCGGACGGCCATTCCTACATCGACTACATCGGCTCCTGGGGGCCGCTGATTCTGGGGCACGGGCATCCGGAAGTGACCCAGGCCCTGCACAACGTCATCGAGACAGGGACGAGTTTCGGGGCCCCGACCGAGCGCGAAGTCGAGATGGCCGAGCTGATTTGCGAGCTTGCGCCATCGATCGAGATGGTGCGGCTGGTGAACTCCGGGACCGAGGCGACGATGAGCGCCATCAGGGTCGCGCGCGGGTTTACCGGCCGAGACCTTGTCGTAAAATTTGCCGGCTGCTACCACGGCCACGTGGATTCGTTGCTGGTGAAGGCCGGCTCGGGCGTGGCGACGCTGGGGATCTCGGATTCCGGAGGCGTGCCCGCGGCGTTTTCATCGACGACGATCCCTCTGCCCTTCAACTCGTTCGCGGCTTTGGAGGAGTGCTTTGCGAATCACGGCGGCAAGATCGCTTGCGTGATCGTCGAGCCGGTGGTCGGCAACATGGGTTGCGTGCCGCCGCGGCCGGGGTACCTGGAGGCGCTTCGCGAGATCACGGCCCAGCACGGCGCGCTGCTGGTTTTCGACGAGGTGATGACAGGCTTTCGAGTTTCACTCGGCGGGGCGCAGGGGCTGTACGGCATCGAACCGGACTTGACGACGCTGGGCAAGGTGATCGGCGGCGGCCTGCCGATCGGCGCGTACGGCGGCCGCAGGGATGTCATGAGCAAGGTGGCGCCGCTGGGTCAGGTCTACCAGGCGGGAACGCTCTCTGGGAATCCACTGGCGGTAGCGGGCGGCCTGGCGACGCTGAAAGTGCTCAAGAAGGCGCCGGAGCTGTACGAGCAGATGGAGGAGAAGTCGGGGCGGCTTGTCGAGGGCGTCGAGAGGGCGGCCAAGGACGCGGGCGTTGCGATGACGGTGAACCGTGTCGGCTCGATGTTCACCTTCTTCTTCAATGATGGCCCCGTAACGGACTGGGAAAGCTCTTCGAAGAGCGATACCGACCGGTTCGCTTTCTTCTTCCGGGGGATGCTGGATCTGGGATGCTACCTGCCGTGCTCTCAGTTTGAAGCAGCGTTCCTGTCCGCGGCGCACACGGATGAGGACGTGGCGGGAACCATCGAGGCGGCGGAACGGGCATTGGCAGCTCTGGTTTCGGACAGCCAGAACGCTTGATCCGCATTTCTCATCACTTGACGGCAGGAGCACGGGGAAAAGGCCGTGATTCGTGTCTCGTGTTTCGTGATTCGTGAAAACCGTTGATGGTGGCCTGGTTCGCTCTCGAAAGAAACGTCTGACGGCGGGGAAGCTTAACCTGCATTTCTCACCACCCGACGGTCGAAGCACGCGATACGACCGCCAGGACTTCGTTGCGCTTGCTTGCCGTGCTCGACGTACTGTTCAAGTACGCCTGCGCGCGCCAAGCGGCTCGCGCCTTGTCCTGACGGTCCTCTCACGCACTTCGCCTCGCCGCGTGGTGAGAAATGCAGGCTAAAATTGCACGATAGCTGGTATGGCGGCAGGTAGGCGGAGCTACCTGACGGCGGGTGCGCCTTCTATGCGGAAGGTCTGTGTTGCAGGCTGTTCGGCGGGGACTCCGTTGCGGATGCGGATCGTTTCAGCGGTGTTGGCGTTGACGCGTGGACCGGGAACAAGAACTCCGACGAGGTTGAGCGGATCGGCGGAGCCAAGGACGGCTTCTTCATCTTTGGGTTCGGTGCGCCGTACATTCCGGAGAAGGTCGACCGCTTCGGGCAGAGCAAACTGTTCGCCGACAAAGGCCGCGGCAAAACGTCCTCCACGGATCTCGCCACGCGCTTCCATGCGCCGCAGGGCGACGAGCAGATCGCGCCAAGGGGGAGCCAGCGATTCACGTCGCACGATGTCGCGGAAGACGACACCCCAACGCCGCAGCAGTTGACGGGCGAATTGCTCAGACGGGTCCCGGTCGCCGGAGCCGGCGGCGGCCTGGACGGCCTCTTCGAGCAGCGCCCAGCGGCCCGCGGCGTGACGGGGGCGGGCCTTGCGGCCTCGCCCTTCGCCTCTGCGGCGTTTGGGGTCAATCAGGGAGCGAAGGTTTTCAAATCCGTCCGCTGTGACGAGGCCGGCGGCGGCAAGTTCCCAGAGTCCGTCCTCGACCTCGCTCGACAAGCGGCCGGTTGCACGACATAGATCGGAGAAGAAGGAAGAGCCTCGCTTGCGCAGGGCTTCCCAGACTTCGCGCGCCGGGTGCGAGAGGGCATCCACGGCGTCCGGGCCGGAGTGGAGGCCGCCGGTGAGAAGCCAACCGGCATCCTCACGGAGGAAGATGGTGAGCGGCGCGGCGCGTGTCGGTCGAACACGGCGAGAGCGGGTGCGGTTCTCGGATTCATCGGGATTTCCGGAGAAAGCCGGGTGCGGCGACAGGCGCCCCCAGGTAACCTCACCCGCCAGGCAGAGCCGGTCGAGCAACGCGGGCTGATAGTTCACGATGCGGCGCGGCAGAATCTCCGATTCCCAGGCAGCGGCGGAGATCTCGTATCCCTGAAGCTGCTTGATGACCTGCAAGACGCCGTCGACGCCGTGTAGGCGGCTCGCCAGCATGACGTGCTGCCAGCGCAGAAGAAACCGGACGAAATCGGCTGTGGTGACAGGCTCGATTTCGCGGCGCAGCCGGCCGAGCGTCAAGCGGTGAATGCGGGCCAGCAGGTGGCGATTGGCCCACTCGGTTTCACGAGTGTCACCAGCCTCGGAACTGCCGGGCGAGAAGTTGCCGCGCAGGACGCGGCCTTCGCTTTCGAGCCGGATGAGTCCGGCTTCGACGAGGGCCGGCGGCAGCGACAGCCGCTCGGCCAACTCGGATGCGGTTGCCGGAACGATGGCATCGAGCCAGCCACGTAAAACGTCCGCAGCGGCGGCTTCCCTTGTGCGGGACTCGTTGCGTGATGACTGAAGCGCCTTGATGACAGGCTCAATCGCCGCGTCGGCGTGAAGCAGTCGAGCGGTTGCGAGGCGTTCCGCGGCTACCCACAGCGGCTTATCATCAGCCCAGAGCGTTGTCGCCCGCCGGTCGCTGCATAGTTCTTCGTGATATTCGTCCCACTCGGGAACGGGGGGCAAAGTGATGAGCGAGAGGAGCGCGTCGTGCAGTTCATCGGCATCGCGCACGATCGGCCAAGCCTGCTCGGCGACGATCGCGATGGCTTCCGCGTCGAGCGCCGCGGGGCCGTCGAGCATCTCGGGGGCCAACGTCCGACGCATCTGCACGGCGCGGGCGCGGCGCTCCTCGAGCGGAGCGTCGTCGAGATAGCTGTACGGGTTCGAGTTCAGGATTTCATGGCTGAACGGGGACGGCTCGGCGGTCTCCGTAGCCACCGTCTCCAATGCGCCGGACTCAATTCGTTCGACGATTCGCCGCAGTCCGACGAGATTCATTGCCTCGTTAAGACAGTTGTCGATCGTCTCGCGAACGTAGGGGTGGTCCGGAATGCGAATTTCTCCGGTGAGGTTCTCGGCGCAAGCGGCCTGATCGGGGAAGACGGCAGCCAACAGGTCATCGGACCTCATTCGCTGGATCGGCGGAGGCGTCTTGCGACCGCCGCTGAAGCGGGGAACGGCCAACGCTCGCGAGACGTTCCAGCGCCAACGCGAAGCGAACATCGGTGAATCGAGCAGAGCCTGGGTGAGCGTTTGATCGAGCGTGGCGCGGCGCACGAACTCGAACACCAACTCCAGCGGGAAGGCGTGCTGCTCGGTAAGTGAAATGAGCAGACCGTTGTCGGTGGCTGCGGCCTGGAGTTCGAGGTTGAAGGAGCGGCAGAACTTCTTGCGTAGCGACAGTCCCCAGGCGCGATTGATCCGCGCACCGAAAGGTGCGTGAATGACGAGCTGCATACCGCCGGCCTCGTCGAAGAAACGCTCGGCAACGACCCTGTTTTGCGTGGGCAACGCTCCGAGGGCGTTGCGACCGGCGAGAACATACTCGATCAACTGCTCGGCCCCGCGGCAATCGAGAGCGCACTCATCGGCGAGGAACCTCTGGGCGGCGGCAAAATCGTTGGTGCGCTCGGAGGAGGCACGGCTTTGTTCGACAAGGGTGACTACGTCTTCGCGCAAGACGGAGACTTCGTTCGAGAGTTCGACCGTGCGACCGGGCGCTTCACCCATCCAGAACGGAATCGTCGGCGAGGCGCCCCCCGCATCTTCGACACGAACGCGGCCTGACTCGATTCGGCGAATTCTCCAGGATGTCGTGCCCAGCAGGAAGACGTCGCCGACGGCGCTCTCGATGGCGAAGTCTTCGTCGATCATGCCGACCTTCGAACCCTCGGGTTCGGCGATGACGGCGTACTGCGCATTGTCGGGGATGGCCCCGCCCGAGGTGATCGCAGCGAGGCGCGCTCCACGGCGGGCGCGCAACCGCCGGTTCACGCGGTCACGATGGAGATACGCGCCGCTACGGCCTCTCGAAGTGGCGATCCCTTCGGCGAGCACGTCGATCACCTCGTCGAACTCCTTCCACTCCAAATTGCGGTAAGGATAGGTGGAGCGGACCAGGTCGAACATCTCCGTCTCGGAACACTCGTTGCAGGCCACTTCGGCGACGATCTGCTGGGCGAGGATGTCGAGGGGCGCCTGGGGGATTTCGAGCCGGTCGAGTTCGCCCTTTCTCATGGCGCGCACCAGTGCGGCGCACTCGACAAGCTCATCGCGGGTCGTGGGAAAGAAGCGTCCCTTGGGCAGCGCGCCGACCCAGTGTCCGGAGCGCCCGACGCGCTGCAAGGCCACGGCGATCGAGCGAGGCGAGCCGATCTGGCAGGCCAGGTCCACGGTTCCGATATCGATGCCAAGCTCGAGCGAGGCCGTAGCCACCACGGCGCCGAGTTGCCCTTCTTTCAGGCGCTGTTCGGCGTTGAGGCGAAGTTGCCTCGACAGGCTACCGTGATGCGGGAGTACAGCCTCTGCGCCAAGGCGCTCTTGCAGTTGATGAGCGACACGCTCTGAGAGCCGGCGGGTGTTGACGAAGACAAGTGTTGTCCGATGAGTCCGTATGAGTTCGGCGAGGCGGTCGTAGATCTCCGCCCATGTTTCGGTCGGGGCGACAGCGGTCAATTCGTCGCCGGGGACCTCGACAGCCAAGTCCATCTTGCGTTGATGTCCGACGGCGACCAGACGTCCCCGGCCATTGGTGAACTCGGGGCTGAGAAATCGCGCCACTTCGTCCAACGGATTGACGGTTGCCGAGAGCCCGATGCGCTGAGGGCGTGGACCATTTCCCGTGGAAACAACGAGCTTTTCCAAGCGGGCGAGCGAGATGGCGAGATGGGAGCCCCTCTTGTCGTCAGCGACGGCGTGGATCTCGTCGATGATGACGGTGCGGACGGTGTTCAAGATCCGGCGGCTCTTTTCGGCCGTAAGCAGGATGAAGAGCGATTCGGGAGTCGTGACGAGGATATGGGGCGGCTTCTGCGTCATGCGCAGCCGGTCGTAGGTTTTCGTGTCGCCGGTGCGCAGCGCGGTTCGGATCGCTTTCAGGGGAACACGGTTACGGTCGGCCAACTCGCGGATTTGCTCCAGAGGGCGATCGAGGTTCTTCCGGATGTCGTTCGAAAGCGCCTTGAGCGGCGAGACGTAAAGCACGGTGGTCTCGTCGGGGAAGTTTTCGGTTCGGGCGAGGCGGACAAGGTTGTCGAGGCAACTGAGGAAAGCCGCAAGCGTCTTGCCGGACCCCGTTGGAGCTGAGATCAGGACATCGCGCCCGGAGAGGATTTCGGGCCAGCCGAGCCTTTGCGGCTCGGTAGGTTCACCTACACCGGCAAACCACTCCCGAATCAGCGTATCGAACGAGGTCAGGGGCATCCGGACTCTTCCAGCTTAGCGGAGGTGGGCTGATGGAAAAGGCCGTGATTCGTGTTTCGTGTCTCGTGATTCGTGAAAAACCTTGAAGGCCGTGTTGCCGGTGCGGGCGGCTTGCGCATCGTCCTGACTGCTTCCTTCTCAGGATCATCTTGTGTTGGAAACATCCCCCCTTCAGGCTCATCTTGTATTGGACAACTCTCGGGGTGAGAAAGGCAGGCTATCCTGGGATACAATGGAACTTGGCGAAGCCGGAGGGACGAATCCTTTCTCTGGACGTCGGTCAACGCCGCATCGGGATTGCAATCACGGACGAACTCCGCCTCACCGTGCGCGGTCTTCCCACTCTGGCGCGTAAGAATCGGCGGGCCGATTTTGAGGTATTGGGAAAGCTTATTGCAACGAATGAAGTGAAGCTCGTCGTTCTTGGGGACCCCGTTCATATCAGCGGAGAGAAAAGCGAGCAATCGATCAAGGTTGAGCGTTTCGCGGGGCGGCTCAAGAGATATTGCGGCGTCGAGACCCGGCTGTGGGATGAGCGCCTGACTTCGGTGGAGGCCGAGCAACTCTTACGAGACCGACAGCTCCGGGGTGAAGAGCGAGCCATGGCCATCGACCAGATTTCCGCAGTGCTCATCCTTGAAAGCTATTTGGAGAACGACCGGACATAATTGCCGCGACGGTCCATAAAAACAAAGATATGCGATTTTACTTCGTGAGCGCAGGCTTGCTTGCACTGATGATCCATGCAGCATGCGCATCGTCCGTATCGAAGGACTCACATGAAGAGCGGTTCCGTGAACCGGTAGTGATCGAAATCGAGCGCGGGACATCCAGCAAGGATATTGCGGAAACACTCCAAGCCAGGGGAGTGATCTCTTCCAAGTGGCATTTTTTGCTAATTCGCGGATGGCACTACAGCGACACGTTGATGGCCGGTTCCTACCGCTTCGTCAGACCAACGTCGGAGTGGGAGGCTTTCAAGGCTTTGCGAACAGGGAGCGTCCAATATTATCCCGTGACGATTCCTGAAGGCCTGACCCGAATGGAGACCGCCGAAATACTGGCTGCAACAGGACGGATCGACAAGCAGGAGTTTCTTGAGGAGACTGAAAAGACAGAGTGGCTGAGGGGAGACTTTCCCGAGTCGGAGAATCTCGAGGGGTTTCTGTTCCCGGACACTTACTATCTGGATGACACCAGCACGGCCGAGAAAGTCGTCGGGATGATGACGTCCCGCTTCCGTTCCGTGTATGAGGAAGCGATCCAAGGAGCGACCTCGCAGCTCAAGCCGTTCGAGATCGTAGTTCTGGCTTCCATGATCGAGACAGAGACAACCGTACCGAAGGAGCACGGCGTGGTTTCTTCGGTCTTTCACAACCGGCTTCGTCTACGCATGCTGATGCAATGCGATCCGACGGTTGCCTACGGATTGACCCTCGAGGACCGTTTCCGGGGGCGAATTCTCCTAGCCGACTTGAAGGATCCTCATCCTTACAACACGTACGTGCATCCCGGCCTGCCGCCTGGGCCCATCGCAAATCCAGGCCGCAAGGCCCTTGCAGCGGCCGCCAAACCGGCCGAAACGGATTACCTCTATTTCGTAGCCAAAGGCAATGACCGGGAACATGTTTTCTCGAAGACGCTGGTGGCTCATAACCAGGCCGTTCAGGCTTACCGCCGGAGCCGGGGCCGTTGAGAACCCAAGCGGCCCGCCCTTCGATTCGGGCGACGGTACTGCGCCGGCTGACGGAAGAGCCCCCCGAGATCATCGACGAGAAATGGTTGAACGGGATGGAGGCATATGCCAGGGCGGAACTCGGCCGGACGAAACCGCTGTCCCGATCGTATCTACTCGACGTGCTCAGCCACACGGACGTACCCATTTCACGCTCATTGGGCGGGCTGCCGGTAGATTTGCGCCATCGCGTGAAGTTCAGGAGTCCCCGGGAGGCCGCGCAGTCGCTTACCGACCTGCAGCGCGAATACGAGGCCTCACAGGAGGCCGGCGATCGGATACGCTGCGAGGATTGCCGCAGAGCCGTCCGGCAGGCGAAAGGCCGCTTGCGCATGCTGCTCCGCCGCAGGAATCAGCCGGATGAGAAACATGCCGAAAGGCTCGAGATCCTGCAGTGGTTTCTCGTCTGGCTGGAGTCACCCAGCCTCTTTTCACACTGGCTGAAAGCCCGTCTGGGCCGGCCTTCCGGCGCGGATGCCTGGAAGAAGTTCGAGATATAATCAGTGTTGTCCCATCCCATGAGAAGGGTCCCTTCTCGCCTCCCTGCATCGGCTTTCATTGCGATTCTGGCGGTGGCCGGAGCGCACGCGGGATGCTTGGTGCGCGCACGCACACCCACGATCAGATCGACTATTGTCAAGACGGCGACTCTGGAGGAATTGTCCGCCAGGCTTCGGAATCTGGACAACATCAAAACCACGCGATCGAGCGTGAGGTTGCAGCTTTCCGTTGTCTCCGAAGACAGGAAGGAGATCAAGGAATTCACGGAGGCCGGCGGAGCCATTCTGATCCGGAAACCCGGATTCATCCGAGTCAAAGCGGAGTTCCCCGTCGTGGGTTCGACCGTGTTCGACATGACTTCCGACGGCACGGAATTCAAGGTCCACCTCCCCACGCAGGAACGATTCCTGGTCGGCCGTAACGAATTGACGAAACCGTCGGAAAAACGTTCCGAGAACGTGCGGCCACAACACATTCGAGAAGCCCTGGTGATCGATCCACCTCTCGAAGGCGAGGAGATAGCATTCCTGCGCAACGTCACGTATTCCGGGCAGGCTTACCACGTGGTATCGATCCGGAAGACGGATCGGCCCCAACTGGCGCGCGAAATCTGGTTCGACCGGGTTTCCCTGCATATCGCGCGGCAAGCCATTTACGAGGCCGGCGGGGAACTCGCGACGGATGCCTGGTATCGACAGTGGCTCGAGACGGAGACAATCCCTTTCCCAGGCGTGATCCAGATCGACCGACCCAAAGACGGCTACCTGCTGCGTGTAGAGGTACTCAAGCCGGGTGTGAATGAACAAGTACCTGCCAAGGCGTTCGTGCTCAATCCGCCGGAGGGGGTCATAGTCGAAGAAATCGGGACATCTTCCGAGGAAGAGTCTCGGGCGGGCGGTCCATGATCAATCGCCTCGTTGTCAGCAACCTGCTGCACCGGCCGATCCGCACCGGTCTCAGCATTCTTGCCGTCACGATGGAAGTGACGATGATGTTGCTGATAGTGGGGCTGGCCGAAGGTCTGCTGGAGGAATCCCAAAAACGTTCACGCGGCGTTGGGGCTGATATCGTGATTCGCCCCTCGGCCAGCAGCGCCGCCATGGCGCTGGGGTCCGCCGACATCCCAGCAAAGCTGGCGGCGTTTCTTCCGGAGAAGTATGACGAGATCGACATGGCCATGGGGACCACCTTGAGTTTCCAAGGCGACCTCCAGACGATCACCGGCGTCGATTGGGAGGAGTTCACCCGGATGTCCGGAGGCACGCACTTCTTCTCCGGCGGGCCGCCGGAAGGGCCATATGACGTGATCGTCGATGAAGTCTACGCGCGATACAAGAAAGTCAAGGTGGGGGATACCCTGGAACTGTTGAACAGCGACTTTCACGTGGCCGGAGTGGTCGAAACCGGGAAGATGTCGAAAATTTTCATTCCCCTGGAAACCATGCAGGATCTCATGGGATGGGGCAGCCGGTTCAGCCAGCTCTTCGTCAAGCTGCACGATCCGGCCGATACGCAGCGAATAGTGGAAGAGATCGCCGCTCAGCTTCCTTCCTATCCGGTGTATGCGATGGAGGAATTCCTGTCTCTGGCGGAGGCGGACATTCGCGAGATGTCTTCGCAGTTCATCCATGCGATCGTGGCCCTGGCCGTCGTCATCGGCTTTCTGGTCGTATTGCTGTCCATGTATACCGCGATCCTGGAGCGAACTCGAGAGATCGGAATCCTCAAATCGCTCGGGGCTACAAACGGGTTCATCGTGACCGTGCTGTTGCGGGAAATCGCTGTCCTCTGCTTGGTCGGTATTGCGTCGGGGATTGCCGCGGCTTATGGCATACGAGCTGGGTTAGAGGTCAGTTTTCCGCTGGTGGTGGTTCTGATCACGAGTGATTGGATTGTCATCAGTTCGCTGCTGGCTGTGATGGGAGCTGCACTGGGCGCGCTTTACCCAGCCACGCGCGCTGCCCGGCAGGATCCGATCCACGCCTTGACCTATGACTGACCTGCATTTCTCACCACATGACTTCCGAAGCACGGGGAAAAGGCCGTGGATAGTGGTTAGTGAAAACCATAAAACCGTGATTCGTGTTTCGTGATTCGTGAAAACCATGGGAGGGGACCTGGTTCGCTCCAGAAGAAATGCCTGACGGCCCTTTCACGCACTTCACTCGCCATTTGGTGAGACATGCAGGCTGGAGTAGCCTATGCCCCAGGAAAAGATGATTGAAATACGCGGCTTGAAAAAGGTCTACCAAATGGGCGGGGTTGAGGTCCCGGCGCTACGGGGAGTGGACCTGGATGCTCTCCAAGGTGAGATTCTGGCGATTCTCGGGCCGTCCGGATCCGGAAAATCAACACTGTTCCACATCATCGGCGGGCTCACGCCGCCCACGGAGGGAACCGTCAAAGTTGCGGGCCGGGACCTCTCGAGGATGACGAATCGCAAGCGCACCGAGTTGCGCAGGCAGACCGTCGGATTCGTCTTCCAGAAGTTCAATCTTCTCCCGACGCTGACCGCGAGAGAAAACGTCCAGGTGGCCCGCCACATCGCGGGGGTGAGCAAGGAGACCGATCAGGGTTTCGATGAACTCGTCAAGATGCTGGGCATCGATCACCGTCTGGACCACAAACCGTACGCGCTTTCAGGAGGGGAACAACAGCGGGTCGCCATTGCCCGGGCAATTGTGAATCACCCGCCGCTGCTTCTCGCCGATGAACCGACCGGCAACCTGGATACGGAAAACGCACAGGCCATTCTTGACATGCTCAAGAAGCTCAACGAGCAACTCGGCCAGACGATCCTCATGATCACGCACAACCCGGAGGCGGCGGCCTATTGCGCTCACCGCACGCTTCACATGCGTGACGGGCACATCGTAGACGCTTAGCCTGCATTTCACACCACCCGACGGCTGAAGCACGCGAAAAAAGGCCGTGATTCGTGTTTCGTGTCTCGTGATTCGTGAAAAACCTTAAAAACCGTGATGTGCGCGCCAAGCGGCTCGCTCCTCATCCTGACGGCCCTCTCACGCACTTCACCTCGCCGCTTGCTGAGAAATTCAGGCCAGTGGGGCAGGGAGTCAGGAGTTACGATCCTGATCGGTAAAGGCGCGCAATTGCCGACTGCGGCTGGGATGCCTCAGTTTGCGCAGGGCGGTTGCCTCGATTTGGCGAATGCGCTCACGTGTAACCGCGAAGCTCTGGCCGACTTCCTCCAAAGTACGCTCGCTTCCATCGTTCAGGCCGAAACGCATCTTGATGATCTGCTCCTCGCGAGGAGTCAGGCTCTTGAGCACTTGCGCCGTCCGCGAGCGCAGATTCATGTTGATTACCGCATCGGCGGGTGAAACCTGACCGTGGTCTTCGAGAAAATCACCGATATGTGAACCTTCCTCCTCGCCCACGGGAGTCTCGATCGAAATCGGTTCTTGAGCCACCTTGAGTATTCGACGCACTTTCGCAATCGGGATCTCGACTTTCTCGGCGAGATCCTCGCTGGTAGGCTCGCGTCCCAGCTCTTGCACCAGGCGGCGGGACGCCTGGATGACCTTGTTGATCGCTTCGGTCATATGGACCGGGACGCGGATCGTTCGAGCCTGGTCGGCGATGGCGCGGGTAATCGCCTGCCGAATCCACCAAGTGGCATACGTCGAAAACTTGTAGCCGCGCTGATACTCGAACTTGTCGACGGCTTTCATCAAACCGATGTTGCCCTCTTGAATCAGGTCGAGGAACTGCAGGCCGCGATTGACATAGCGCTTGGCGATCGAGACGACCAGCCGAAGATTGGCTTCGACCAACTCCCGCTTCGCAGCCTCAGAAAGAAGTTGGCCTTCGTGAATCACTTGCAAGGCCGTCTGCAATTCGCTCGACGCAGCGCCTGCTTCATCCTCGATCACGGCAATACTGCGTTGCGCGGTTCGAATCTCGGAGCGCAATCGCCGCCGCTCATTTGCATTCTTTTTCGGCGATTGCTCCAATTCGAGCTTTGCCTGGGCAATCGAGGCTTCCAGCGACCTCAAGCTTTGAACGACGTTCTCGATGTGGACGACGAATTCTTCGCGAAGCTGCGGTGTGAAATTCAGGCCGCGAATCAGCCTCGACATGCGAATGCGTGCGCGCGCCGTCCGCAGCGCCAGCCTGCGCGCCTGTATGGGTTTTTGCGAGCGGGAGATGGATCGCAGTTTCTTGCGCCACTGTTCAGCGTTTCGCAGGTTCCTCTTCAGCTCATCTATCACCTTTAGGAAATGTTCCGTCTGCGCGGAGCAACGGTCATCATTGACATCATCAAGATGCAAGTCCAGAAAGTCTCGAACGGAAATGGAACCTCGAGCTACGTCCGCGCCGAGACGGATGAGTTCCTTGGCCACGGCCGGGCACCGTGAGACTTCCTTCCAGACTCTTAACCGTCCTCGCTCGATCCGTTTGGCAACCTCCACCTCTCCTTCACGGGTCAACAGCGGCACGGCGCCCATCTCGCGCAGATACACCTGAATCGGGTCTTCGCCCTTCTCCAGCGCGCCGGGTTCCAGGCCGAGGACGTCCGGGTCTTCACTGGCGAGCGAAGAGGCGGCCGCTTCGTCCCCATTGCCGGATTCCAAAACCGGCATCTCCGCAGAACGGACGTCGTCAAGGAGACGGTCGACCTGCTCGGCGATCCGGATCTCTCTTCCGAGGTCTTGATTCACTGCTTACTTCCGAGTTGCTGTTGACGATGCATTGACCAGGCAAAGATGAGAGAAGACGGAATCTCGCGGGTCGCAGGACCAACGCCGGTTTATCGCCGGTCTGTGCGGTTGCACCATTCGCGGCCTACCCCTCCGCAGGTGGTCCTGAGACATCAATCGTGCTTCCGATCTGCCGGTTTGAAAGCAACTCTCCCACGACTTCGGAAACAAGAGCATTCCCATCTTACAATGCTCAATCACTCTAAGACCCGGCGCAGTCAAGCTTAACCCGCATTTCTCACCACCCGACGGCCGAAGCACACGATACGACCGCCAGGACTTCGTTGCGCTTGCTTGCCGTGCTCAACGTACGGTTCAAGTACGCCTGCGCGCGCCAAGCGGCTCACGCCTTTTTCCTCCGCACGGCTTGCGCCTCGTCCTGACGGCCCTCTCACGCACTTCGCCTCGCCGCGTGGTG
>JAPPLB010000146.1 GCA_028819575.1 Bryobacterales bacterium | reverse complement strand
GCCAAGCGGCGCGCGCCTCGTCCTGACGGCCCTCTCACGCACTTCGCCTCGCCACTTGGTGAGAAATGCAGGCTACTTGTTGACGTAGCTGGGATCTTGCGCAGCAGCGGGGGTGTTGGCCTTCTCCTCCGGCTTGACGTCGAAGATGTCCGGCGTCCCGGGGGAATCCGTGACCGAGTTGATCACTCGGCCGTTCAGCGAGCGCAGGAAGGCCATCAGGTCCGACTTGTCCTGGCCGCTCAATTCGAGCGGCTCGATCTCCGGTTTCAGTCCGTCAG
Organism: Bryobacterales bacterium; assembly: GCA_028819575.1. Lineage (GTDB taxonomy): Bacteria > Acidobacteriota > Terriglobia > Bryobacterales > UBA6623 > JAPPLB01. Next base: position 3,446 of record JAPPLB010000146.1, on the reverse strand, counting down.
GCGCGGCCCCCCCGCGAGCGTAATGATCGATGACGTGCCGCAGCTTCAGGTAATGGCCGTTGTGCATGTAGGAAGAGCGGCGATTGACGTCGCGCAACCCCTGTGTCTTGTGTTTCGTCCCATTCGGCGTGCCTCCGGGGATCTCGGGAACGCCGGTGTAATGGAACTGATGGTCGGTGAGAAGCGGTCCGTTGTGGCAGCCGACGCAGCCTGCCTTGCCGGCGAACAAGTCCATGCCTCGAACCGCTTCCGGCTTGAGCGCCGTGTGGTCGCCCAGCAGGTAACGGTCAAAGTCACTGTCGTATGAGACGAGCGTCCGCTCATAAGCTGCGATGGCCTTCGCGATCAAGTCGAACGTAATCGACTGGCCGGGGAAAACCCGCGCAAACAGCTTTTGATAGAGGGGGTCGTTCGCCACGCGTTCCGCCGCGACCTCGGGTTCGAGGTCCATTTCGAGATTGTTCTCGAGCGGCTTGGGCGCTTGTTCTTCCAGCGTCTTGACGCGTCCGTCGGAAAACATCGACCGCTGCCAGCCGACGTTCAGCAACCCCGGCGTCTTGCGGCGCAACTCCATGTCGTGCAGGCCCCAGGCACGGCTGAGCCCGTCCATGAAGAGCAACGCCGGTTTGTGGCAAGTGCCGCAACTGCGGCGCCCGCCCCGCGAGAGCATCGTTTCGAAGAAAAGCATTTCACCGAGCTCGATCTTCTCCGGCGTGCCCGGGTTGTCCGCAGGATGCGCGGGGTAGCCGGTCAGGGGCGCGAGACCAGGGCGCTCGGCGGCCCAGGCAACCGACGAAAGCAGAAGAACGGCGCACGCGAAACGCATTCCGCTAACAAACTACCACAGGACTCCCAACCGCTACCGTCCGCGCCACATGCGGACAGGCCACATGCCGACCCCATGCTATTCTCTGGTTGGGGGGGCGTGTTCGCGAACGGCTCCTAACCCGTCATGCAACCTCGTTTCGACGATCCACTGCTGCGGCCCATCGTCGGCAAGGTGATGGCCGGAGAACGCCTGAGTTTCGAAGACGGCCTGTCCCTCTACCGCTCGCCGGATTTGCTCGGCATCGGTTACCTGGCGAACCACGTCCGCGAACAGCTCAACGGTGACACGACGTACTTCAACGTCAACCGCCACATCAACCCCACGAACGTGTGCGTAGCGGCCTGCAAACTGTGCGCTTTCGGGCGCCAGGTGCGCAATCCACAGGCCTACACCATGTCACTCGACCAGGTCTGGGAAGTCGCCGGACAAGGCTATGTCGAAGCGGTCTCCGAGTTCCATATCGTCGGCGGACTGCACCCGGAACTCTCACTCGACTGGTTCTGCGAGATGATCTCCGGCCTGCGCGAGCGCTACCCGCACGTTCACCTCAAGGCGTTCACGATGGTCGAGATCGGCTACCTTGCCCGCCGTTCGAAGCTATCGATCGAAGAGACCCTCATTCGGCTGAAAGAGGCCGGGGTGCAGTCGCTGCCCGGCGGCGGCGCGGAGATCTTCAACGAGCGAGTCCGCCGCATCATCTGCGACCACAAGATCGACGGCGAAGAGTGGATCTCGACCGCCCGCATCGCGCATCAGATCGGCTTGAAGTCGAATGCGACGATGCTCTACGGCCACATCGAGACCGAAGAAGACCGAGTCGACCACTTGATCCGGCTTCGCGAGCTGCAGGACGAGACCGCTGGTTTCCAAACGTACATTCCACTCGCATTCCATCCGGCGAACACTCCCATGCAGCACCTGCCGGCGACCACGGGCTTCGCGGACATCAAGAACATCGCGGTCGCGCGATTGCTGCTCGACAACTTTCCTCACGTCAAGGCCTACTGGATCATGATGACGCCGAAGGTGGCGCAGATCGCGCAACGCTTCGGCGCGGACGACATTGACGGCACCGTCGTCGAAGAGAAGATCTACCACGACGCCGGCGCCACGACCTCTCAAGTGCTGCGGCGCGAAGAGTTGTTGCGGCTGATCCGGGAAGCCGGCCGCAAGCCGGTCGAGCGGGACACCTTGTACCGGCCTGTCCAACGCGAGGAAGCCACGTTCACGGTTCTCGTTTAGCACGAGACCCTTTCCCACGCTGAAGACGCTTCCTTCCCGAAGCTACAATCGACAGTTTGATTCTTTGCGAAAGAGAAAAGTGATGAGTGACAAATCCAGCCATGACGCCGCGCAGATCGGCGCGCTTGAAGAGCGTCATCTCTTCCAGAACTACGGGCGCCGCCAGATCGTTCTTGTACGGGGTCAGGGCTGCTACGTCTACGACGATCAGGGAAAACAGTATCTCGACTTCATCTCGGGCATCGGCGTCAACGCCCTCGGCCATGGCCACGCGCGGGTGATCGAGGCCATTCGCGATCAAGCCGGCACCTTGATGCACTGCTCGAACCTCTATGCCCATCCCTACCAGGGTCCCCTGGCCGAGAAGCTCACGCGGATGAGCGGGCTCGACCGGGCGTATTTCTGCAACAGCGGGGCGGAGGCCATCGAGGCGGCGCTCAAGATCGCCAAGGGCTACGGTCGTTCGAAGAGCCCGGACAAGACCGAGATCGTCGCGCTCAACAACTCCTTCGCGGGCCGTACTCTCGGGGCGGTCTCCGTCACGGGCCAACCGAAGTACCGCCAACCCTTCGAGCCGCTGATTCCCGACGTGAAGTTCGTCGACGCGAATCATGCGGCGGCACTGGAAGCGGCCGTGAGCGACAAGACAGCCGCCATCATGTTCGAGCCCATCCTCGGTGAAGGCGGCATCGTGCGGATCACCCGCGAATTCGCTCGAAAGGCGTCCGATCTGGCGCAACAGCACGACGCTCTCCTGCTATTGGATGAGATTCAGTGCGGCCTCGGGCGAACCGGAGAGTATTTCGCCTTTCAGGCCTGGAATGACGGCGAATCAGCCGCTATCCGGCCGGACATCGTCACCCTGGCCAAACCTCTTGGCGGCGGCATGCCGATCGGCGCCGTGCTCGCGACCGACCGCGCTGCGGACGTGCTGTCGCCCGGAATGCACGGAAGCACTTTCGGGGGCAACGCGCTCGCCTGCCGCATCGCGCTCGAAGTCCTCGACGTGCTCGATGAGATCCTGCCTCGCGTCCGGGAGACCGGCGCGCACTTCCAGAAGCGTCTGAGCGAACTGGTCGACAAGTACGATTTCGTCAGCGAAGTCCGGGGATGCGGCCTGATGCGTGGACTGAATCTCACGGCGCCCGGCAAGTCCGTCGTCCCGGCCATGGCCGAAAAGGGTTTCCTGATGAACTGCACCGCAGGCACCGTGTTGCGCTTTCTTCCGCCCTACATCATTGAACCGGAGCATATCGACCAGTTAGTCGAGGCCCTGGAGCAGCTCTTCGATGCCGGCCTTCCGAAGGCAGTGGTCAGTGGTTAGCCTGCATGTCTCACCACCCGACGGTCGAAGCACGCGATACGACCGCCAGGA
>JAPPLB010000180.1 GCA_028819575.1 Bryobacterales bacterium | reverse complement strand
TCTCAACTGATGACTATAAAACGACTTAAGAAGAATCCTGCCCTGGAACTTCGGACTAGGAGGAGGACTCCTGCCTTCACTCCTCGCTAGTTGTATGCCTTCCTCCTTGCCGTGCTCGTATCCTTTGAACCACCTGTAGGCCTGTGCGACTGAAGCAAAGAAATCAATCGGATCGTTCTCATTGCCCCGTTGCATACTATCGACTGGGATCACGACGCCACGGCGAGCTTCTGCGAGCAACCGAGCAAGGGCCATGGCCGCATCGGGTCAAAAGCAAGTGTTTCGCATCATCCGTCACCGCCACACCCTCAGGACCGGCGCCGATTCCAGCGAAGTAGCCTACGGCATCACCTCGTTGTCCCCTGAGAGTGCGGGGGGCGCCGGATCCAGGGGACGACGGATGGCACAGGAGGCCGCGCGCCACGCAAGTGCGTCCTTCGAGTCGTGCTCGCTTCAAGGCGATGTGCTTTTCCCCCCGTGCACAGATGGCTCGTTACACCATTGATGGAGCAGATTATCCAATGGAGGAAGCACATCTTCGGGCAGTTCAAGAAGATCTATTAAGACGGCGCGATCAAGGGCCTTGCGTATCTTATCCCGGTAAGCTTCGTTGGCTGGTAGCAACGGCTTACTCCGAAAGCAGTCGAAGATAGCCGCTGCCTGCTCTATCTTTTTGGTTGACAAGGTCCGAGGGTCAAGAACCATCAGGTTAGGCAAACTGGAGATTGTCAGCACCCCACGGCCTTGCTGCTGCCGTGACCCTGCCCACCAGAAAGCTATCAGCCCGAGCGAGGAGTTCGCCCAGAGCACGATAGCTTCAGTCCAGATTTTCTGTGCCAATCGAAAGTTGGGCCAAGCACGGCCGCCGAGTGTGGGTTCCGGCGTCAAACAAGCGGCCAGACTCTGAGAGTTGAGCCGGAAGTCGAGAGCAAAATGAAGGCGCGTAGCAGTCTGCCAAACCGCCATTGCGCGGTTGTCACAATCTGGACGCACCTCACCCTCGCTGTCCGGATGCACAAGCAGATGTCGCTCTCGATCTGCGCCATGTCCCCAAAGAATAGGATAGCTTGGGACGTTCTGTATGGGAAGTATTTTGAATGGTCCTCGGAACGGCGGTCGCCCGTCATTTTTGTCGCCTATGTCGCGATGCAACAGGCCACGTTGACCGATCTGCCCGAGAGGAGTCATGAGTATGGTATGGCGATCGGGATACCGAGGCATTCTCAGTTCGTTGCGCCGCAACGCAATCATCGTACCGGCGAGCGCCGGTTCGCGCAAAGCTGCGCACCCACCTTCGTTGAGCGGTGCCCGGATGTAGCTCCCAAGCGCTTGATCGCCCGCGCGGATACGGCCGGTTGGCGAGGCGTCCGGCAAACGGTCGACTATCTTGGCGGCCTCGACAGCTTCCAGCAAGCTAGCCGGACGCCGATTGAGGTTCACAAATAATGCATCGGTGTCGGGGCTGGATCCCTGATCTTTCTTCTTAGCCACTACCAGTGTCTCGGCCATACCAGTATCGGCCGAGAATGCTCGATCGAGGTTGCCTGCGGCGGCGATGGTGACGACTGCGATGTTCGCGTATCGGCTGACAAAGAGATCTCGGACGGGTTTCCATGACGCGCCTTGAATAGCAGCGATTGGAAGTACCAAGGCGACGGTACCGCCCGGCTTCACCTTCGCATGGGCGAGGTCGATGAAGTTAGAGGCCAACCCTGCATTACCGTGCCCAGCCGGACTGTCGAGATTACGTCGAATACTTGCCAAGCGATCTGACATCGCACGTTGTTCAGCGTCTGTCGTTCGGAAACCTGCGAAGGATGGAACAGGAACATCGGCGATTTCATGGTTGGTTGGTCGAGTGAATGGAGGGTTCATTATCACAAGATCGACCGATTCATGGGGAAGTTCAATGTCCTGTATCTCGATGTCGCCCCGCGCCCCGCTAGCTTGGCGTTGACCAGTCGCGAACAAGGATCGGGTCTGTGACGCCGCGGTCAGGTCTAGAGAGCCGATGGCGACCCCACGGTAGCGCTCCTCGCCGGTCCCAATTCCGTAGGGCATCGTGTAGACGCGAGTGTTGTCAAAGATCACGGTTGGATGGACACTCGAAAGCTGCGAGGCGCAAAGATGTGCAGCGGCGGGCATGATATCGGCAGCAACGATGGAATGCTCGATCATCCGTCGATGAATCTGGCTGTCATCGCCGCCGGCATGGCGGTACCGGCTGAGAACCGCGTGGTAGGCGGCGGAGAGAAGCGTTCCTGTGCCGCAGGAAAGGTCGGCGATGGAGAGTCCGGGATATGCCTCGAGATCTTTCCAGTCGGCTCCCAGGCGAGTAACGGCCATTTCCGCAAGCAGAGCGGCGCTGGTTGGCAGGGTGTAAAACGTTGCAAGAAATTTCCGGTCGACAATCAGGTTCTGGAACATCCTACCAGAGAGATCGTGCCGCGTCGTAACGCCGATGTGAGCGAGCTGCTGCGCCGCTTCGACGAGGGCGTCGAGGACGCGGATCGCTGTCGCGGCACGAATCGGAGCAAGAAGATCCGAGGCGACCTTGAAGATCGGCCAGTAGTTGATTTCGTCAAGGATCTGACGCCACGTGTTCAGGATCGGTATCTGGAGAGAACCAGTTCGGAACTGGGTGACTGAAGGGATATCGTGAGTACCGGCAATCGTCGAATGGAAGGTCAAAGCGTTGGCGATTATGGTCATGGCCATGCGGGTCGTCTGCTCGCCGCTATGCTGACTGAGAACACGCCCCATATCGCGCTCGATATCGGTAAAGCCGCGCTCCGTGGCATCCTGAATGGCCTTGGTCGCGACACGGACACCGCGCTCCAGTATCGACATGCCTTCGTCGACCAGACGCTGGGAGACCATCGCATGCTCGATGCATCGGACGATGTCGTCGATGCCGCCGGTAAGCCAGCCTGTCGTGGGCCAACGATCTGGTGACGACGGATCACCAGAGAATACGCAATAGCCGAAGTCGGCTACGGCGATGCGTTCGGCCAAGTGGCCCTGGCCACGGCGGAGAGAATTCGGAATGCGGACAGCGATGGCCTGCTCAATGGGGTCAAAGGAAGCCACCGGAGTCATGCCGAGCCGGGCTATAGCATCGTTTTCGACGGTGACGGCTGGCTCGTACTCGGTTTCGACGACTACGGGTTGTGCGTCCGGTGGCTGAACGAGAATGTCAGGTCGTAAACGTGGGGCGTCCGGGAACACCCCGGTCTGTTCGACACCTAGATGGTTTCTCCAAAGCGGGTGTTTGCCGCGTAGGGCCTCGGCGAGATGGCTGTTGAACGCGACTTCGCTGGTGCGCGGCATTGCAAACCGACTCACTTGTAGGAGTAACCGTGGCCGTTTCGACGCACGTCCGTCAACGTGGTGTACCGGTACGAGGCGGTTGGGCCTTCCGAGGTTCTCATAACGAGCTGAACGTGATCGTGAACACCACGTGAACCTGTTGGTGCGCGTCACTCATCTCGAACGTAATAGGTAACCTGATCGAGGGTCTTCGTAGGTACTGCCTAACGATCCTCGGTCAGACCGTACCTCCGGGCACGTGGCCATGGCAAGGATGAACGCACCGCCTGCACTGCCTGAGTGCGTCCCTCTGTTGGCCCGCCATGGTCGGCCCGGCGCACCGTCCTTGCGGCACCATCGGCTGGCTGCCAACCGCCTCATCAGCCGCCGCGCCCCGGCCCGAGGGTCCCGGACCGCCCCCGCCCCGAGCTGGCCCAGGAGCGACGGAAGCAGGCAGGGGCGGCAGCGGTCGCGTAGTAGA
>JAPPLB010000083.1 GCA_028819575.1 Bryobacterales bacterium | reverse complement strand
ACGGCAAGCAAGCGCAACGAAGTCATGGCGGTCGTATCGTGTGCTTCGACCGTCGGGTGGTGAGACATGCAGGCTAAAATCCACGTCGTGCCTTTCGTCCTACCTCTTCCTACCGTCGCAGCGGCCTCGTTTCGACCTGTCCGCGGCGAGGATCATGGGTTTTCACATCAGCCGGAGGGGAATTTTTTCCTTTGCCTTCTCGTTGGCTCGCCAGGGAACTTTTTACATTTGCGCCGGCATTCGCGGAGTGAATGAATGGCTGGGAACAACTCGCATCCTTCCTCCGCCTATTCCCAGTAGACTAAGCCTTTGCGGCTCACCCAGGTTTGTCTGCCGATGAAGAGATTCGTGATGGTCCACCTCTTCCGTAGGTCGAGCCGTTTTGTCGCCGTCATCGCGGCCTTCGCTCTTGCCGCTGTTCTGCAACCTGTGGTGTCCGCTCAGGGCGTGGCGGTGTCCGGCCGCCGGGCGCAGCCGCGCAGGCCGCTACCCGAGGGAACGAAGCTGCCCCGGATCGCCTATCGCGACATCGCACGGCAGGCAGGTCTGAGCGGCGTCAACATCTCAGGTGCGGAAAAGGGCAAGGAGTATATCGTCGAGACGACCGGGACGGGTGTGGCGATATTCGATTACGACAACGACGGTCTGATGGACCTGTTCTTCGTGAACGGAGACCGGTTCGGCGACAAGGCCGGGCAATCCAGGCATCATCTCTATCGCAACCGCGGCGGACTCACATTCGACGATGTCACCGAAGAAGCCGGCATCGGGCACACCGGCTGGGGCCAGGGCGTCTGCGCCGGCGATGTCGACAATGATGCGCACACCGACATCCTGGTGACACATTGGGGTTCCCACGTGCTGTTCCGCAACCAGGGAGACGGAACTTTTCAAGACGAAACCAAGAGCCGAGGCCTACTGAGCCCGGAGCGGCGTTGGAGCACGGGTTGCGCCTTCCTTGACTACGACCGGGACGGCGATCTGGATCTATTCGTCGCGAATTACCTTCGGTTCGATCCCGAGAAGACGCCGAAACCGGGTGAGAGGGCGGAATGCCGCTGGAGAGGCGTACCGGTGCTTTGCGGGCCGAGAGGCCTGCCGCCCGAGACGATGTCGCTCTACGAGAACGACGGCAAGGGAGTGTTTGCGGACGTGTCCGACGCGGCGGGCATCAGCGTGCCGAAGGAGTATTACGGCTTCACCCCGCTCACGACCGATTTTGACAACGACGGGTGGACGGATATCTATGTCGCGTGCGATTCGACGGCCTCACTTCTCTACCACAACCAGAAAGACGGGACATTCGAAGAAGTGGGCGTGATTTCGGGCACGGCCTACAACCTCGACGGCATGGAACAGGCGGGCATGGGCGTCACCGCCGGCGACTACGACGGGGACGGCGACCTCGATCTCTTCAAGACGAACTTCTCCAGTGACACCCATACCCTGTATCGCAACGAAGGCGAGATGTTTTTCAGCGACGAGACCATCCGCACCGGCTTGGCGGTGAACACCCAGTACCTGGGGTGGGGAACGGCCTTCCTCGATGTCGATCACGACGGCTGGAAGGACATCTTCGTCGCGAACGGACACGTCTATCCGGGTATCGACGACACTCATCTCTCCGAAACCTTCCTCCAACAAAGACTTCTGTACTGGAATCGCAGGGATGGGGGATTCCACGATGTATCAGGCGAGGCAGGTCCGGCGATCGGCGCGGCGCACTCCTCGCGCGGCACGGCCATCGGTGACCTCGACAACGACGGGAGCTTGGAGATCGTCATCGTCAATATGCACGAGGCGCCGTCTCTGTTGAAGAACGACGGCGAGCGGGGCAGCGCGTTACTGGTGCAAGCCCTCACCCCCGAGGGGCGTGACGCCATCGGCGCACGCATTCGAGTGACCGCCGACGGCCGGGACCAGATCGAAGAGGTGCGCAGCGGCGGCTACCACATCTCGCAAAGCGACTTTCGCATTCACTTCGGGCTCGGGACGGCATCCGCGGCCGATATCGAGATCCGCTGGCCGGACGGAACGACGAGCCGCCTCGAAGCCGTCGAGGCCGGCCACTGGATCGTCGTTCAGCAAGGCGAGGGCATCGTGAAGAGGATCGCGTTCGGTTCAGACGGAGACTAAGAAGGCCGTGCGATTTCCAGTTCCGCAGGCGGCTTGGCTGATTCTGCTGCAGTGCTCGCTGCTGTTCGCTCAGACCTCGGGGCCGGAACGCCCCACGTTTGTCGACATCACCGAGAAATCGGGCGTCGCGTTCCGCAACGAACCGTCGAGGACATCGGAGAAGTATTTGCTCGAATCGATGGTTGGAGGAGCCGCGGTCTTCGACTACGACAACGACGGCGACCTCGACCTCTACTTCGTGAACGGGGCGGCGCTGGAAGATCCCATGCCGCAGGGCGCCCGGCCCCGAAAGGAAGACCCGCGATACTGGAACCGGCTGTACCGCAACAACGGTGACCTGACGTTCAGAGACGTGACCGAGCAAGCGGGCGTCTCCGGCCACTCCTACGGACAGGGAGTGGCGGTGGGCGACTACGACAACGACGGATTCGCCGACCTCTACGTCACGAACTACGGGCGGAACATTCTCTATCGCAACAACGGGAAAGGCGGTTTCCGGGATGTGACCGAGAGCGCCGGCGTCGCGGCCGGCGAGTGGTCCACCGGGGCCGCTTTTTTCGACTTCGACGCGGACGGCCTGCTGGACCTGGCCGTCGTGCGCTACGTCGATTGGGACTTTTCAAAGAACGTCTGGTGCGGCGAGCACAAGCCCGGCTATCGATCGTATTGCCACCCGGACAACTTCGCCCCCATCACACACCTGATCTACCGCAACAACGGCGACGGCACGTTCCGGGACGTGACGCCGCAAGCCGGATTCGCGGACGCGCCCGGCAAGGGCCTCGGTGTCGCCTTCAACGACTTCAACCAGGACGGCCGGCTCGATCTCTTCATTGCGAACGACTCGGCGCCGCAGCAACTCTTTCAAAACAACGGCGACGGAAGCTTCGAAGAGGTAGGTCTGCTGGCCGGCGTCGCCTACGACGAGGACGGCAATGTCTTCGCTGGCATGGGAACCGATTTCGTCGACTATGACAACGACGGCCGGCCGGAGATCTTCGCCAACGCTCTGCCTCACCAGAAATACGCTTTGTTCCGCAATCGGGAGGGTGAGTTCGAGTACGCCTCGGGACCGACCGGTATCAGCTCGTTTACCGCTCTGCATTCGGGTTGGGGCGCCAAGTTCATCGACTACGACAACGACGGCTGGAAAGACCTCTTTGTGGCCCAAGGCCATGTGATGGACAACATCGAAGTGACGAACCCATCCCTGCGGTACAAGGAGCCGCTGCTGCTGCTGCGCAATCGGAACGGGAAGTTTCAGGACGTCTCCGGGCAAAGCGGCGCGATATTCAGCAAGGCGCTGGCGGCGCGCGGGGCGGCCTTCGGCGATCTCGACAGCGACGGGTTTGTTGACGTGGTGATCAATCGCAACGAGGAGCCCGCCCTAGTCCTTCGAAACGAAGGCAACGGGAATCATTGGTTGATCGTCGATCTGAACGGGACACAGAGCAATCGTGGAGGAATCGGCGCCCGATTGCGGCTTGCAACGCCGGAAGGATTGGAGCAGCACCAGATCGCATCCACGGCGGGAAGCTATTTATCGGCCAGCGACAAGCGGGTCCACTTCGGCCTGGGCGCGGAGAACCAAGCCGCTCTCCTCGAGATCCGCTGGCCGAGCGGCATCGTTCAGCGCTTGACCAATGTTCGCGCGAACCAGATTCTCAGCGTGACCGAACCCTCGCAGTAGGCGTCT
>JAPPLB010000116.1 GCA_028819575.1 Bryobacterales bacterium | reverse complement strand
GTACTATGCATGGTTTAACACTTTCAAGCCGTTGCTCGAGGGGATGGAGGCGAGCTTCTACGAGGGCAGGGCGTCAAGGGCGCTTCACACGGACATCTGCTCGCCCGTCGCCACCGACCCGACATGGAGCAAACTCGACAAGGCCAACCGAAAGATCCTCGAGAGCGACGGCGGTCCGCTTTGGCATCGGCTTCTGAAGGAACTGCAACCACAGATCGTGGCGCTTTCGGTAGCCCGGCAACACCTCGAACGCATCGAGTTCGCACCAATCACCGAGTGGCAGGTCATCCACGTCTTCAAGAGGACAGGTGACGGCAAGCCTCGCTCGCGACCCTACGAATTCCGCGGGCGGTGGTACGAAGTAGGTGGCGGGCGGACGCTGTTCGTCTTTGGTGAGGCGGCCCAAAGGCCGTTTGGTTCGCTGCACGCCACCCAAAAGCGCGAGGCCGGCGCGCTATCCATTGAGGCATACAGGAATGGCCCATAGACGCTGCTTCGTTCAGTTTCCGCACCCGGGATACGAGCACAGGCCCGTCCGCGGTGCTCAGGTGATCGGCTGGAACAAGAGGTATCGCAACGGCAAGCAGAATCCTCATAAGCGGAAATTCATGCGGTTGCGTGGCGAGTGGACAGACGAAGACGGAATCAACGAGGGGAACGGCAAGTTATGGGCGTGGGGCGGGTATGCCTCCAAGCTGCGTGCGCTGATCCCTTCTCCGCATGGCAGGATTATCTCCTCCGTCTGCTCGACTGTGACGTCCCTCGCCCGCTTCTTCGATCAAGCAATCCGCCAGCCATGGAACTGTTCTTACCGGGTCCATCTCGGCCGCGCCTCCGCTATCGCCGAATGAGCATCGGTCGCCAACTCAGCGACAGCGGCAAGCGGAGCGTCCCGGAGTGGGCAGCCGGCTAACCATTTGTTGCCCCACTGACGAGTTCACGCTTTCATCCGCAGATCGTCGAGGAACTCGGACGCGGGCTCGACGCCGGTCACCTGCAAACGATCGCGGGCGCGCGTGCAAGCAACGTAGAGAAGCTGCCGTTCCGTGCTGTAAGTGTCTTCCAAGTCGGCTTCGTCGGCCACGTTCTCGATGCGTGATTGCAGGGGTAAGACCTCGTCGTCGCACGCCATGACTGCTACTGCTCGGAACTCCAGTCCTTTGGCGAGATGCATCGTCGCGACGGCGACCTTGCCTGATGCCCCGTCTGAGCGTTCGTCCAATTCGATCGAGCTTAGGTCCGCCAGGCGGACAGCCTCCCGTACCCTCGCGAGCTCGCCTTCGGATCGGACGAATACGGCGATTTCGTGCGGCGCAAAACCCTCCTGCCGAAGCTTCGCGAGCCAGTCGGCGACGGCGACGGCTTCTTCGTCGGGCGATGCAAGAATCCTGATGCTGGGCTCGAGCCCGTTGAAGGCAGAGACGGTGCCGCCGCGCCGCTCGGTGATGCCGTCCACGTCGGCCAGCTCCGGCGGCAGCAAGCGGTCCGCTTGCCGTCGTATCTGGTGGGAGGTTCGATAGTTGATACGCAAGGTGTGCGAGCGCCCGCGCACGTCGACGCCCAGCGCGCGCCAGGAGAAGGGCGTGAGGAATATGCGCTGGCCGAGATCGCCAGCGAAAAACAGACTGTCGGGGCGGCTGCCACCGAGGGCCGCAAGAAAGCGCAGTTCCGACACGCCGATGTCTTGGGCCTCGTCGATGACGCAGAACTCGAACGGCGGATGCGCTCCCTCTGCAACATGCCGTTCCACACGCCGGAACAAGCGGGGCTCGGTGAGCAACCCCCGCTCGTCCAGACCATCGCGCACCTTGGCAAAGATCGACCAGAGCACCGCGCGCTGGGATTCCGCCAAGCGGGTCTTGCGGCCAAGCCGCGTGACATCCCGGTAGTCCTCCCAACTTTCGAGCTGCCACGCGTCGACCACCCGGCTCCACTCGGTCCACAGAAAGTGGGGGCTGAACGCGTGCTCTTCGACCTCGGCGGCTGCCAAGTCGATCAGCGCCCGCACCTCACCTTCGGTCACCAAGGTAGCTGCCCCGAAGTTCGCCTCGTAAAGGCGCCGGCCGATGCCGCCCATCGAGTTCACCTCCAACCGCTCGGCGATGCTGGGTTGATTGTGGATCAGTCGCCCGAGCCTCACGCGTAGCGCATTCGCCAGCGTGTCCGAGAAGGTTGCGAGGAGGACGCGGGCATCGGGATACGCGCGGGCGAGATGAACGGCGCGGTGGAGCGCCACGATGGTCTTTCCGGTGCCGGCCGAGCCTGAGACGCGGGCCGGGCCGCTGTATGCAGTCTTCACGACCCGGCGCTGCGCCGGGTGCAGGAAGACCGTCCACTTCTCCCACGGGAACTCAAGCGCACGCTCCAGCTCGTCTGCGTTCTCCACGAGGCGGAAGCGGCGTTGCGCATCCGGATGCGCGAACGGGTCCGTTTCGGCGGCGGCATGCGCTGGCCGGTCCGGCGTGCCGCCGGTTGCGAGCTCCAGCAGCGCCTCCGCCGCCTCGGTCGGTAGATGGTCAGCGAGATCCAGCAGCGAGTCCTCGTCCGCGCCGCGAACGTCGTCCAGCCACGTCTCGGGGACGCCGTAACCCAGCAGCTCGTCGTCTGAGGCTTCGGCGAAGAGCGCAGGCTTGGGGGCGGCCTGCGCAACGGCAGCTGCCTCCACGACAATAGGGCGCGGGACTTCGATCTCGCGCACCGTCTCGCGGACTTCGACGATCTGAGCCGCGCCGGTCCTGGGATGTCGCTCGATCCGCCGCCGCTCTGCCCATCGGTACGCGGCATCGTGATGGTCGACATAGGCGAGCAGGACGCTCGATGCCGTCCGATGCACGATCAGGCGTATGTCCCGGCTGACCCGGACTGACCAGAAATTCCGATCCTTTGCCCGATCCAACTTGTGAAACGAGTGCCCGGCCCCTGACGGGTCTATTTGCAGGTCGAAGGCCGTGGTCTTGACAGCCTTCTGCTCATCACGGGTAAGCTTCGCGAGGCTGTCCGTGAAAGTGGCGGCAATACGGAATTGCATTCTCGGGCTTTAGTCTGCCCACTCAGTCGCAGCCCATTTCAAGAGCTCTGCCTCTCGCTTCCTTACAGCTCTTTTTGACCAGCGACCTTTCTCCAAAAGCTCAGCAACTTCCTCGGCTATAAGCAAACCCGTCCGTCGATAGTCCTTCGCCTTGTCTTTCGGTCGCTTGTCTTGAAGTGCGGAGTTCAGTTTCGGCGGCAGAAGCACCAGATTTCCAAGTGAGTGTTTTATGTCATCGGGAGCTTTACTTTGCGGCCAAATATGTTCGATCGATCTAGCAGCACTATCAAGCCAGATTTTATTCCACTGTTCGTTCCGATACTTCGGTCCGTGTTTATTCGCCAGAGATTCCTCATATCGAAACATAAAGTATCTCAGCTCATCTTCCCAACCTTCGTAACAGTTAGCATTCCTCATAGAGTCTATAGCCGCGCTGATGGGATAACCCACACCTATTCTCCTAATTGCTTCTTCAACACTACTCAAGGCCGCCTCGTCATTGACAACGCTCCAGGCCAATCTCGTATAATCTCCGACACCAGTTCGCGCATCATAGCCAATCATCCCATATATTCGGAATGATACTTTTTCCCATCTAGCCAAGAGTTGATCACGTTCTTCACGCTTCAACTTCCTTTGAAGATAAATCGCCGCAGCCAACAACCTGGCTTGAGCAATTCTTGTGACAGCTCCAATTCTACGATCGGAACTTACCTTATCGCAGGATTTGGTAACTTCCAGCAACCACTTCGCTACCTCGATGATTTCCGCTGCCGTTTCGGTATTTTTTCGAAACACTTCAACAGCATCTTGCTCACCAAGTGGTCGACTTGGAGGATTGTCTACCCATAAGGTCG
>JAPPLB010000121.1:9502-40021 GCA_028819575.1 Bryobacterales bacterium | reverse complement strand
GTCAACATGGCGTCTGTTGGAACCAATCGGAAACTGGCGCTATTGTAGCTGATCGAAGTACGCGAGTCGCTATCAACCGCGGCTGTGTGGTGCGCGCTACAAGAAAGCCCCGCTGACAAAGGCAGATGCGAAAAAGGCTAAGAACTCGGTGTGCTCCCTCCTGCACTCATTCCAGGAGACTGGTAGAGAAAACCCCCTTCTGCCGCGAGGAAACCGCCCAGCGTGGGTTGGCGCATGACCAAGTTGACCCGACCATGACCGGTTGCTTACCTTGAATGCGTCATGCTGCATCAGGAAATGGTGGACAAAATTCTTTCTGCGGTCAACTCGGAACGCCTTGTCGAGACGGCCATGGCGCTCGTCAAAGTGCCCAGCCCGACCTGCGAGGCGCGAGAAGCCGCCGACCGCCTGGCAGAGATTCTCCACAGCGACGGCTTTGCGGTCGAGCGCCCCGAAGCCGATTGGCCGCAAGCTCCGGCAGTCGTCACCCGCCTTGAAAGCGGTTGGCCGGGACGCACTTTGCAGTTCAACGGACATCTCGATACCGTCCATCTCCCCTTCGTGCCGCCCAGGCGCGAAAACGGCAACCTCTACGGTTCCGGAATATCGGACATGAAAGGAGGCGTCGCTGCGGCGCTGGAAGCGATGCGCGCCTTGCGAGAGACCGCTGCTCTGGAGACCGGCAGCGTTCTCTTCACCGCACACGAGCTCCACGAAGGACCCTGGGGCGACAAGCGGCAGGTCAAAGCATTGATCCGAGACGGCTTTGTCGGTGATGCCGTCCTGCTTCCCGAATACTGCTCATCGCCCCTGCCCATTGCAGGTCGGGGCATGGCCATCTTTCAGATCACGATTCGCCGCGACGGCAACCCGGTTCATGAAGTGCTGCGGCCGATCGATCAACCCCTGGTGGTCCGAGCCGGAGCCGAGCTCGTCGCACAGCTCTTCGACCTGCACGATCAGGTCTCGACGAACAAGGCCCCTGAAGTGGGCAGCGATTCTGTCTTTGTCGGACAGATGCAATCAGGAGAGATCTACAATCAGTCACCCTCGGAATGCTTCATCCAGGGAACACGCCGTTGGATCACGCCGGGCGAAGCCGATCGCGTCGAGAAACAATTCCGAGATCTGGTAGCAGCCCAGTCTGAGCGCACGGGCACCCGGATCGAATTGAACTACAGCGTACAGGGCGACGCCTTCCGCATCCTACCCGGACATCCTGCGGTGAAGGCTCTCCAGACAGCTCACGAATCCGTCACCGGCAGTCGTCTCCCTCTCGGTCCAAAGCCGTTCCTCGATGACGGCAACTTGTTCTGCTCGTTCGGCCGCATCCCGGCAATCACTCACGGCCCCCACGCAACGGGAGCTCACACTGTCAACGAATGCTGCCCCGTCGATGAGCTTGTCCGCATTGCCCAAATCTACGCTCTCACGGCCCTCGCCTATTGCACCAATGAGATCGAAGTTGCGGAAGAACGAACTCGTGATGCGCTTGTACTACTCCCTATGGGTCGATTGGACAGTGGCAATGCCCAC
This sequence comes from Bryobacterales bacterium, assembly GCA_028819575.1. Lineage (GTDB taxonomy): Bacteria > Acidobacteriota > Terriglobia > Bryobacterales > UBA6623 > JAPPLB01. Next base: position 38,485 of record JAPPLB010000121.1, on the reverse strand, counting down.
TCGTTCGAATCGATCGTCATGGAACACGTCACCAGGGGCGAGTTGCATTTGATCGTCGATTTCAGCCATCTCGACTTCATCAGCAGCTCGGGCCTGCGGGTGACTCTGCTCGCAGCCAAGGCGCTGAACGCTAGCAGGGGACAGATTGTCCTCTGCAGCATGAAGCGACACATCAAGGAGGTCTTCCTCATCAGCGGTTTCGACCGGATCATTGCGATCAAGGAGTCGCGAGAAGAGGCTCTTGACACCTTCGCCTAACTCAACCCATACTCCCCCGTTACGATCACGGCGACGAGGTTACAGCGTCAGGTCAAGGCTTCAACGACGGTATGCCCTCAACGTCTGGATCAGGTCTTTCTCCTTTTCGGCCCAGGCCTCCTGAATGATCTGCAGCGCCGATTCGGCAGTCGGAGCCTGCAAGACCAATGCCCGGTTCTTGACTCTCAGCAGTCCTTGCGCAACCGCGTGGTCCAGAAACTTGAACAGGTAGTCGTAGTAGCCTCCGCTGTTCAGAAAGACGCACGGTTTCTCATGCAATTCGATCTGCGCCCAAGTAAGCGCTTCGAAGATCTCCTCGATCGTTCCAAAGCCGCCGGGCAAGGCGAGAGACGCGTCCGCCAAAGACTGCATCTTGTACTTGCGTTCATGCATGGTGTCGACCACATGCATGTGGGTCAGTCCCTCGTGAGCGACATCCCGATACTCCAGATGCCTTGGTATGACACCCGTGACAACGCCGCCGTGAGCAAGGACGGCATCGGCAAGGACACCCATAAGCCCGACACGGGCACCGCCGTATACCAGCCCAATTCCTTCCGTCGCCATCAAGCGTCCCAAGGTCTCGGCCTGTTCGACATGAACCTTTTCGTGTCCGATATTGCCGGCCAAGTAGACGCAGATCTGTTTCATGCCGTTGGAGCGTTCCGGGTCGCCAAGTGCGGGGTCGTCTCTATTTGGCGATCCCGTAGTCTACATCGTATCTACTGTCCGGCTCAGCTACGGTGACCTATCGCAACTGGGTGATCAGCGGTCCTCCCGCACCTGAGCCGGTTTCATCCAGGATACCGTGTTTGTTCGTGGCTCGTCGCCTCAAACCTCTTGCCAAGGTCTCCGGTCCACACCTACCACTTCCCTGCTCCGCCGGATATGTGCAAACCAGTCGAACCCTCACGCTTGTTTCAAAGTCCTCCATATCGAGTTTCTGAAGCTCGCAAGTGAAACGAATGGCCTCACGCTCGGCATTTCCGCATCAGGGAAACAGCACGCTCAACAACTCTTCATGGGCGCTGAAATTCGGCACAATCCAATCTGCACCAACGCTTACCAACCTCTTGCGCTTCACGAGATCGACTTGCCGGCACTCCGGCTCGTCCGTGGCCACGCCGACAGCGACACCGCCCACCTCTTTGACGTTCTGGATCTCAACGAACCCGTCACCGAAACCAAGGAACTCGCTCCCCAGGAATCCGCTCTCGCAGATGATCTTCTCGATCAGGATCTTCTTGGAGAACGATTCGTAGTCGTCGAGCGCCCCGAAGCAACCACCTTCAAAGAAGTGTTCTACCTGTAATAACTTGGCCTCGGCGCGCATGAAGGGCTGATCGGTGCCACTCGCGAGATACATCGTCATGCCGCGTTCATGCAGCGCCTCGAGCAGCAGGCGGCTGCCGGGTACCATCATCTCGTCCGGCGGAGTTGCCTCGGATTCGAGCGCAGCGATGCGATTCTTGATCTTGTCCGAGAGCCGCTCGAGATAGATGTGCTTGTACTCGAGTGGATCGAGAGGCTCGGCGCCGCGCTTCTTGAGCTGCTCTGTGAACTCGATCATCTGATAGATCGTTTGCCGCCCCGTCAGTTGTCCGACGTATTCTTCAACGAGTGCGGTGAGTTCCTCCTCGCTCTCGCCAGTCTGCAGTTCCAACAGCGGTTCGACCATCATCGGAACCATGACGTCGAACCAACCGGAGCGGATGAGCGAAATGGTGCCGTCGAAATCAAAGAGGGCCACTCTTGCCAGTGAAGCGTTGGCGGTGGGGCGCAGAACCTCGATCTGAGAAAGCATGGTTTCAAAGTGCCGTCTCTTCCTCGTAAGGCGAGACGGATAGAGACGACGAGGGACCGCTTAGCTTAGCTAATTCTCATCGAGTGGGCTGATCTGCTCCAGACGGCACTCGCCGCTCGCGGTCCCGGAGAGGTGGAAATCGTCAAAATCGCCGGTCTCGTTGAACGACCCGACACCAACCCATCCGTATAAGTAATCCCGGTCTATCACACTGAAGAGTGGCGAGGCCTCTCCGCTGACAAACACTTCAATCGAACCGGGTTCAACCCTCCGCACAACCTTGATCCGATGCCAGTCGGCGCTCGGCAGCGCGGGCCGCGTACCCGCTCCCCCGATGCGGTAGCGCTCGCTGCCGTTGACTTTGAAGATGCCGTTGTGGACTCTGTGATTTCCGGAGTCACTAGAAATGTGGGCGTAGTAGTAGTGCAGACGGTCCTGGAACCCGAAAGCAACAAGCAGGCTCTTGCCTGCACGACGTGCTCTGACATCCAGCTCGAAATCGCTCACGCAGCCTGGCTTCCACAACGCAAATTGCACGGGGCGCCTCGGATCACCGACCGGGCCCGCCGTCGCAAGCCGCAGAAACCCATTTCCGTTTTCTTCGACCCTCTGCCAATAGGACGCAATCGGAAGATGCCAATCGCTTAGATCGTCGTCCTGGAAGTCGACGGACCAACGCGCATTACAGCCAAAGATCGGAATACAAAGCAAGAGTATGACTGCTCTCAGTCGCATGCTGTCCTTTGTAGCAGAAAACTTCCGCGGCGCCGGCGACGGAACGCCGCGAGATCCATGTCACACGGGATCAGGACCTCGCACTCGAAACGATCCGTTCGACAATCCCGCGGCTGCGGTGAATACAGTCGGGAATGCCGATACCCGTATAGCCGTTCCCCGCGAGGTGCAACCCCGGCAGGTTTTTGACACGGCACTCGATCGCGTCAAGCGTCTTGCCATGACCCACTTCGTATTGGGGCATCGCCCGCCGCCAGCGATGAACCCGCGCTGTTCGTGGGGAGGCACAAAAGCCCATCAAGCCGCTGATCTCACCGTGCGCCAACCCCGCCAACTCCTCGTCAGACTCCTCCCATCTACGCTCGACTTGATCGGCCGCTACGAATCCACGCAGGAAGACCGCGTCGGGCGCGGCGCGATGAGCGAACTTCGTATTGACCCAGGTACAGGCAGCTAGGCTCCGGCCCTCGCTCGCTGGAACCAGAAAGCCAAACCCGTTCAAGGGATGATCAAAAGTCTTTCTCGGATAGAGAAGCGCCGCCGTGATCGAAGAGTGATAGGGAATCGCCTGCAGCGTCTCCGCAAGCTCAGCATCGAGCGCGGCAACCAGGTTCGCTGCCCGATACGCGGACACCGCCGTGATCACGTGCTCTACTTCAATGGGACTTCCGTCGGACAGCAACAGCCGGAATCCGGGGTTCCGACACTCGATACCGACGACAGTCGTATTCACCCGTCCGACCGATCCCTGGATTCGCACGGCAAGGGTGTCGATCAACTGTTGCATGCCGTCCCGCATCGTCAGGAAGAGCGAGCCGCCCTCGTCGTTGTGCGATTGCCGGGACTGCTCCGCCAGAATCCCCCGAGTCAGACTACCGTATTTGCGCTCCAACTCCACTAACGTCGGCAGCGTGCTGTTCGCGCTGAGCTTCTCTGACGATCCGCCGTAGATGCCGGCCAGCAGCGGCTGCGCCAGGTAGCGATCAGCTTCCACACCGTAATGCTCTCGCACAAACTCAGCGACGGATCGGTCTTTGTTCGAAATGAACGGCCTTTGAAAATACTCGGCTGCGAACCTCAAGCGGGTCCTCCAGCTAAACAGCTTGGTCGTCAGTATCGGCCACAGCTTCGTGGGAACCAGGAATAGCAGCCCGGCAGGTAGTGGGATGAAGCGACCGCATCGAACAACGTACGTCTGCCGAGCATTGTCCTGGGAACCGATCACCTGGTCCGCTAAACCGATCTCCCGAATCAGTTCCATCGCCCACGGTTTCCGCGCGATGAAACTGTCCGGTCCGGCCTCGACCAAAGTACCATCAACATTGTCCGTTCGAATGACGCCGCCGAGCCGCGGACGCTCCTCGATCAGGATGCTTGGAACCCTCGCTTTCGAGAGATAGTAAGCAGCGGAAAGACCGGATATCCCTCCACCAATGACGGCAACGCGATTCACGATGGCGCAACTAACCCGGATATTCCCGGACCATCTTCACAACGGCCTTCACGTTCTCAACCGGTGTCTCGGGCAGAACTCCATGGCCCAGGTTGAAAATGAACCCCGGTCGGCCATTGACTCGTCTGAGAATGTCATGCACTGATCGGCGCAACACATCGAGGGGCGCGAACAATGCAACCGGATCCAAATTCCCTTGTATCGCGGCCCCGTGATTGATACTCGCCCATGCCTCATCGATACTTACTCTCCAGTCCACGCCCAAAACGTCGCCGCCCGCTTGATGCAGCAACGGCAGAAACGAGCCCCCACCGGTTGAGAAATGAATAACCGGGACTCCCGTCGACTGAATCGCACGAATCAGCGTCCGCGAATGAGGCAGCAGATGGCGTTCATAGTCCGCCGGGGTCAGTGCGCCCACCCAGCTATCAAAAACCTGGATAACGTCGGCGCCATGACTTACCTGCGAGGCCGCATAGGGGATGAGCACTTCCACAATCTTCGCCAGCAGTCGGTTCCAGGTCTTGGGATCGTGGTACATCAAGCTCTTCGTCCGCACATAACTGCGCGAAGAGCCCCCCTCAATCATGTAGCTCGCCAAGGTAAATGGGGCACCCACGAACCCGATCAGCGGCACCCTGCCGTTCATCAGCTTCTTGACCTCACTGATCGCCTCAGCGACATAGTCGAGTTCCTGAACATGCCGCGTTTCGAGCCCTTCCACATCCGAAGGCGACCGGACGGGATTGCGAATCAGCGGGCCCTCACCGGCCAGAAACTCAAGTTTCAAGCCCATCGGTTCGAAAGGCAGTAGGAGATCGGCAAAGATGATCGCGGCGTCGACATCAAGTACATCGACCGGCTGCAACGTAACCTCGGCCGCCAATCGGGGCGTCTTGCAGATTTCGAGGAGGGAGTGCTCCGCCCTGATCCGCCGGTATTCTGCCATATAGCGGCCTGCTTGGCGCATGAACCAAACAGGCGGCGGCGAAACCGGCCTGCGGTTGCAAGCTTCAAGTACTGGAGCACGCATGAAATGACTATATCAAGCACTACGAATCCGCCTTGCAGCTCATGGTCAAAGTCACGCGGGAGTCGTTACTTTTATCCTGGGCCGATGGAGTAGCGCCTGCCCGATCGACTAACGCGGTGACACGCTTACCGTGAAGTCGTCGAAGAAGATCGGCATGAATCGGGGGCCTCCAGTGGAAGCTAACCACCGCTCCACCAGCCAGCCACACGATCGATGATGCCAGTCTTAGCCGGCTGTTGCGGAGGCGCCGGCTTGACGAAACGAATTCGCGGAGGTGGCGGTCCTGCCGGCTTCTCCTCCACACGATGTACTCGATAGTCGCTCAAGAGGTAAGTCCGGTCGACCCGTTCGCCCTTTTTCTCGACCGTGATCGTGAATCCCGGGCCGGTTCCGCGCTCGGTGACAAGCCGCTCATACACTCTCACTGGCAGGAAGCCCGTCAGCCCGCGCTCGATCTTGATCGTGGTGTACGCCTGACGCCGCCGGCTCCACATGAACACTCGAATCAGCGAGAAGTCATGCTGCTGCTTCGGCCGGTCGATCTGAGTCCAGAGCCAAGTTGTTTTTGGGTCGGGCTGCCGCCGATCTTCCACAGCGTCGAGCGCAAAAAACGATGTGATGCGCTTGCGCTCGGCATATTGCTTGACCTCATCCGGAACTGTTGAATAGAGGCCCGTCGTCAAAGCCCAGCCCGCCCGTCCGTTGGGTGTGCGAACAAGATACCAATCGTCGAGTCCGGTCGGCGCCGAAGGCGGCTTGACTTTTTCCGGCGGACCGCTCAGCCGATCCACAAGCCGGTGTCTCAGCAGTTCAGACCCTTCGTCTTCCTGCAACTGATAAATCGTCGGAGACCAGCGGTAGGGTTCGAGATGAACATTCAATCTATGCAGCGCACGATAGGTCCCCTGGCTGGGCTCCGACCGCGTTTGCTGCAAGAGTTGATCCATCTTCCATCGCAGTTCCCGCGTTGCAAGGCGGCTCTCAAGAGTCCAGCCAGAGGAGCCCACCGCCGTTTTCACCCGCACGTAACGCTGCTTGTGCTCAACGACCTCCACGCGCTCTCCCAACGTGAGCGTTACGACAATGGGAGCATCGGGTCTGAGTTCCGCCCGGAGCTCAACACCGTCACGAGCCACATAAGCCTCTTCGACTTGCGGACCATCCTTCCGACTCGAACAGCCTGAAGCAAGCAGCGCCGCGAAGAGAATGATCAGGCCCGGCCGCGAGTAATCTCCACAATCCACGGTGGTTCGCTTCATGGCACGTCGGGGTTTCGCCGGCGCTTATCGAGGATTTTCCGTCCTGGCAAGACTTCCTTAAGATGGTATCACCCGCTTTATGCCCGACTTCTACGACACAACAAGCAGACCATTCAACGCGGAGCTGGATCTGCGTTGCCGCGACTGTCAGGCCGACGTTCCGCGTCCGGTCGAACAATGTGAGGCGCCCCTTGACCACGCCGAACACTACTGCCCCCTGTGCGCAAAGCCTGTTGCCATCCCACTGCAGTGCGCACAGTGTGAATCCGACATCTGTCCAGGCTGCGGTACGCCACTCGAGCTAGCCGACGAACTCGGCATCGGTTGACAGCCCACTGTTGTTCGCCGCTCCGACCACTACACTGAATATCCAATTCAGACTTAGCACCTTTCGGTCAAGACATGCGGTGCTCGTCAGAAGCCCCTAATCGAGACTCAACGCCTTGAGATCGACCAGGAAACGGTTTCCGGACGGACTTTGAGTTTACGTTCTTTCCAGAACGTTCCTGGGGTACAATCGTGCCGGTCGGTCGGCGAGACACATCGCTGTAGAAAACACATGAAACAACCGGAGCGTTACCGGCACTGCAAGGTAGACCGTCGCGAAGCCATTCGCTTGTTAGCCGGATTCCTCGCGAGCTCGCCACTCCTTCTTTCACAAAAAGATCCATTCCGCGACCACAGCCGCATCCCGAGCATCGACGAACTGATCGATGTTCTTGACTTCGAAGCGCTCGCCTACGAGAAACTCCCTCGCAGCGCCTACAACTACACCGCCTATGGCGCCGCAGGCGAATTCACCCTGCGCCGCAACCGCGAGGTATTCAAGTGGGTCGAGTTGATCCCCAAGGGAGTGGTCAACGTCAGTTCGATCGACACGGCGACGGAGATTCTCGGCACCAGGATGAAATTCCCGATCATGGTTGCGCCCACGGCCGGTCATACGGCGCTGCATCCGTCGGGTGAAGCAGGAACGCATGAAGGGTGCACTGCGGCGGCCGAGACGCCGATGATCGTGAGCCACGTCGCCAGCATGCCGATTGAGGAGATCGCCGCATCGGCAAGCGGCCCGATTTGGGTTCAGCTCTATCCATCTCCGGATATCGAGGCAAACCGCGAGCCGCTCGAAAAAGCGCAGGCGGCCGGCGCCCGGGCGGTCGTCGTAACGGTTGATCAGGAGGCGGCCTTCTACGAGAGAGCGCTGCACGATCGCAACCTAGCCGGCCGCAGAAGCAGACGAGCTCGCCTGCCCCGCAGGGACTTGAATCGCTATCGAATACCGGTCAAGCGGCTTTGGTATGAGTGGAAGCTGTTTGATGAACTGCGCTCCCTCATCAACGTGCCAATGCTGGCGAAGGGCGTCCTCATCGCTGAGGACGCAAAACGCTGCATCGAACACGGCCTGGACGGTATTGTCGTCTCCAATCACGGTGGCCGAGCGCTGGACTACTCCCCCTCCAGTCTAGAGGTGCTACCCGAAATCGTCGACGTCGTGGCGGGACGAGTGCCGGTGCTCATCGATAGCGGTTTCCGCCGCGGCAGCGACATCTTAAAGGCTCTGGCCTTCGGAGCGTCTGCAGTCTGCCTCGGTCGTGTCCCTCGATGGGGACTGGGGGCTTTCGGCCCGCCAGGCGTACAAAGAATCCTCGAAATCGTGCAGGCCGAATTGGTGATGGCCATGGCTCACAGCGGACGGCCGACTCTGACATCTATCGACCGCAGCCTCGTGAGGGCCGATCTGCCGTGAGCCACCACTTCAGCCGGCGCCAAGCTCTGGCTCGGCTCGGATCGTTGCCGGCAGCAACTCTGCTATTGCGAGCACAGCGGGCGCCGCAGATCATTGGCGAACCTCCAGGCCGCATCCCTCCGCTCGATGAACTCGTCAACAGCCTCGAGTTCGAGCCTGTAGCACAGCGCAAACTCGCTGATGCTGCTTTCAACGCAATCTCCGGGGGCAATCGCTCCGGTTTCGACCGCATTGTGTTCCGGCCGCGATTGATGGTCAATACACAGAATCTCGATTTGACGACTGAACTCTTCGGAGACGCTCTGTTCACGCCGATTCTGATCGGACCGGCATCGCATCAGAACAGATTCCATCCCGAAGGGGAGCTGGCGATGGCTCGCGGGGCGTCGGCGGCTCAAGCGGCAATGGTAGTGGCTGACCGCTCCGATCACCCGGTTGAAAGGATCGCTGCCGAGACCGGCGGATCTCTTTGGTATCAGGCTTATCCGGAATCGGATGGTGACAATCTACTGCGCCGGATTCACAAGGCCGTCGAGGCGGGATGCAAAGCGGTCTGCATCACCGTGGGGACACCTTACGGGCAGATTGGCTCAAATGGGTATCCGCGTCTGTCCACACTGCCGCCGATGGGCAACCCGGCATTCGACTGGAATTACATCGACCGCATTCGACGTACGATTACTGCCCCACTGTTGCTCAAGGGCGTCATGAGCGCCGAGGAAGCCAAGACCGCAGTGAAAAACGGGATTCAGGGTATCGTAGTGTCGAATCACGGCGGTGGCTTCGTACACGGCTTGGCCGAGCCGATCACCGTTCTTCCCGAGATCGTGGATGCGGTCGGCGGCAGAGTTCCTGTGCTCGTCGATGGCGGTTTCCGGCGCGGCAGCGACGTATTGAAGGCGCTGATCTTCGGTGCAAAAGCCGTTTTGATCAGCCGGCCGGCGCTGTGGGGCTTGGCCGCTTACGGAGCCGAGGGCGTCCGGACCGTTGTCGAGCTGTTGCAAACCGAACTTGCCCGTGACCTTGCCATGGTGGGCGCAGCGAACCCGCAAGCTCTCAGCCGTGACTTCGTCAAGATCAGCCGGCGTTGACGTGGGTCTGGTTCGCGAGCGTAAGATTCAGATTTTGTCCGGAGGCTTTGCCTGCTATTCGACCACTATGCTCGAAATCTCTCGCACGGGTGGTTGCAGTTGCCGCCTCCATGAGTTTTCGATGGGGCCGTCACGTGATTGCGCTAGACTAGGCGCAGCTTCTTACAAGAAGGAGTAAGCCTTGACGACGCGAAGGCGTGACGTTCTGCGACAGGTTTGCGGCGCAAGCTTGGCCGGCGCCTTGACAAACCTGTCAGGCATCTTAGCATTGAGCCCTCTTTCACGGGCCGAGGCCGCCATTGTGCCGGAGATGGTGCAATTGCGCCCCGAGATCGAACCGATTGTCCGGCTTATCGAGCACACTCCCCGCGAGAAGTGTATCCCGATGGTGGTGGAGCAATTGCGGCGCGGTCTGCCGTACCGGCAGTTCCTGGCTGCGCTTTATCTGGCAGGGATTCGCAACGTGAGCCCGCAACCTCCAGGTTTCAAATTTCACTGCGTGTTCGCGATCCATGCGGCGCATCAGTTGAGCCTCGACGCGCCTGTCGGCGAACGGCTGTTACCGCTCTTTTGGTCGCTGGATGCGTTCAAGGCGTCGCAACAGAGGGATGTGGAGGAGGGTGACTTCCGGTTGCAGCCGGTTGCCGGCAAGCTTCCATCGGGAACACGCGCCTGGGCCGAGTTTCACAACGCGATGGAAACCTGGGACGAACAACGAGCCGACCGCGCGATCACTGCCCTGGTCAGGGAGCGTGGAGCGCACGAAATCATCGCCGAGCTCTGGCGCTACGGTGCGCGCGACTACCGCAACATCGGTCACAAAGCGATCTTCGTCGCCAACACTTGGCGGACTCTGCAAACGATCGGATGGCAACATGCCGAACCGGCCCTGCGCTCACTGGTGTTGGGGCTGCTCGACTACGGTCCAAAGGAGAGGGTCAACTCTTACGCCTACGAGGATCAGTGCTATGCGGCGAACTCCGAACTCGCCCGCAAGCACGCGGCGCGGCTTCCCTCAAATTGGGTTGCTTCTCAACCCTCCGACAAGAATGCGACCGAAGAAGTCTTGATGCTCGTACGCAACGGGAAAACCACAGAGGCCTGTGTCCGTACAGCCGCGTTGCTGGCCGAAAATAAAGCAGCCGCGAACCACCTGTGGGACGCCGTCCATCTCGCTGCAGGAGAATTGATGATGCGGCGACCCGGCATCTACGGGATTCACACGGTCACCTCGGTCAATGGGTTGCACTACGGCTTCCGTGTGGCCCGCGAAGACGAGACCAGGCTGCTTCTGCTTCTCCAGGGTGTCGGATGGATGTCGCAGTTCGCCAACTTCATGTCTGACAGTAGCGACTTCGGTGACGCTGAGATCACCGCGCTGCAGTCTTCCGAACAGCCCTCGGACCAGAGCAGGTCGGCCCGGTTGATTTTGTCCGAACTGGCCGACGATCCGGTGGCTGCCGCCAAGCAGGCGTTCGGACATGCCGAACGACATCCCGAGCCGCATGTCCTGGAGCAGAGCTCAAAGAGCCTGATCTTCCGCAAAGGGACCGACGCACACGATTACAAGTATGCCGCCGCCATCTTCGAGGACTATCGCTTGGTCAGCCCGCGTTGGCGGCCTCATATGCTGGCGACGGCTGTGTACAACCTTCGCGGGTCCACCGAGCCGGACTCGAAGCTCATGTTGCGTGCCCGCGAGGCGATCGGTCAGCTTTAGTTTCCTGACTGATCGGCGCACATCATCGATCCGAACGCTGGATATAATAAACTCACTTCGCCGACACCGTGAACTCGCTGAAACATCCGGAGACTGATTCGGCAGACTATCCCCTCGGCCTGCAGCGCTCGTTCCGCGAGAAGGGGTATGCCTGTGTAAAAGGTCTGTTTGATGCCGAGGAACTGCAAGAGCTGGAGCGGGAACTCAATCGATACATCAAGAAGGTCGTCCCCGATCTACCGCCGCAGGAAGCCTTCTACGAGATCAAAGACAATCCCGAGAGTCTCAAGCAGATGCATCGGATCATAGACTATGACCCCTGGTTCCGGGAATTCTTCTTGCAGGAACGTTTCCTGGGCTTGAGCGAGCATCTACTCGGGACTCCCGTCATCCCCAAAGGTGTGGAGTATTTCGCCAAGCCACCGCGGATCGGCAATGCCACGCCGCCTCACCAGGACGGGTACTATTTCATGCTCGAGCCGAACGAGGCGCTCACGCTGTGGGTCGCTCTCGACGAAATTGACGAAGGGAACGGCTGCATTCGGTACGTCGAGGGCTCACACCTCAGAGGGATGCGGCCCCACGCCAAGTCGAACGTGCTGGGTTTCTCGCAGGGGATTACTGACTACGGACCGGACGATGCTCAATGGGAACGACCGATGAACTGCCAGCCCGGGGACTTGATCGCGCACCATAGCATGATGATTCATCGTGCTGACGCCAACCACAGTGATAGACCGCGGCGTGCTATGGCCCTGGTATGTTATTCGAGCCTGGCGCATGAGGATTCGGAACAGTTGGCCGCCTATCAACAGGAGCTGACCCAGGAGCTATTGGCGACGGACAAGATCTAAGTCCGACCCGGGGCCTCTCGACGGCCAAGAAGGCGACTCTCATAGCAGATCTTGCTCTGCGAAGTGTCCCGGGTTCGGCGGATGCACTCGGCGCCGCTGCCGGGCATCGTAAGACCGAGTGAATGAGTCCGCCCCAGCTACAGGCTGATGCAATGGGGTTTCAACAACGACAGGCACAACTCTTGAGCTAGCACACCCGATCAAAGGGAAGGAACCAAAGGATGTCCGAGCGAGTACTGATGGAAGAAATGACTTGGCCGGAAGTGAAGGCCGCACTGGAGGCGGGCACGAATACGGTGATCCTTCAAACGGCGTCCGTCGAACAACACGGGCCGCACCTTCCGCTGCTGACGGATACCCTGATCGGCGGCCACGTCGCCCAGATGATCGCCCGCAAGCTCGGCAACACATTGGTGGCGCCGGTCGTGCGGCCGGGACTCTCGGTCCACCACATGAAGTTCCCCGGTTCATTCACGACAACGCCGGAAACGTTCCGCACCGTGATCGAGGAAGCCTGCGCCTCCCTGGCGACCCATGGATTCAAGAACCTGATCATCATGTCGTCGCACGGCGGAAACTTTACTTTCGTCGACGGAATCGGGCCTTATCTGCAAGACTCACTCACTCGCAAGGGTTACGACGTTCGCGTGATTCCTCACGTCAATCTCCTTCGCTATTCCCGGATACAGCAGAATTTTCTCGGCGAGAAGTTCGACGTGCCTCTGGAGGAGGCAGGCTTCCACGCCGACGTTATTGAAACCGCCTGCATGTTGGTCATTCGCCCCGATCTCGTCCGGATGGGCAAAGCCGAGCCGGGATTCATTGGCGACAACAAACCTCTGCTCGACAAGATTTTCGTCGAAGGGATCCAGTCCGTCACCGCGAACGGCATCGTCGGCGACCCGCGACGAGCCACTCGCGAGATGGGCGAGGCGCTGCTGGAACACCTCACCAGCGTGCTTTCCGGAGAACTCCGCGAACGGCTCGGCTGACGAACTCGTCAGATAAGTTCCGGCGGGATGCGGGCATCCCATCCGAGGATCATGTTTGGCGTCTTCAACACCACGAGCAGTGAGCCTCCGACCACGCTACGCCAAGAGCACACTTTCAAGCAGAACGGCTCCGAGCAGCGTGAAGATCACGTCAAAGCCGAAGAGAAGCTTCAGCCAGGCGACGGAATCCCCCAGCGGGTCGCCGGTCAGGATGACTGTCGTCAACTGAACGCAGGCGATCAGCGCAGGCAGAGTCATCGGAAAAACCAGCAGTGGAAGCATCAATTCGCGCAGCCGGTTATTGGCGGTAACAGCGCTGAACAGGGTCCCAATGACCGTGAAGCCCCAACTCCCCAAGACCAGCACCAGTAGCAATGTCCCGAAATTCTGTGTCCAATTCACGGAATAGAACACGCCGAACAGCGGCAACGAGGCCATCTCAAGCACGAGCAGCAGCAGACAACTCGACACCGCCTTGCCAAGAAAAAGGGCGCCTCCACTGAGCGGCGAAGCCACAAGCGCATCGAGGCAGTCGTTTGCCGATTCACGGGCAAAGCTTCGGTTCAGCAGCAAGATGCCGGCGAAGATATAGGCGATCCACAACAATCCGCCGGAGAGTTCGCGGACTTCCACGTTCGATACGGGGTCGAAAGCGAAACTGAAGAGCAGAATCACGACCAGTGTGAACGACAAGGCCGCGCTCAACGCTTCTTTATTCCGAAGCTCGGTTCGCAAATCCTTGGCGGCGATCGTCCAGGTCTGCCGGAGGAATCGGGTCACGTGATTCTCTGATAGAAATTGTGCGGCGCTTCGCGGAACTCGTCGCGGTTCGGACCGTCGAAGATGAGCCGGCCGCGATCGATCACAGCAAGATGGCCGGCGATCTGAAGGGTTTCTCGCAACTGGTGTGACGAGACCACAACAGTACGGTTCTCAGACCGGGCGCGGAGTAGCAATACCGAGAGAAGATCCATTGCGCGGTCGTCGAGCGAAGTCCAAGGTTCATCGAGCAGCAGAATCGGCGGTGCGTGAAGCAACGCTCGCGCAATCGTCAAGCGCTGCCGCATTCCGCGGGAGAATTGATGGACACGCGCATCGCGAAAGGTCCAAAGGCCCACTTCCTCAAGCCACTGGTCGATTTTTTCTGAAGACGACGAGAGATCGTACAGGCGCGCAAAAAAATGCAGGTTCTCCCGAGCCGTCAAATCGTCGTAGAGCCATTGCCCGTGACCGACCATCCCGATCGACGCCGCGTGACGTTGCTGGCCGGCCGGCGACCCGTCGATCAAGACTTCGCCCCGGCTGGGACGCAGAAGCCCCGCAATCATCCGCAGTATGGTGGTCTTTCCCGCTCCGTTGCGCCCCAGCAAAGCCACGATGCCGCCGGCCGGAATATCCAGGCTGGCGTCACGCACGGCCGGATATTCGCCGAAGAACTTCCAGATACCGCGCAGTGAAATGGCTGACGCACTCATGACTTGCGGCGATTGCGAGTGGACTTCCGCCGGGGCGCGCTGTCCTTCTCAGGAAGCGCCGGCGCAATGACCAGCTTCGATGTGTACAGATAGACGAACCCGACCGCCAGTATCCCCGCCGTCAAGGCCAGAAGCCAGATCAACTCTTCGGCTATCGGAGCCGGGGCGACCTGCACCGGCGGGCTGCCGCCGCCTCCTCCGGAAGCTCGAGGGTCGGGCGGAGGTAATTGACCAATGCCCCGAATGGCTTCCACGCGATACTCGCGGGCATCGCCGGCATCGAAGAGCGACAGTTCACTGTGCTCCTCCACCGGCATACTGATCGGCTGCAACTCCTCACCCTCGAGCGTGACCCCTTTGGGGGCGACGACAGCCGTTTTGAGGCCGTCGTAGAGCACCTTTCCCGCAAAGCCGTTACCGTCAACGTGCGGGACGGTGTAGGCCAGATCAACTCTGTTGTCACCGGGTTTCAGTGGAAAGTCGATCTTATAGGTGTTTTCAGGGCCCGCCGGCTCCGCCGTGCTGCGCAGCGGCATCCCAGCGGGACCGGTAGCCTGGACACTGACTTCGCCGCCGGCCTCCGGGGGAAGATAAAACCGCAGCGTTCCCCGATCGGGGTTTCGAAACGCGAGCGGGGGGTCGGATTCGTTGCGGAAAAAGAACAATTCATTCACGACCAATTCCGACTCTTCGGGTCCAAAAATAACGACGTGGCGGTCCGGCGCGGGCAGGTCCTCCTCTTCGACGCTATAGACCTCGACCGTCAGATCTCCCGCCGAACCAGCCCGAATCAGCGAACTGTAGGGGACGCCTTCATACTCCGCCCTCACCATCCCCAACATGGGCTGTTCGGTGGACCTCGACAGCTCCTTTTCGAAAGCGAAAGCGCCGTCCGCCGAGCTGTAGACCTCCTCGACCGGCGACATCCCCCCGACAAAATTAATCAGCGTGAGAGCGACCCCGGCTGCAGGCTGTCCTGTTGTTCGGTTAACAACGGTGCCCTTCACGGCCACTTGCGCGAAGCCGGCAGCCGCAGTGGACATCAAGGCCAAGACACACAAGACACAAGCCGGGCTGCGGCTCAGCGGCGGTCGTTCCTGAACCGAGTCGGGATTCATGCTGAAGAGGACGCTGCGGCTGCCGAGGCGGAGGAATCCGAATCCGATCCGGACTCCACTCTCTCGATCTCCGCCAACACTCCGGCCAGTTCCTTCTGGAGATCCTGCTTTGTCTGTTGGTAATCAGCGTCCGACAGCTTGCCCATTCGGTACTCGCCCTGCAGGTCCCGGAGATTCTCGTAGATCGTCGCCTTACGGTCCTCCAGGTGCCGTGTGGGCGATGTCGGCTCAGGCGGCGGAAGATCGGAGGGACGGATCACCAGAGGCAGCGCGAAGGCCAGCAGAACCAGGAGAATGCCGATCACCATGACCATCGGTGCTAGTCCATCTCCTCGATGTCTTTCTCGATCTGGTTCCGAAAGCGTTCGACATCTTCGTCACGAACCGGTCTGGAAACGGGCCGCCGGTCGTGTTTTACCTTCCAGCGCCAAGCGAGAATGGGCGCGGCCCCCAGTCCCAGCAGAACCGCCACGAACGGCATGGCCCAACCGAACAGTCCGAATCCGCTGGCTGCCGGAGCGGTCCGGAGGATGCTGCCGTACTTCTCGACGAGTTGCTCCACCACAGCGGGAACCGGAATTCCGGCTTCAACGAGGTTCTTGATCTCGGGCTTCATCCGCTCGCGAAACGAGCAGTGCAGCATGTTGCACTCGGTGACCGTGTAAGAACATTGCGCCTCACACTGGCACTTGAGCTGCTTGCCGACTTCGCGGATCTTGAGGTAGGTCTCGCTGCCCGCTTCGGAGACCGACTGACCGGAAGCGGCTACAAATGACAGCAATAGCAGGAGGAAGCTATTTCGCAAATACTTCATGACGTTTCCTTGCGGTGGCAATCACGCGCGTTCGTGGGGCGATGCGCTTGATCTTGCTGGGGATGAGCGCTATCAACGTTCCCATGACCAGCATCCAGGCGCCAATCCAAATCCAGTTCACGAGAGGCTTGATGTAGGCCCCGATGACGGGCCGCTGTCCCTCGGTCGCGAGTCCGGCAAAGACGATGTAGACATCCTCTTTCAGCCGAGCCCGTATGGCTGGGATACCCGTATCCTGCCTGCTTGCGTGATACTGGCGCCGCTCCGGCTTCAGCGTCTCGAGGAACTGCCCGTCGCGGTAGACATCAATGACCGCCACTCCGCTGAAGTAGTTAGGGTTGTTGTCCTCGGTCAGCTCTTTCAACTCGAACTCATAACGGCCCAGCGGCAGCTTGTCGCCGACATTCATCTCGGCCTGCGTTTCCTCGTTGAAAGCGGACCCGGCGAAACCGATGAACATGACCACGACCGCCATGTGCACGAGATACCCGCCGTAGCGCCGTGTATTGCGATGCGTCAACTCGACCATCGCGCGCCCGAGCCACATACCCTGCTTCTGCTGGATGACGCGCGCTCCACGATAGAACTCGACGGCAATCGTGATGCCGACGAACGCGCACAGGATGAAGCACATGAGGGCGTAGAAATGGGTGATCCCCAAAGCGAACAAGACGACGCCCAGCACGACCGAAATCGCCGCCGGCCACAGGAAGTTACGGCGCAGGCTCTCCACCGACGTGCGGCGCCAAGCAAAGAGCGGGCCGACACCGGTCAGCAACAAAAGCACCAGGGCGATCGGAATGTTCACCCTGTTAAAGAAGGGCGCGCCAACGCTGATCTTCTCGTTGGTAAACGCTTCGCTAATAACCGGGAACATCGTTCCCCACAGCACCGCGAAGCAGCTTGCCAGCAGAATGACGTTGTTGAAGAGAAAGCTCGATTCGCGCGAGACGACTGAATCCAGCTCGTTTTCGCTCTTGAGGTAGTCGAGACGGCTGAGAATCAAGAAAACCGCGAACGCCGTCATGGCGGTGAGGTAGACGTTGAAATACGGTCCGATCGGAGATTGGGCGAACGCATGGACGGAGCTGACCATGCCGGTTCGCGTCAGCATCGTCCCGAAGATGCAGAGCAGGAACGTGGCAGAGACCAGGACGACGTTCCACACTTTCATCATGCCCTTCTTCTCTTGCATCATCACCGAGTGAAGGAAGGCCGTGGCGGTGATCCACGGCAACAGCGAAGCATTCTCGACCGGATCCCATGCCCAATAGCCGCCCCAGCCGAGCACGTCGTAAGACCAGCGCGCGCCCAGCAGAATGCCGCAAGCCTGGAAGAGCCATGTGACCATCGTCCAGACGCGCGTCGTGTGAATCCAGCGATCGCCGGGCTGGCGGGTGATCAACGACGCCATCGCGAAGGCGAACGGCACGGCGAACCCGACGTAGCCGAGATACAACATCGGTGGATGGATGGCCATCAACGGATGTTGCAGCAACGGATTCAGGCCGTTGCCGTCGGCCATGGGAGTAATCTGCGATCCCGACATCAGCACCTGGAAAGGGCTCACGACGAACGCGATCAGCATCAGGAAGAACGCCTGGACGCTCATCATGATCGCGACGACGTAGGAGATCATGTCGCGATGCGCACGCCGCCCCAGGTAAACCGCAATGAAGGAATAGGTCGCCAAGATCCAACTCCAGAAAAGGAGCGAACCTTCCTGTCCGCCCCATAGCGCGGCGAACTTGTAGAATCCCGGCAAGTCTACGTTGCTGCGAGAAGAGACATAACTGAGCCGGAAGTCATCGGTGAAAATCGCATACAGCAGCAAAACGGTAGCCGAGGTCACCATTACCCACATGGCGGCCACGGCGCGCTGTGCACTGAGCTCGAGGAAGGCGTTGCGCCTCCATTTGCCCACCAGCGCCGCGAGCGCCGCATAGACGGACAGGCAGAATCCGAGCAGAACTGTGAGGTATCCGAGGTTTTCCATGGTTTTCCCACCGCCGAGCCGTCCGCGGATACAAACGGCTCAACCCCGCTTCCCGGGTTGAGAGACTTCTAGCGCGACGCTTTGCTTTCCACCGGCTCGGCGCTATAGACGGGTGCTGAGCCCTCCCCCGGCGTGGCTTCGTATTTCGAGGCGCACTTTGCCTGAATCTGCCGCGCCTCGAAGACCTGGTCATCACGCAGCCGGCCCGTGCAGAGCGCCTGCGCCCCGTTGCGGAACGTGTCCGGCAGCGGATCGCGGCCGACATAGACAACCTGCAGCTCGGTGTCTTCCTGCGTGATCGTGAACGCAACGCTGTCGGCCTTGCGGACGATCGAGTTCTCCTTCACATCGCCCCCTACCCGCAATCGCCGCTCGGCGTTGGGGTTCTCCATGGCGTGAAGTTCCTTGACCGTTACATAGTACGTTGCATTGGCTTCAATGCCGTCGATCGCCAACCAGCCCAGCACACCGACGATCACTCCTGTAACGAGACCAAACTTGAGACGAGGATTCATGACCATCTTCCCTCCGGGGCATCAACCCCGACTAAAACACAGTATAGTACGTTCACCGTTCGCGAACGGGCGGTCATGCCGCCCCGCCGCCAACTCCGTGAGAGGTTCTCTCCATGTCATCACAAGCCATGACCCGCCGCAATTTCCTGGGGACAACGGCCGCGACTTCCGCAGCCCTGGCTCAATCCGCCACACCCAACGAAACCATCGAGCGCGCCCGGAAAGTAGCGCTCGACATTCTCAAGCCCAGCCAGAGGGACCTCGACCACGGCCTCGAGCTGCACGCCAACTCGATCGTGTTCGACGCGTACGGGTTCGCACCGCGCGCCGCCATTGACGGCGATGCCATGCGGAAAGCCATGGAGGCCGGCGCGTCGGATATCGAGCTGCAGGACATGCGCGAAGACATGACCATGACCCGCGCCGCCGTCGACTCGGCGGAGCACGCCGAGTTCCTCCAAGCCTGGAAGGCCTCCGGCGTCACATGCATCTTCCAGAACTGCGGTGAAGAGGGCAACGACCCGCTGGTTCTCCTCAAGCGCCTGGCGCGCTTCACCTGTTTGACCGACTCGATCCAGGACATTCTGCGGCGCGCGGTCTTCCCTGAAGACGTCCGTCAGGCAAAACAAAACGGCGTGGGGTGCCTGTATTTCAGCGGCAACGGCGTGCCTCTCACGCAGGCCTGGGTCTCCGTCGAAGATGAACTGCGCTATGTCCGCGTCTTCTATCAGCTCGGCATTCGCATGATGCACGTCACTTATAACCGCCGGAACAGGCTGGGCGACGGCTGCGCGGAGCCGGCGAACGGCGGCTTGAGCGATTTCGGGCGCGCGGCGGTGGATGAACTGAACCGCGTCGGCGTGATCGTCGACGTAGCGCACTCCGGCTGGCAGACCAGTCTCGAAGCAGCGCAAAGGTCATCGAAACCAATGGTCGCCAGCCACTCCACGTGTGGGGCGCTGTACGAGCACATGCGCTCCAAGCCCGACAACGTCATCCGTGCGATTGCCGACACCGGCGGCTACATCGGCATCTGTTGCATCTCCCGTTTTCTACGGCATAGCGGCGACATCACGGCGCTGCTCGATCACATTGATCACGTCGTCAAAAAGTTCGGCCCCGACCATGCGGCGATCGGCACTGACGTTGCCTACCAGTCACGCAATGCGGCCCGTGAAAGGGCCAAGCTTCCTGCCCGGCAGAAGGGCCGGACTCGATGGGCCGCCCTATGGCCGCCCGACAACTTCAAGACCACCGGCCGCATGATTCAATCCATCGCCTGGACCAACTGGCCGCTCTTCACCGTAGGCCTCGTTCAGAGAGGCCATTCCGATGCGGTGATTCAGAAGATCATCGGTCAGAACGTCTTGCGAGTCCTGGAAGCGAACCGGGTGGGCTAGCCCGCAGCCAGCTCCGTGAGAGGTTCCCGCCATGTCGTCACAAGCCGTGACTCGCCGTAATTTCCTGGGGACTACAGCCGCGGCTTCCGCAGCCCTGGCTCAATCCGAGGCTCCCAACGAACCCATCGAGCACGCCAGGAAGGTAGCGCTCGACATGCTCAGGCCCAGCCAGAGGGACCTCGATCATGGCCTCGAACTGCACGCCAACTCGATCGTGTTCGACGCCTACGCAGCCGGCCCACAGGCCGCCATTGACGGCGACGCCATGCGGAAAGCCATGGAGGCCGGAGCGTCGGAGATCGAGCTGCATGACATGAACGAAGACATGTTCATGACCCGCGCGGCAGTCGACCCGGCGGAACGCGCCGAGTTCCTCCAAGCCTGGAAGGCTTCCGGCGTCACGTGCGTCTTCCAGGTCTGCGGTGAAGAGGGCAGCGACCCACTGGTTCTCATCAAGCGCCTGGCGCGCTTCACCTATTTGACCGACTCGATCCGCGACATATTGCGGCATGCGGTCTTTCCTGACGACGTCCGTCAGGCCAAACGGGACGGTGTGGGTTGCCTGTACTTCGGCGGCAACGGCGTGCCTCTCACGCAGGCCTGGGTCTCCGTCGAAGATGAACTGCGCTATGTCCGCGTCTTCTATCAGCTCGGCATTCGCATGATGCACGTCACTTATAACCGCCGGAACAGGCTGGGCGACGGCTGCGCGGAGCCGGCGAACGGCGGCTTGAGCGATTTCGGGCGCGCGGCGGTGGATGAACTGAACCGCGTCGGCGTGATCGTCGACGTATCGCACTCCGGTTGGCAGACCAGCCTCGAAGCAGCGCAACGGTCATCGAAACCGATGATCGCCAGCCACTCCACGTGCGGGGCGCTGTACGAGCACATCCGCTCCAAGCCCGACAACGTCATCCGGGCAATCGCCGATACCGGCGGCTACATCGGAATCTGCTGCATTCCTCGTTTTCTACGGCACGGCGGCGGCATCACGGCGCTGCTCGATCACATTGATCACGTCGTCAGAAAGTTCGGCCCTGACCATGCGGCGATCGGCACCGACGTTGCCTATCAGTCACGCCATACAGCCCGTGAGACGGCCAAGCTGCCTGAGCGGCAGAAGGGCCGGACTCGATGGGCCGCGTTATGGCCACCCGACAACTTCAAGACCACCGACCGCATGAAGCAATCCATGGCCTGGACCAACTGGCCGCTCTTCACCGTTGGCCTTGTTCAGAGAGGCCATTCCGATGCGGTGATTCAGAAGATCATCGGTCAGAACGTCTTGCGGGTCCTGGAAGCGAACCGGGGGATCTAGATGTATTCTTTCAACAGGTGGTGGACTCGGTCCAGACCGAAAAACTGAGGCTGTCAAGCACACAGTATCCGCAAGAAGGGCCGAGGGAACAGCCTTTAGAATGCCAAGTCGACCCCGCAGAGACGAGCGACTTGGTCCGGTGGGTCCTGGAACATTGTCATGATGACGAAACCCAATTTCTCCCAAGCTCTGATTTCCGTAATCCTGTTGTGCGCCGTTCCGCAGGCTTTCGGCTCCACCGAAACTCTGTCTTGCTCGGATTACTCAATCACCGCCGGAGCGGTGCACACAAGGGAGGACGTTCAGGCTTTCGTTCAGTGCGCCTACGAGTTCGTTCAGGAAGCCGGGTTCGAAGAGGCCCGCCGCGCCTTCCACGAGGACGAGCGTTGGAGAAGAGGACAGGTCTATGTGTTCGTCTCCGAAGTCACGCCGATGACCGATCAGACGCGAAACCTCGTCTTCCCGCCCGACCCGGCGAGGGAAGGAACAGTATTGGAGGAGTTACGCGTCGATGCCTTCGGAAACTACTTCTACCAGGAATGGCATCGCATCCTGAGCACCGTCGGCGAGGGCTGGATCTACTACGGGTTCACCAATCCGGCGACGGGCCGGGATGAGCCGAAGGCTTCTTACGTAAAGAGCCTCGACTGGGATGGTATCCCGGCCGCGATCGGCTCGGGGATCTACCGCCGCGACATTCCAGGCACCTGCAACAGCGAAGAGGTCAACGCCATGGGGCTGGAGACCGATCCTTCCGAGGAGAGGCTGCAGGAGTTCGTCCGTTGCGCCGCCATGGAGCTGGAATCGAAAGGCTATTTCGCCACGATCACGCTGGCGACCGATCCACGTTGGAAGCATGGCTCGATCTACTTGTTCGGCCTGGATACGTATGGCAACACGCTGTTGAGCGGCAATCCCGACAACGGGCAGCCGGGCGCTGGTGTTTCGGAGTTGAACGACATGATGGACGGCCCCTTCGGCGGCCGGGACGTGGTGAGCGTGGGGGATGCGTTCGGGGAAACCTTGCTGTACTACACGGCGCGCAACCCTGCCAGCGGCGAGATGCAACGCAAAGTGACGTTCGTCAAGAGGGTCGTGGCTCATGGTCTGCCGATCCTGGTCGGCGCCGGCTATTATCCGGACGAGGGCGTTCCACCGGGGTCGGAAGAGGAGGACAACGGCAGTGACGGCGATCCGGAACGACCAACAGGCACAGACTCCGAAAGTGCAGGCAAAGGCGGCATCGCAACGCTCCTGTATTGGCAGGCGCCGACCACCCTCAACTCATACCTCTCCAGCGGCACCAAGGATGCCGAGGCGGCATCGCTCGTCATCGAGCCGCTGGCCGAGTACAACCCGAACGGTGAAATCGTCGCCGTTTTGGCTGCGGGAGTCCCGACCCGCGAGAACGGCGGTTTCTCTGACGACCGTACGAGGATCACCTGGATTCTCCGGGGGGATGTGGTCTGGTCCGACGGCACGCCGCTGACCGCGAACGACGTTGTTTTCACGTGGCGATACTGCACCGCACCCGGCGGCGGCTGTACCGCAGCCTCAAGCTTCGAAAATGTGGCTTCCGTCGAGGCGGTCGACGAGCGGACCGTCTCCATCACGTTCGATGGGCCGACGTCGTTCCCCTATGCTTCGTTCGTGACCTCCGAGAGCCCCATCCTCCAAGCCTCACAGTTCGCCGACTGCCTGGGCGCGGCGGCCGCCGACTGCACCGACGCGAACTACGGTCCGATCGGCACAGGCCCCTATATCGTGACCGATTTCCGCACCAACGACACCGTCCTCTACCGGTTCAATCCGCTCTATCGCGGCGTCGAGTCCGGTCTACCGTCTTTCGGTGAGGTGATCCTGAAAGGCGGAGGGACGGCGGCCGATGCGGCGAGATCCGTTCTTCAGCTCAACCAGGCCGACTACGCCTGGAATCTCCAGGTTGAACCCGAGATCCTTGCTTCGATCTCGGCGGGCGGCGGCGGAACCATTGTCTCGGCCTTCGCCACGTCAGTCGAACGCCTGATGATCAACCAGACCAATCCGGATGCCAGTCTCGGCGATCTTCGCTCGGAGTATGCAGACGGTACGAACCCACACCCGTTCCTGACCGATCCGGCCGTCGGCCGGGCTCTTTCGCTGGCCATCGACCGCGACACCTTGGTCAGGACCGGTTACGGCGAGCGCGCCGGCCGTCCGACCTGCAACGTCTGGCCGGCCCCACCGGCCCAGGCATCGACCAACAACGATGAATGCCTCGTCCAGAACATCTCTCTCGCGAAGGAGATTCTCGACGATGCCGGGATCGTGGATTCCGACGGCGACGGCGTGCGGGAGCGCGAAGGCATTCCGCTGAAGATCCTCTACCAGACTTCGACGAACTCGGTGCGCCAGACCACTCAAGAACTGATCAAGGGTTGGTGGGCGGAGCTGGGCGTCGAGACCGAATTGAAAAATATCAATCCATCGATCTTCTTTGGAGGCGACCCGGACAGCCCTGACACATTGGGCAGGTTCTACGCCGACGTTCAGATGTACTCCAACAGCGGCGCGGATCCAGAGCGCTATTTTGGCTCCTGGCTTACCAACCAGATCGCTGGAGCAGCCAACTCGTTCCACGGTCGAAACGTCCAGCGCTTCCAGTCCGATGAATTCGATCGGCTTCATGAGGAGCTACACAATACGGTAGACATGGAACGACGCAACCAGATCACGATTGCTCTCAACGACCTGCTAGTCGGGAGCTACTCGATCATCCCGCTGATTCACCGCGGAAACGTGTCGGCTCACTCGAACGACATCGAGGGCGTCTGGATGAACGCTTGGGATTCGGAGCTTTGGAACTTCGAAACCTGGAAGCGCCGAAACTAGCTACCCACGGACTTTTCCCACGGGCTGCTTAGCCGATCGATAGAACTCCGCATCATCAAACGAACTCCGGCCGAGTTGCGAAAGGTTCATTACCGCCATCCCGTCCGTCGAAGGGTGCGTGCGGGCCGGTTGCTCAACCGGGCTGTTGGTAGATACCATATTTACCGGCGAGCACAAGAGCGGGTACAGCACCCGAAGGTGAATAGTGCCCTGAGATGCACATTGCAAACCTGATTCATCCCGAATCGAGGCATGCGCTTATGACGAATGACGATCGGAGGCGGACGGACGGCCCCAAAGCCAGGGCAACGAATGTGAACGGAGGTTCCTCGGCCGCACCTGGGAAAAAGTCGCTGGCGGCGACACTGGAACAAGGAAAAGCCGGCAAGGCCTCGCAGAACCGGCGGACCTCTTCGATTATCGAAGAAGCCATCCAGCAGGACCAGGCTACGTCGATTCCAGACGCAGTCCTGACACAGGAGGAACTTTCCGATCTACACACATCTCACGAGTTCATCCAGCTTCTGCGCTCGAAGCAAATCACTGTCGGCAAGATCAAGAGGTCGGTCAAGTACGAACACGATCTCGGATGCCTGCAGATCGAACTGGTCAAGATGCAACGCTCGATCGAGGAATCGGGCAAGCGCGTCGCCATTCTTTTCGAAGGCCGGGACGCCGCCGGCAAAGGCGGGACCATACGGCGTTTCATCGAGCATCTCAACCCACGGGACATGCGCGTAGTAGCCTTGCCCAAGCCGACCCAACAGGAAACGGGCCAATGGTATTTCCAGCGCTATATCCGCCACCTGCCGAACCGGGGAGAGATCGTTTTCTTCGACCGGAGTTGGTACAACCGGGCCGTCGTCGAACCGGTCAACGACTTCTGCTCCCCCGATCAGTACGAGGAGTTCATGCGCCAGGTCCCCGAGTTCGAACACATGCTCGTCGAGGACGGCGTGACCCTCATCAAATTCTGGTTTTCGATTTCCAAGGATGTGCAGTGGGCGCGCTTCGAGTCGCGGCGCAACAACCCTCTCAAGCAGTGGAAGCTGAGTCCGCTCGATAGCAAGGCGCAGGAGTTATGGGAAGACTACACGGCATACAAAGAGGTGATGTTCAGCCGGACCCATAACAGTTTCAGTCCGTGGATCATCGTGCAGGCCAACAACAAGCGGCGCGCACGACTGGAGAGCATGCGCTACGTCCTGTCGAGCGTCGACTACAAGGGAAAGGAGGAGGCGCGAACGACGCTTGTTCCCGACCCCAACACCGTCATGCGCTTCCACCGCTCAGCCATCAACATCGACTGAAGCCTGAGCCGCAGGCATACCACTGCTCCTGTCTATCGCAGGCAGGTCAGCGCGTTGTGTTTTTCCCTGGACACTCCCTTTGAAAAGCCTTTGCAAAGCGAATGGCACATCCCGACAGGGAGTATGGGGATCAAGTCCGTGAATTCAGCTCGACGAATTCGCGCAATACCGCGGCGCACTGCTCCGGTTGCTCCAGTTGCAGAAAATGTGTTGTTTCCGGCAGGAAATCGTAGTCCACACTCAAAACATCACTAAGGTCAAGAGTCGGCAGATAGGAGTATGGCAAGGTCGGGTCCGCGCCGAGGACCTTTATTGGACAACGGAATGTATCGAAGTCCACCAGAACAGCAAAAGTACGAGCATATTCTATGATCTGCGCTTCGTATTCGCGCGGACACCGCAACTCGTAACCCTGCCCGTCGGCGCATTCGCGAAGAGTCGTTCTTGCCACCAGGTCGAAAACCCCCGGAACGGCATGCTGGAAGATCGGTAGAAAGCCAAGGAGGCTGACAAGCTCCTCCCTGGTACGAAACCGGTCCGTGCGGCGGCGAGTCAAGGCGGCCGTGCGAGTAACTGCCGCATCGAATTTCTCATAACTGTCGCCGGCCTTGCACAGAGGCGGATCAAAAAGAATGCATGCCGAGAAAGCACCGCCCCGGGTAGGCGACAAGAGCGTCACCAACGACGAAACCGAATGAAAAACACCTATTTTCGGTTTTTTTCCATAGAAGCGGTCGACCGCTGAAAGAATACAGTCGTGGTCTTGAACCAATGTTGGAATGTTATGCTTTTTCTGATTACCGACCGTATTCCAGCCATGGTTTCTCATGTCATAGACAACCAAGTCGAAATCGTCGGCCAGGAGGGACCAGAAAGGGTAGTAGAGGTCGATCGCCAGACCGTTGCCATGACACAGAACGAGTCGCGGTCCAGCCGGGTTTCCATGACGCCGCAGACTAATGACGGTGTCATCGTCCACGCTGACTTTATCAATAGAAAGCGGCTCGGGGATCTCCCATATCGTTGTCGAGGTCGTTGTCAATGGAATCCGCTTCCAGGCCACGAAAGATGCCGGCGCGAATTTCTCGTTACCAAGATCTTCCGGCCGGCCGTTGAGGAAACTGAAATATGCTGGTCTTCAACCCCCGGCGCATGGACCAGGGATTTCAAATCGAGACATACCCACAACAACCCCCATGCCAAGCGCCTTAATCCGTGCTTTCCGAATTACCCAGATGTTAAAAACCAGTGCAGACTGACGGTAAAAAATATGCCGTCCGGTATCCCATGCACTACCGCATGCGGCTTGCCGTGGCCAGAGGCGTTGAAGATAAGATGTCGGTTCCCACAACTGAAATTACATAAAAATGGCACAGAGCGCCGCACAACACAAGACGAACCGGCGTCACCGGGCGACATGTATGTATTATTGCCAACGCGACAGTTCTTTCGCATCGAGCCACGCCAAGGCACCCTCCTTACAGGCCGCATGAGGCGTCAGATTGACGTGTATTACAGCAGCATTGCCAATGTTATTAAAAAAATATTACTTTAATCCGGCATCAGAAGCAGCCGCTACCTGCCGGAGGACCTATACCAATCCCTCTGAAGCGGTGATGTATCGAGAGCAATCAATCAGCGCCAGCCGCTAGCTAGCATCGAGGCGCGCGATCAACTCCCGTATGCTTTTGAGATTTGCACAATCATCGGGAGTAAACGCAACATTGAACTCCTTGGCGACCACTTTTGCGAACGCCACGAGGTCCATGGAGGACACTCCCGCGTCAGTAAGGCCGCCATTCAGATCCAATGCCGATCCATCTATTTCGAGGTTTTCACTGATAAGGTTTCTAATGCGATCTTCAGTCGATGTCATATTCACAATCCTTTCACAAAGATAGATGCCTGAGAAAGTGGGCAGTGTAGCAAGAGAGAGACGCCAAGTCAATCCATTGTACTCAAGAACCCGAGCTTGAATCCGGCCGCTCCGGAGCATCGACCCAGTGGCGGCGGCGTTGGAACGGATAGCTCGGCAGCGAGACACGGCGCCGCATTTCTCCTGCGAACAGACCGTCAAACGAAACGGAAAGGCCCGCCTCGTATGCCCCGGCAACCGCCTTCAGGAACCCGGCTTCAACCTCCGGCGCCGGCGAGTTGCCGGATGGCCGCAACAGGCTCGACAGCACAACCGGAGCGTCGCCGCCATGCTCTGCAGCTTTCACTGCATCCGCCGACCGCGGCCAAGCCAAAGATATTTCCGGCCCCAGCACTTGCTGTGGACCTATCTCGACCACCGCCTCGACTCCCAGGTCCGCCAGCACTCCCACACACCTGTCGAACGCCACCTGCTCCCACGCCTGCCGACTCCAGTACTCCCCATCCAGCGCTTCATCGGGCCCGACCACCCGGCCCGTCACACTGCTTACCATGGTCAGTGACGGCGGTGCTATCGAGAAGCCTTGCAGAACCGTTTTCAGATCATCCAGGGCTGTCGTCATCGCCCCCATTTCCGGCAATGTCCCGATCAGCGCACCGCGAGCCGCGGCAAACCGCAAACCCTCTTCCAGGCCAAACACTCCCGCCGCCTGCGCCGCCGCAATCTCGCCCAGGCCCTGCCCAACCACCACGCTGGGCCGGACTCCCACGCTCGACCATAGCGCCGTGAGCGCACATTCCAGCGCATAGATCGCCGGCTGCATCCATTCAGGGTCGTCCAAAGTCTCCTCGAAACCCGATCGGCCGAACATCACATCGAGCAACGAGACCTCCCGCTCTTCCCGAAGCACAGCGCCGCAGCGGTCAAGCACAGCCCGCACCACGGGCTCGCTCTCGTACAGGACCTTGCCCATGCCGATCCACTGGCTCGCTTCTCCGGCGTAGGCGAACGCCACTTTACCCGCCGACCCATGCGCCGGCTCCTGGTCCGTCCCGGCGAGCGCCTTCAACTGCTCCCGCAGCGACCCGGCATCGCGGAACACCACAGCGGCACGGTGCGCGAAATGCGCCCGTCCCACGCCCGCCGTCCACGCCATGTCGGAGAGCAGCGGACCGGACGCCGTGTCTTGCGAGGACAACGCTTCGGCGCGCCCGTCAAGCCATGACAGGTACCGCTCCGCCAGTTCCTGGAGCGCCCTACCCGACTTTCCCGACAGCGGCAGGACCCGTGCTCCACGCGAATTTAGTTCTTCTTCCACCGGTGACAACTCCGCAAACGGCGCCG
>JAPPLB010000121.1:0-9402 GCA_028819575.1 Bryobacterales bacterium | reverse complement strand
GCTCCACGCGAATTTAGTTCTTCTTCCACCGGTGACAACTCCGCAAACGGCGCCGCACCGTTTGCGGAAGCGCCGTACCCCTCGACCAATACATGCGCGTTCGTCCCCGAAAGCCCGAAGGCGCTGACCGCCGCCCGCGGCGGCCGTTCGGGATCGGCCGGCCAGTCCGTGGCTTCCGAGGTCACGCGCACCGGCAACCGTTCCCAATCGATGTTCGGGCTTGGAGTGTGAAAATGCAGATGCTTCGGAATCACCCCTCTCTGCATCGCCAGCACGACTTTGATCAGGCCAGCCATGCCCGCCGCCCATTCCAGGTGGCCGATGCTCGTCTTGACCGAACCGATCAGCAGCGGGCGGTCCGCCTGCCGTCCTCTGCCGTACACCGATGCCGCGGCGTTCACCTCGATCGGGTCCGCCATCTCCGACCCCACCGCGTGCGCTTCCAGGTAATCCACTTCCGATGGCGGAACTCCCGCCCGCGACAGGGCTTCCTCGATGAGCTGTTCCTGCGCCGGACCGTTGGGGACCGTCAGCCCCGCGCTGGCCCCGTTCTGATTCACCGCCGAGCCCCGGATGACACCCCAGATGCGGTCACCCTCTTCCTCCGCATCGCTCAGCCGCTTCAGAACGACCACACCGCAACCCTCGCCGCGCACGAAACCGTCCGCGGCCGCGTCGAACGCCCTGCATTGCCCATTGGGGGACAACATCCCGTACTCCCTCATGAATCTCGTGGTCCCGGGTGAGAGAACCGCGTTCACGCCTCCGGCCAGAGCCACCTCCACCTCGCCCCGCAGCAGATCCGCAACCGCCTGATGCACGGCAACCAGTGACGAGGCACACATCAAGTCCATCGGAATTGCCGGCCCCCTGAGACCCAGCGTGTACGCAACCCGCCCCACCGTCACGCTTCCGGCGGTACCCAGGTAACTGTGATCCTCTCCGCTGGCTTCGCACAACTCCCGGTACTCGCTGCTGCCCACACCGGCATACACTCCGACGCGGCTACCCTGCAGCGGGCCGGGGTCGATTCCCGCATCCTCGAAAGCCTCCCAACTCGTCTCGAGCAAGAGCCGCTGCCTGGGATCCATCATCCGCGCCTCGATCGGCCTGATCCCAAAGAACCTTGCGTCGAAACGGTCGATCCCTTCGATAAAACCGCCTCGCCTGTCAGCGGCTTCCCCGGTGGAAGGGTCTCCGACGACACCGCTCCAGGTCCCGGAATCCTGGCGTCCGTCCGTCACCGCGTCTCCGCCTGCTTCAAGCTGACGCCAGAAGGCAGAAACATCCGCTGCACCGGGAAAGCGGCACGCCATGCCCACGATCGCGATCCGCTCATCCTCTTCGCGCCGGACCGGGGAGCGAGGTTCCGGCGCGGGCCGCTCCTGGGGCGGCGGCGCCTCGCCGGCCTCGCCGAGCTCCTCGACCAGAAAGAGGGCGAGCGCCGCGATGTTCGGGTGGTCGAACACCACCGTGTTGGGCGTCGTATACTCCCCGGAGAACGCCCGGTTCAGCCGGTTCCGCAGCTCGACGGCCATCAACGAGTCCATCCCCAGATCGAAGAACCCCACCGTTGGCGCCGGCGTCGACGTCAGCCTCAGAACCGCCTGCACCTCGCGCTGCAGGAAAGACACCAGCAGACCTTCGCGCTCCGCCACAGGGGTCTGCCGCAGCCGGGACACCAAGTCATCCGCCAGGGCCGGAGAGCCGGCTTCGGCTTTGGGGCCGGCAGACAACAGATCCTCCAGGAAAGACGGACGGTCCTCGACAGCCTCCTCGAATACCGACCAGTCCATGGACATCACGACGGAATTCGTGACGTCCTGGCGAACCAGCCTGTCGAAAGCCCTGAGACCCTGCTGGGGTGTAAACCAGCGTCCGCCGAGCGCCGCCCGCTGCCGTTCAATCCGATCCTTCTGTTCCGCCGCTTCGCCGATCTCGGACCACGCCCCCCAGGCAATGGCCTGTCCCGGAAGCCCCATCGCCCGCCGGTGGGCGGCGAGCTGGTCCAGAAACGCATTGGCCGCCGCATGGTTCGCCTGGCCCGGATTGCCCATGACGCCGACCCGGCTGGAGAAAAGGACGAAGAGATCCAGATCGCGGCCTGCCGTCGCGCGGTGCAAATGCCACGCACCCAGCACCTTCGGCCACAGCACCTGCTCGAACCTCTCCCAACTCTGGTTCGGCAACGAAGCATCCGACAACACTCCCACGCTGTGAATCACACCGCCGAGCGGCGGCAGTTCCCGATCCATCCGGGACAGCATTCCGTCCACCGCGGCGAAATCCGTCACATCCGCAAGCTCCACCCGCACGGCGAACCCACGTTCGCGCAACGAGTCGATCTCCTTTCGATCTCGGGATCGGGCGGCCGCCGTCCATTCAGCACGATCGTCCCCGCTCCGCGGTCCGCCAACCAGCCGGCCACGGCGCACCCGATACCGCCCAGGCCGCCGGTCACCAGGTACGTCCGATCCTGCCGCAAGCGACCCGTCACCAGCGGCGGAGTCGTCAGGACGATCTTGCCGAGATGCCGGGCGGACCGCATGAACCTCAATGCCGCCCCCGCTTCGGCCAGCGGCCACCTGCTGTGGACAATCGGTTTCAGTTCCCCCGCCGTAAGGCGCGCCATCACGTCCCGGAGGACCCTACCGACCCAAGCCGGTTCGGTCTTCTTCAAGACATCCAATTCCAGGATGGCGTAGGCCACGTCGGGACGGACGGCGGCCATCTCCTCCTCGCTCAAGATGTCCCGCCTGGCCAATTCCACGAAGCGGCCACCTTGCCGCAAGCAGGAAAGGCTTGCGTCGATGAAGCCCTCGCCCGTCAGGCTGTTCAGCACAATGTCGACCCCCGCGCCGCCCGTGGCCGCGAGGATCTCCTCTCCGAAATTCGTTGTACGGCTGTCGAATACATGCTCCACACCGATCGAGCGGAGATAGGCCTGCTTCGGTGCACTCGCGGTGGCGAACACCTCCGCGCCCGCGGCATGCGCCATCTGGATGGCCGCGATTCCCACACCACCGGCGCCTGCATGAATCAGCACCCGTTCGCCGGCCTCCAATCCGGAAAACTCGTACGACAACGCGGCCGAGACGAAGGCGCTCGGCACCGTGGCGAGTTCCGTCACCGAGATTCCCGATGGCGCGGGCGCCACCAATTCCTCCCTCGTGACCATTTCCGCCGCGAAAGCGCCCCATCCCAATCCAACCACACGGTCGCCGGCCGAGACGGTTGACACCTCGGAACCCACATCGATCACGCGGGCGCACATCTCCCTGCCCAAATCCCCCTCTTCAATGAAGCCAAGAGAGCGGAACACATCCCAGAAGTTGAGTCCGACCGCCTGGACCGCGACGCGGACTTCCCGCGGTTCGAGGGACCGCTCCGGCAGGGGCTTGACGTACGGTTTCTCGAACACGCCGCTCGGGTCCGGAGCCAGCACCCAGGACGACTCCTCCGGCAAGGCCAGCCTCTCCGCGCCGGTTCCGACCCGGACCAGGCGGGCCGCCATACGCCGGCCATAGCGATATGCGATGTGATTTTCGTGATCGGGATACAGCAGTTCATCAAGGATTTCCGGCGAAGGCGTCTGAGCGGGGTCCAAATCGATCATCCTCGGCTTCAGATGCACCGCTTCCCGGGCCACGGCCTTCCCGAAGCCCCATAGCGCCGCTCCGGCAAGTTCGCCGGCTATCTCCCTCTCGAGCACCTGCGCGCCCCGAGTCAGGAGCGACACACCCTTCTCAGGCGCCGTGTCGGAATCAAGCAGCGCCTGCACCAGCGCCAATGCGCTCGCCACCGCTCGCCTCGTATCCACCGCCATCTCTTCGGTCGCCGCATTGAGGCCGTGTCCGCCCAGCGACACCAGGTGCACGACGCCGCTCAGCGGCGTGTCCTCGGGCAGGCTCTCCAACAGCGATCGCCACGACTCGCGCCGCTCCATGTCCACGGTTGTCCGGATGATTCCGGACGCGTCCACTCCTGAATACCCCTGCCCGTCGAGTTCAGAGTCCGCCAGCACGACGGTCTGGTTGCGCGAGGCCAATTCCTTTGCCAGTTGCTCGGCCTTGCCGGCACGATCCGCCGCCAGAACCCAGACTCCCGGCCGCTCGGTCACCTCAGACGGACCCCGCGCCACGATCACACCCTTATCCGGCAACCCGGTCGAGTCGGACTCTTCCAAGCCCAGGACCTTCGCTTCTTCGAAACCCACGTCCGCGAGCACGCGACGCCACACAGCGGGACTCACCAGGGCATGGTCCGGACGGTAGTCGTCGGCGAACCGCCACCAACCGTCCAACTGCCCAAAAGTCAGGTCCATCCAACCCATGCCCCTGAGGTTCTCGAGCGCGACCATCTGCCCCGATGGCGCGAGGAGCCGCAGGCAGTGCGCGAGCGTCTCCTGCAGATACCGCGTGGCGTGCAGGACGTTGGAGGCAATCACCAGGTCATAACCGTGGAAGTCGAATCCCTGCTCGACCGGATCCTTCTCGATATCCAGCATGCGGTATTCGATCGACGCTTCCTGGCCTCCGAAACGCGCTTCCGCTTCCGCAAAGAAGCCCGCCGAGATATCGGTGTACATGTAGTCGAACCGTCCGTCCGGGAGTTCCGGAAGGATGGCAGCGGTCGCCGACCCCGTACCGGCTCCGACTTCGACCACCCTGAGGCGCCGGTCGGAGGGCAAGTCCGCGACGAGCGCTTGCACCGTTTCTCTCAGCAGCCGGTTCGCCGCACGAGCCACGGGCGCCTTGCGATACAGATCGGCGGGGGTGGGGTCTCCACTGCTGAACAGGATCGTCAGCGGGTCCGCCCGCCCCAGAAGCGCATCGGCCAAGGCGGCGCCAGACCGTCGAAACAGCCCGATCTCGGTCAAGCCATGGGGATACCGCTCGGCCATTCGAGCCGAAAATTCCTCGGTATCAGGCGGCATTTCATCGGGCAAGGGATCGCCGGACCCGATCTTCACGACGAAGAGGCCGTCCACTTCCTCCAACACGCCGGACCTGGCCAGCATTTCGAGCATCCGGCGGAACACGCGCTTATGCTCATCGATGACATTCAAGCGCCGCCGCAAGTCCTCGGAATCAACGGTCGCGCCCACCTCGCGCTCCCACTCCAGCTTCTCCAAGGTCTGAAGCGCACA
Source organism: Bryobacterales bacterium (assembly GCA_028819575.1). Lineage (GTDB taxonomy): Bacteria > Acidobacteriota > Terriglobia > Bryobacterales > UBA6623 > JAPPLB01. The sequence continues at coordinate 4,253 of JAPPLB010000121.1, read as the reverse complement.
GGAGCGCGACCAACGCTCGAGGTCGGTCAGCAGCGCGGTTCTGTCCCGGGGAGCGACTCCTTCCTCAGCCAGATATTCAGAGAGCAACCCCGAGCGGGTTGCAACCGTTGACGGAGACGGGAGGAAATCCGCGGACAGCATTCCCGTTGCGAGAGCCCTCTCGCGCCACACCACCTCATACAACAGGTCCTTCACCCCTTCGACTGCCGAGAGCAGCGCCGCCGGCGTCGCGCGCTTCACGGTGTACCCGCTCAACCCGCCCAGCAGAAGCCCGTCGGGATCGTAGATGCGCAGTTCTCCGTTCAGGACTTCCGGCCGCTCGCCTGTTTCCTCTTCCGTCCCCCGGGAGACCTCACTCATGCGCACATGGCAGAGCAAGCGATCCGGGAGCCGATCCGCCAGCCACAGACGCTCCCAGCCAAACGGCAGGTAGGTGATTCCCTCTTCGACCCCGCCCGGATTGCGGGCCGCGGCCACAACCTGGAAGCAACCGTCCAGGAGGAGCGGGTGAACGTCCAGCCCGTTGCGGCCGAGAGCTTCGGGAAAACATATCTCGCCCAACGCCTCGCCCGGCCGGGACCAGACCTTCCCAAGCGTGCGGAAGAACGGGCCGAGACTGATGCCCGTAGCGGACCTGGCGCGGTAGTAGGCGGACACGTCTAGCGGCGACAGGGGAGCCTTGAGACTATCCAGATCGACGCGCCCAGCGGTTTCCGGTATCGGGGCGCCCGGCGACACACGGCCTTCCACGTGCACCGTCCATCCCTCTTCACCGCCCTTGCTGAATATCCGGACACGACGCGAATCCGCCCGCTCGGAATCATCAAGCAGAACCTGCACCTTGCGGCCCTCTTCATCCGCGCCGTCCTCGGAGTCCTGCTCCGGGAAGACCAGCGCGTTGTGCAGTTGCATGTCCTCCACAACCATCGATCCCCCGCTGCCTTCGGCAAGGGACGCCGCAGCGGCCATCGCTCCGTAGAGCGCGCCAGGAGCTATGACCCGGCCGAACACCCGGTGGTCGTTCAACCACTCCGGATCCGACGGGAAGACTTCCGTCTCGAAGGAGACCTCGCCGCTGGCGGATTCGCGCCGGATGCCCAACAAGGGGTGACCGTCGGCCGGGCGCCGTTGTTTCGTCGTCTCGAGCCAGTGGCGCTCGCGTTGGAACGGATAGCTCGGCAACGATACGCGACGCCGCTCCTCCCCCGCAAAAAGCCCCTCAAAACGAATCGGCAACCCCGCCTGGTACGCTTCCGCGACGGCCTGCACGAAACCGGCGCCATCCGCGGAAGCCGATGAGTCGCCGGAAGGCGGGCGCAGGCTCGACAGCACCTCCGGCGCCGGCGCCGAGTCCGGCCAAGCCGAGACCGTCATCGCAGCCAGCACCGGCCGCGGGCCTATCTCGACCACCAAATCGACTCCGAGTTCCGCCAATGTCCGGACACCGCCGGCGAACGCCACGGCCTCGCGGGCATGCCGCCGCCAATAGGCACCGTCCAGCGCCTGGCCCGGCTCGACCGCGCGTCCAGTCAGGTTGCTGACGACGGTGAGGGAGGGAGGCTCGATCGCCACCCCATCCATGGAAGCTTGCAGCCGGCCCAAAGCCGGCTCCACCAGGGCGCTATGGAAGGCCTTGGCCGTGTTCAGCCGCCTTACCCGGACTCCTTCCGATTCGAAACGCTTCATGATGGTTTCGATTTCCGCAACCGGGCCACTTACCACCTGATGGGCGCCGTTGTCCGCCGAGACGCTCAGCCCGACACCCGCAGACGACGCGTTCAGCTCCGCTACGGTAGACACCACTCTTGCCGGAGGGGCAAACACCGCAGCCATGGCGCCCGGTTCGGTTTCCGACAGCAGAGAGCCTCGCGCGGCGGCAAAGCGCATTCCATCCTCGAGGCTGAACACCCCTGCCGCCTGCGCCGCCGCCAGTTCCCCGACGCTGTGCCCCAGCACCACTACGGGGCGAACCCCCACACTCGACCAGAGCGCCGTAAGCGCGCATTCGAGCGCGTAGAGAGCCGGCTGCTCCCACGCCGTATCGCTCAGATCGCCTTCGCCGCCCCCGAACATCACATCGAGCAACGAGGCGCCCCTTGCGGCCCGAAACGCCTCCTCACAGCGGTCGAGAACCGCCCGCGCCAGCGGCTCACGTTCGTAGAGCGCCTTTCCCATGCCGGACCACTGGCTACCCTGACCGGTATAGGCGAACGCCACCTTCGCCGCGTTTTGCGGCCCTGGCCTCTCGTCCGCGCTCCCCAACGCTTGCAGGCCCTCCCGCAGCGATCCGGCGTCCCGAAACAGCACGCCCGCTCGGTAATCAAAATGGCTCCTCCCGACGCCCGCCGTCCATGCCATGTCCGAGAGAAACGGCTCAGCGGCGTTGTTGGAAGCAAGGTCCTCCGCATGCTCGTCCAGCCATGAGAGATAACGCTCCGCCAGTTGCCGGAGCGCGGTCTCCGATTTGCCCGACAGCGGCAGCAAACGGGTCCCGCGCCGCTGGATCCCCTGCTCCGGCAGCGGCAGATCCGCCAGGGCCTGCGGCAGAGAAACCTCCACCGCCTGGGCCGAGCCGACAAGCTGACGCTGTCCGTAGGGCAGCCCATCCGGGGCGTTGTATTCTTCGACCACGATGTGAGCGTTCGTCCCGGAAATCCCGAAGGAGTTCACGCCCGCCAGCCGCGGCCGTCCGTCACGCTGCGGCAAGTCCATCATGGAGGAAGTCACCCGCAAAGGCATGCTGTCCCAATCGAGGCCAGGGTGGGGAACCTGGAAATGCAGGTGCTTCGGGATCACTCCGCGCTGCATCACCAGCACCGCCTTGATCAGGCCGGCGATGCCGGCAGCCGACTCGAGGTGACCGACGTTGGTCTTCACGGAACCGACCAAGAGAGGGCGGCCGGGTTCGCGTCCCTTGCCGTAGACAGCGGCCACCGCTTCGATCTCGATCGGGTCGCCTACCGCCGTGCCCGTCCCGTGCGCCTCCAGGTAATCGACATCCGAAGCAGGGACACCGGCCTGCGAGAGCGCCGTTTCGATCACCTGTTCCAACGCCGGGGTGTGCGGCACGGTCAGTCCGATGCTGGCTCCGCCGTGATTCACCGCCGAACCCCGGATGACCCCCCAGATGCGGTCGCCATCCGCCTCGGCCTCGCTCAGCCGCTTCAGGATGACGACGCCGCAGCCCTCGCCGCGCACATAACCGTTCGCGGAGGCATCGAACGTCTTGCACTGCCCGTCCGGGGACAGCATCATGGCATCCGCGCGGAGCTCGAAAATGCGGCTGTTCAGGATGGCCTGCACACCGCCCGCAATGGCCAGGTCCGCCTTGCCCTGCTGCAGGTCCGCCACGGCGTCGTGCACCGACACCATGGACGACGCGCAGGCGGCGTCCACGGCCTTCGCCGGCCCCATGAGGCCCAGCACGAAAGAAACGCGCCCGCTGGTACCGTTCAGGTTGGTGCCGCTCAGTGCATAGAGGCACGAGGCCGCCTCGGCGGGTTTGCTCGACTCCACAACCAGCATCCGGTATTCGTCGTTGCTGATGCCGGTGTAGACCCCGGTGAGGCTGCCCTTCAGCCGATCCGGATCGATCCCCGCATCCTCGAGAGCCTGCCAGGTGGTCTCGAGCATCATCCGCTGCTGCGGGTCCAGCAACTGGGCCTCGACCGGAGAAATTCTGAAGAAGCCCGCATCGAACTGCTCGATGCCATCGACATAGCCGCAGAAACGACAGGCCTCGCTGGGGATCCGAGCATCGGGGAACAACTCGTCCATGCGCCCGATTCCCGAACCCGGAACGCCCTCCGTCACCGCATTGCGGCCTTCTTCGAGCAGGCGCCAGAAGTCCGGAATGCTCGGCGCGCCGGGGAACCGGCAGGCCATGCCCACGATCGCTATCGGTGGAGCAGATGCGGAGATTTCCGGTTTCCGAACCTCAGATCGGGCAAGCGGATCCCCGGAAGAATCGCAAGAGCTGTTTGACTCCGTCATCGAGATGTCCCTCAATCAAAGGCCGTGATTCGTGAAAATCATAAAAGCCGTGATTCGTGTTTCGTGTCTCGTGTTTCGTGAAAACCATGGGCGGAGGACTGGTTCGCTCCAGAAGATATGTCTGACGGCCGGTGAACTGCAAAGGCCATGATTCGTATTTCGTGAAAAACCCTTAAGGCCGTGTTGCGCGCGCCTTTTTCCTCCGCCCGGCTTGCGCCTAGCCCTGACGGCCCTCTCACCCACTTCGCCTCGCCACGTGG
>JAPPLB010000015.1 GCA_028819575.1 Bryobacterales bacterium | reverse complement strand
AAGCGAATGCAGGTTATGAGGATCTTGAGTCCACATCATGGATGGCTCCTTTGCCCGGCTATAGTAGCAATCTTGAGAATCTCGGGACAAAGTCCGTGTCGGCGGCGGAAGAAAACCCCGTTGGCGTAATAGATCAAGAATGATCTACTCGACCTTGGTCACGTCGACATACTTCACTCCGAAGGTCTCATCTTCGCGGATCAACCGCGCTTCCAGTTCTCCGGGACCTGTGGCCAAGGCAAACGGACCGAACGTAGCCGACTCCGTGCCGGCGACGAACGATGCAGCGGCCTGCGCATCGCCGAGCGCAAACTCGATGCGGACGGCAGCTTCCTGTTTCGGGAAGCGCAACCGGATCTCGTACTTCCCGGCCGTGGCGACTTCCACTTCCCAATAGCCGAGGTTCTTGTCGCCATAACCATCGGGTCCGACGATCCGCCAGTCCTGGCGCGTCAGAATGACCGGATTCTCATGCTCCGTGCCAAGCGGAATACGCGGCGGGTCGTAGCCGCGCGTCGACGAGACATCCTCGAACCACTCTTCATAACTCTTCTTGAGCCGTTCGAAAACCTCGGACTGCTGCTCGGCTATGTCTTTCTCCTCGCTCGCATCCGCCGCCAGGTCGTAAAGCTCGAGTCGGGCATCCTGTGGCATCGGCTGGCCGAAGTGCTTTGCCTGGACAAGCTTGTACTGCTGCGTCACGGCGGCGAATGCGCGGTACCGCTGCGGTACGTTCCCGCGATGCGACTGCAGATACAGGGTGCGGCCCTCGATTTGCTCCTCGGGATCGAGCAGGCGCGGCAGCAGACTCACCCCGTCGATCTTGCGGTCGCTGGGCACGGTCGCACCCGCCGCTTCAAGCAGCGTCGGCAGCACGTCGATGTGAGCGGCGATCCGCTCCTCCTCGCGCGGCTGAAACGTCCCGGGCCAGCGGACCAGAAACGGAACACGAATGCCACCCTCGTAGACACTTCCCTTCCGCGCTCGCAGACCCGCCGTGTAACGTCGTGTGGTCGGTCCGTTGTCCGTCATGAAGATGACAATCGTGTCGTGCGCCAAACCGCGTTGATCCAGCAAGTCGAGCAGCTTGCCCACATTCTCGTCGATGTTCGTGATCATGCCGTAGATTCGTGCATCCTTGTCGTCAAGGCCCTGCGCGCGGTACGGCTCGATGTACGACTCGGGAACGTCGTACGGCGAATGCGGCGCGTTCGTCGGGATGTAGGCGAAGAAGGGGTGATCGCGGTTCTGCTCGATGAACGTCATCGCGGTGTTGAAGAAGATGTCCGTGCAATAGCCGGCGTAGGGCTTTTGCTCGCCGTTCCACTGCAAGATGGGATCGAAATAGCTCGTTCCAGGCGGGTCCGATGGCTGGCCGATGCCGCCACCCTTGTGGACCAGCGTTTGCTGAAAGCCCTGATCCATCGCTCGCAACGGATAGTTGTCGCCAAGATGCCACTTGCCGAAGACCCCCGTCTTGTATCCGGCGTCGCGCAGGACTTCGGCGACCGTAACTTCGTCGCTGTGCATCATCGCCCGGCCGATGTAGGTATCGACGACTCCCGTCCGGTAGTTGTAACGGCCCGTCATCAGGCTGGCCCGCGTCGGGGCGCAGACCGGCGACACGTAGAACCGCGTGAAGTTGACGCTTTCCGCGGCCAACCGGTCGAGATTCGGCGTCTGAATGACATCGTTTCCACGGAAGCCCGCCTGCGCCCAACCCTGGTCATCGGTGATGATGAGAATGATGTTGGGCGGGCTCTCCGAATGGCTTGCAGGCCGGTCCGCGCCGCCGCATGCCATCAAAGTCAAAGCCAACCCCCAAGCGCTCAACAGAGCGAATCCGGCGGGTTTCTTCATGACAGCGGTCAGTGTAGCACCGGGAGTCTTGAGCCCGGAAAACACCTGATGTGACGTTGAAACCGAAGTCGGCGCCTCGTCACGACCGCCGAGTGAGGCCCTGCCGGCCAGTGTTGTGAATCCGATGTGGCGGAGTTGATCGCAATGGGCCGCTGCTTCTGATTGGCCCGATGCAGGGCTGCCTGGATGGGAAGACAGGGGATGTTGCCGTGTCAAGCGGCCGAAAAATCAGGTCAGGCTAAACCCACTTCAAGGCGCCCTGGCGGAAGATCCAGATGTACCCCACGATCAGGATCGCCAGGAACACGAGCATTTCGATCAGTCCGAACAGCCCAAGCACGTTGTACTGAATGGCCCAGGGGATCAGAAATATCGTCTCGACGTCGAAGACCACGAACAGGATGGCGACAAGGTAGAAGCGAATCGAGTACCGCCCGCGCGTGTCTGCATCCGACGGAATGCCGCACTCGTATGCTTCCAGCTTCGTCTTGCCCGGCGCGCTGGGCCGCACCAGCTTCGCCACGAGGATCGTCACCACTGGGAAGGCGAATGCCAATACGAGGAAAATCAGAATCGGGATGTAGCCACGCGGCATAGGCTGACCAATATAGCACTTTCTGGCGCAACGTAAACCCCGTTCGCCGGTGGCGCTGTCCACCTTGCCTTACGGAGTTTCTCCAAGTGGGTGGCCGGTTTCTGCTACGAAGCTTTCTCTTCGAACCAGCCCGGACGTCCGCCGCAGCGCAGGCAGCGGACCTCGCCGAAGATCTGGTCCCAATCGCCGTCTTGCGCGGCGTAGTCGATCAAGCAACGGAGCGCCTTGCCGGCGTCCCTGAGGTTGTATTTCTCCGCGGCCGCGTTTAGCATGCGGACCGCATCCTCCTGGATCTCGAACGAAACGGTTTCCTTGCGTCCAGCCATGTGACAGTCTGCCTCCCCTGGGGAATCTATCGACGTGAGCCGGCATGAAGGCATGCCGGCGTCAATCTACGAAAATACCATGCTCCCCCGGCTCTCGCCGGATTCTCCGTTACGCTCAAGCGAAGCCCCACACCCAACCGGCGCATGGTTTGCAGCTGCAAGTTGCCGTTCATCCGCCGGATTTCCAGCGCCCGCCGAGAGAGCGCGTTCTCCTGTATGGCAATGCCGTATGCGTTCCTGTCTCCGGGCTTTCAGGCTGCGCCTGGAGGCAGTGATCTTTGCGAGACAGCCTGACGGTTGTGTCCGACCGGGCGGGGCGGTTTCTACCCTTGTTTTTTCGCAGTCGCCCAGACCCGCGCCTGCAGGAATCCTCGCTCCACCCCGCTCTGTTGATGGTCTGAGGTCAACGGATTGTGAACTGCTGCGCTCCGACCGCGCTTTCAATCCCGGCCGGAGTTGGAAGCAGAGCCTACCTGCGAGTGCAGGCGTTGAGGGCGCCGGTCGGGTCGACCGCGCTGCCACCCTCCTCGATATGTGTGATCACACCGTCCTTGTTGATCACGAAAGTTGCCCGTGAGGCCATGCCCCGCTCGGCCATGAGGACTCCGTAGTCCTTGGCGGCTTTGCGCTGCGCAAAGTCGCTCAGCAATGGGTAGCTGACCCCCAGCTCTCCCGCCCAATACCTCAGGGTTGGCACGTTGTCCGTGCTGACCAGGAGCACTTGAGCTCCGGCATTCTCGAAATTTGCGATACCAGCCTGGTACGCTTTGGCTTCCCTCGTTCAACCACCGGTGAAGGCAGCCGGGAAGAAACCCAGGACAACCGTCTGTTTGCCCGCGTAGTCAGAAAGGGAAATGGTCCCGCCGGTGGTAGCCGGCATCGAGAAGCCCGGCGCTTTGTCGCCGACCTTGAGATGAGTGGCGGCAAGTGCGTTGGCCATGGCGAAAGAGAGGAACAGCAATGCAAGATTCTTCATTGAGCCTCCCTGCAAGGATCACCCGATCCAGAATTGGTCGTCATTATACCGGGCTGGAAGCGGGAAGACAATGCCCCGGTAGCCTTGGCCGGTTTCGTCTTGAAGGTCGGATCCTGGGCGGCCCCGAAACGTTCAGTGCGAGCAGGCGCAGCAACAAGGTGGCCGACAGCAACCGCCTGTCCAGTGCGACAGTGCTCTCACATCAGCCCTAACGGCGTGCGGAGCACGAAGTCGAGCCTCGACTCTGACGGAATCCGCAGTTCGGTTCCCCGTGCCGCCGCGACGGCGACCCCCGCACCGGCGCCCGCACCCGCGCCGATCGCGGCGCCTTTGCCGCCGCCGAGAATACCGCCGATGATCGCGCCGCCGAGACCGCCGATGGCCGTGTTCCGAGCCGTCTTGCCGCCCTTGCCTTCCCCTTTGACCTCAGCGTAGTTGGTGGCGATCTGGTAGGCCTGCCCGTCCACGGTGATGTCATAGAGTTTCAGAGCGACCTCGTCGCTGCCCCGAACTGCGCCGCCCTGCTCCACGCGCGTCACCTGCACCGTAGCATCGGCATGGCGGGGCACCACGATCCGGCCGTCAACGCTGATCGGGTCGTCAATGCTCGCCCGGAAGCGTTCGCCGGCTCCCGTAATGTCGGCGTCGATCGGGTCAATCATCCGAACCGTAATCACCGTTCCGGCCGGCACCGTGAACGTAGGCTTCGAGGAAGCCGTTCGGCTCGCTGAAGGAGCCGCGGGAGCCGAGGATGTCGAGGTAGTTTCGAAATGGATGCTTGCCACGTCGTCCACCGAATACGTTTGCACATTGCCGTCCGGCCCGATAAAGCGGACCGACCGCGTATCGCCACCGACATAACTTCCCGTGATGACTGCCCCGGTGCGGAGATGCAACTCGTCCGCCAGAGCAAGACCGGTGAGCAGGAAGGCGCATGCGGACACCAAACAGACAATACGTTTCATGTTCGGAAACTCCTTGATCTCAGGCGAGCTGTCAACCCCTCTGGACAGTAACTTAGACGAGACAATCTTCCCAACTTGGATGCTTGGCGAGTGCTCCAGGTTACGTCCCGAACACAGACTTCTATTCGTAGGCCAGCGCTTCGATCGGGTCCTGCCTCGCTGCCTTGAGCGATGGGTAGAGCGCCCCCAGGATCGACCCGACGAGCGCAATCGCCGTTGCGCGCATCAGGTGCCCCCCGAGAATGCTGACCGTAACGAGCGGAAAGCTGTTCTCCAGCATGGCCTCACCCAGGCGCGCAAGGCCGATTCCCAACACGATGCCCGCCACGGTGAGCAGCGCCGTTTCCCGCAGGAAGATGTTCACGACGTAGCCTGGCGACGCCCCCAGCGACTTGAGAATCCCGATCTCGCGCGTACGGTCGAGCACGGCGGTGTACATCGAGATCAGCACGACGATGAAGCCCACGGCTACCGCGATCCCGACAATCACATCCACGAATTCGTCAGCCTTGCCCCGTGTCTGTGAGGCGAACATCGACAGGAATACTTCCATCGTATAGACCGGGTTGTCAGGGTACATCCTCTGTAGTTCTTCGGCGAAGCCCCGCGCCTGTTCCGAGTCATCGAGCTGTACATAGATTTGGCTGAGCCGACCCTCCCAGCGCATCAGCTCCTGTTTGGTCCTGAGGGGAATAAAAATTCGCGAAGCTTTGCCCGCTCCGATGATGCCCGCCACTTTGAAATCGCGGTTCAACAGGGGAAGAGTATCTCCGACGGAAAGTTTGCGTTGCTTGGCGTAATACTCGTCGACTACCGCTTCATAGGGTTGTTCGAAAGGCTTGCCTGCAACATAGCCCAGCCCGCCAGCCATCCGGTCGAGCTGGTTGATATCGATGCCCGTTACGGTGTTCAGCCCTGCGCTCATCGAGAACGCCGTGCCTATCGCCATCGCCACGCCCGGCAGCTTCTCGATGTCAGTGACCACCGATTCGTCGATGCCCGCCGGACCCGAAGTGACTGCGCTGCTCGACGTAGGGGACCGCATCAGAATGTCGGCCCCGATGCCCCGCTGCCGCCGTACCGACTCCCCCACCAAACCATCCGACAATCCCAGGATCAACAGAATCATCGCCACTTCCATCGCAATCGCCGAAATGGCGAGCGCCGTCCGCATGCGACGGTGCCGAAGATTCGCCCAAACAACTCGCTGGATCAATGGAGCACTCCCTGCAAGGCCGGCGCCTTTTTCAGGTCATCGCTGACAAGCGACCTACCCTGAGAGTAGCGCACAGGCGGAAACCCATGGCGGACCTCCGCTTTGGAGGTCCGCAGCGCTTTCTGCGGCCGGCTTTCACCGTACGCGCTCGGGGCGGGCCATGATACTTGCTCGCAGGGACACGATTCGACTAGACGGATAGGGACGGCGGGCTCAAACAAGTCTGTCTGCGGCAGCGTTGTCTATCGGATCGGTGTGAGAAGTACCCCGGGTGAGCAAAGCAGGTCGTTCCCCTTCGGCTCGAGGTACTGAAGCCCTTCAGTCTTGGTTTTACCGCCCCAGCCGACCTGGCATGATGACATCGAGGCTGGAAACCTGGCCTGCATTTCTCCCGGCGTGGGGGAGTCGAAAGTACGTGAGAGGGCCGGCAGGACGAAGTGCGAGCCGCCTGCGCCAGTAACACGGCCTTTATGGCCGTTCGGGTCGCCGTTCATGCGAAAGGGCCGCAAAACCAAAACCCCCGCCCGGACCGCCGCACCCGCCGACAAGGCACGGCTTGCCTGTCCACGTTTGCTTGGCATTTTCTTACTCTGGAGCAACTGTTCAAGCGCCGTTAGCTGGGAAATCCTGCGAAAGTGCGAAACCCCCGTTTCTCCCAGGAAAATGCGCGAAGCGCAGCGTTCGCTGCAGCTCCCGTCGCCTTGCAGGCTGCTTCCGCTGCGGCGAATGCAAAATGAACCCATGCCGCGAAAGGGGAATGTTCTATCTTGTGTTGACAAGCGGCAGCGGTGTCTTGCCCGCAAACGAGACCGGCGCTACGATGAGTGGTACCCTAGAGCCGTCCCTGCCGCTTATGTCAAGGCGGTGGGAGTCGTGGACACGGGTGTGAGCATTTGCTTGCACAGCGGCATCGGAGGTAACGGCGATGTATTTGGATAATGACTTTCGCTTGAAGGCCGGCTTGGCCGAAATGCTCAAGGGCGGCGTGATCATGGACGTCACGAATGCCGATCAGGCAAAGATTGCCGAGGACGCTGGCGCAACGTCGGTGATGGCGCTCGAGCGCGTGCCCGCCGACATCCGCAAGGAAGGCGGCGTGGCTCGCATGGCGAGCATCTCAAAGATTCGCGAGATCATGGAGACCGTGCATATCCCGGTGATGGCGAAAGCCCGCATCGGGCACTTCATGGAGGCAAAGGTTCTCGAAGCGCTCAAGGTCGACTACATCGACGAGAGCGAAGTGCTGACGCCTGCCGATGAGGAGAATCACATCGACAAGCGTCCGTTTCGAGTGCCGTTCGTCTGCGGTGCTCGCAACTTGGGTGAAGCGTTGCGGCGGATCGCCGAGGGTGCAGCGATGATTCGCACCAAGGGCGAGGCGGGCTCGGGCGATATCGTCGAGGCCGTGCGTCACATGCGGACGATCCAGAAAGAGATGAAGCAGCTCACGGTGATGGGAAAAGACGAGCTGCCGACGGCTGCGAAGAATCTGCAGGCTCCGCTCGAACTCGTGCAATACGTCGCCGAGCACGGCAAACTGCCTGTCCCGAACTTTTCGGCGGGTGGCATCGCGACGCCGGCTGATGCGTCTCTCGTCATGCAGCTAGGGGCCGAGGCCGTGTTCGTCGGCTCAGGAATCTTCAAGTCGGAAGACCCGGCTCGTCGCGCCAGAGCCGTCGTCAAAGCAGCGACCTACTACAACGATCCCGAGAAGCTACTCGAAGCTTGCGAGGAGTTAGGTGAAGCGATGCGCGGGATCAACACCGCCCAACTCGAGGAGAAGGAACTTCTCCAAACCCGAGGCTGGTAATTCCTCACAGAGTTCCTCCATACGACGAGAACCGGAAAAGTCATTCGGGACTGATGCAGATTGGCGTCTTCGCGCTGCAGGGCGATTTCGAGAAGCACGAGCGCGCGCTGAGAAGACTGGGCGTCGATACGGTGTATGTCAACTACGCCTGGCAGCTTTCGACCCTCGATGCAGTGATTCTTCCTGGTGGAGAGAGTTCCACCATGCTGAAACTGCTTGATGTCGAGGGCTTGTTCGAGCCGCTCAAGCAGTTTGCTACCGAGAAACCGATCTTCGGCACGTGTGCCGGAACGATTCTGCTGGCTACCGAGGTGACATCTCCGTCGCAGCGCTCCCTGGGGGCGATCAACATGACGGTCGAGCGCAACGCCTACGGACGGCAACTCGACAGTTCGATCCAGACGATCCTGCCCGAGAAGGAATTCGAGGATCGCACCCGGCCGGGCGAACTGGAGACCGTTTTCATCCGCGCGCCGATTATCAGAGAAATTCGGGGTGGTGCGCGCGTGCTGGCCTCTCTGGAGGGTAATCCGATTCTGGTCGAAGAAGGGCGGCATCTGGCGGCAACGTTTCATCCGGAAATGACGGAAGACACGCGGGTCCACGAGTTGTTCTTGCGAAAGGCTCGCAAAAAGTGCTGACCGGGACGGCGAGTTCCCCGTTATGTGCGCTGTTCGTTTGAGATCTTTTGGCCCTTCCGAGACCGCGGTCACAGCATGCCGCGCTCCAGCATTTCGTCTTCAAGCACTCATGCGTTTCGCGTCAGCGTCGAACAGCATGCGCTTGCCGGATTGGAGTGATTCCATCGCCATGGCCAGCGAGACAGCGGCGTAGGCGCCCGCCTCGACCGGTGCGGTGGGGTCTTTTCGGGATTGGACGCACGAAAGGAAGTTGTCGACGTGTTGTGCCGTCGAGCGGCCCCAGGTTCCGTAACGAATGAGTTCGTAAGCGGGCTTATCTTCCAGCTCAGCAGTTGGTTCATAGAGGTGGTGTGACTCGCGGGATACATCGAAGCGTGCCTTGTTGCCGCAGAACTGCTTCATCTGATCGTGCGCGCGGTGGTATCGCATGTGCTTGTAGCCGAGCGTGAACACGGCAATGAAGCCTTCCGGATATTCCACGGTAAGGGTCGTTGTTTGAGGAATCTCCAGACCGGGGACGCCGGACTTTACACCGACGCAGGTGACGGCCCGGGGGAACTTGGCCTCCATATACCAGTTGATGCAGTCGAGGATGTGGGCGCCCTGGCCGACGGTGAGGCCTCCGGAGTAGTCGTAAAACCAGTACCAGTTGCGGAATCGGAAAGGGTCGAATTCGCGCTTCTCGGCGTATCCTTGCCAGCGTTCCCAGTCGACATTGCCTTCGACGACCGGGTCGCGCGGCTTGGTGACGTTGTTGTACCACCAGGAGTTGACGAGTTGGATCTTGCCGACCCGGCCGGACTCCATGATCTTCTTGCCTTCGCGGAAGAGGTCGTAGCTTCGCCTCTGCGTGCCGACCTGGACAACGCGGTTTGTGCTGCGTACGGCATCGATCATCTGGAAGGCCTCGTCAATGGTGTGGCACATCGGTTTCTCAACATAGACGTCTTTGCCCGCTTCGCAGGCGGCGATGGTGATGGGGGCGTGCCAGTGGTCCGGCGTGGCGACGATGATCGCGTCAATGTCTTTGTCTTCAAGCAGCCGCTCGTACTCGTGGTAGGTCTTGGTGTTCGTGCCAGCGGTTTCGGCGCCCCGCGTCAGGTTGGCTTCGTAGATGTCGCACACAGCTCGTGTGTCGGCCTTCTCGTTCTCCTTGAAATAGCGCGTCAACGTACGGCCGCGGCCCCCGGTCCCGACGGTGCCGATACCGATGCGATCGTTCGCGCCAAGAACGCGCTGCGCTGAGGCGGCAGTCATGCCGGCCACTGCGGTGCTGTTCAGAAAGGTTCTGCGATTCATTGGGATTCCCCCTGGGGTCGAGGCCATTGGCCCACCACGGTTCAGAGTAGATGACGGTGGCCGGACTCGTCAAAGAAAGGGCGCCGGGGCACCGCTCTCAGTGCGCTTCCCTGGCCCGGCGCGGAGCAGCCAGGAAACCTTTCTCTTGGCGGACTCGTCAAACTACTAGGAAGCAGAACGAGCTGCCGAGAGGGCGGCTCGATGGCGGTCTGCTTCCTGGTTTCGACCGGCGGCGTGGTCGACCGACGGAGCCGACAGCTTCCGATGCCTCTCCGGAATCGCGTTGAAGTCTCCTCCAAGCCGGCTCGACAGGTTTCGGCCCGCCGCCGGCGGACGAATCAGGGGAATCCCCCGAAATTCCTTGCTTTCGAGTTGAAATGTACAAGGGTACAACCTAAACCGCGATGTAGCTGTAAAACCTGATGCCGTACGGCCAGAAGTTTTCATGGGGGAGACCCGAGAAACCAGTTCCCCTGGGCTTCGGTGCTTCCAGATCGGGTCAACAGGCTCCACGACCCACGCCCAGGTGCAGGTGATCGAAACGGGCTACCGCAAGAGCGGCAAAACGTGATGCAATCCGTCGGCGAGCCGGGTCATGTCTTCTTCGTTGTTGAAGAAGTGTGGTGATACGCGGAGATTTCCCTTGCGAGCGGCAACAGCAATGCGCCTTTGGTGCAATGCCACTGCTAGGCGTGATGCATCGACCCCCTCGAAGCGGCCGCAGATGATGGACGAGTCATAGTGGGGATGCCGGTCCGAAAGTAGTTCGGCCCCCGCCGTGCGCAGCTTGTCACGTGTCGCAGCAGCGATGGTTTGGACCTGCTGTTCGATGTTATTGCGTCCGAGAGACTCGAACAGTGTGGCGACGGCGCCCAGGGCGTAGACTCCGGGGAAGTTCTGCATGCCGCCTTCGTATTTCAGAGCGGTCGTGGGAAGCTCGGGCGCACCGTGGTGAAGGTGGTCAACGTTCCGCCAATCCTTGTGGCTGCGCCAACTGTAGATGCTCGGCTCAAGCCACTCACGAACCTGAGGCGAGAAGTAGGCGAAACCGATGCCAGTCGGGCAGCACATCCACTTGTAGGCGTGAACGGCCATGACATCGATTTTCGAGTTGTGGACGTCAGTGGGAAGTGCTCCCACGCTCTGCGTGCCGTCGACGTAGAAGAGGATGCCGCGCCTTCGCAGCTCCATTCCAATCTCGTCGAGCGGAGGGCGCAGGCCCGTCGAATAGTTCACGGCGCTGGCAAGCACGATTCGGGTGGAATCGGTCAGGCAATCTCGCAGCGCATCGAGCGAGAAGAGGCCGTCTGGGACGGGGACCGTCGAGGCGCCTACGCCCTTCTTCTCCAGCGCGGAGCCGAAGTAGAGGTTGTTCGGGAATTCATCGGTTAGTGTGAGGACATGGTCGCCCGGCTTCCAATCGATTCCGGTCAGGAGCCAGGATAGGGCCGTTGCGGCGTTCGGAATGTACGCGATGTCGTCTGGGGATGCGCCGACAAGAGCGGCCATCTTCGCCCGAATGCTCTCGATATCGGTAAACCAATCGAGGAAGTCGAGACAGGCGGCTTGATCGCGGTGCTTGAAGTGAGCTTCGGCTGCGTGAGTGGCGCAGAGGGGCACGGGGCCGAAGCTGGCGGTGTTGAGGTAGGTCCACTCCTTGAGGACAGGAAACTCGTCTCGCAAGCTCGACCAAACGGTGTTCATCCACTTAGCGTACTCCGCGCCGTGATTTTGTGGCTAGGCGACAAAGCGGGCCACCCTACAGGCTCGTAACTCGCGGAGGTGTCCATGCGGGGGTGACCCTATATCAGGCGTTTATGTGCGGCTGAACCGGAACACTGTCGGCTTGGCGACCTTCAGATAGTCCTCCACGTCTAAAAAGGTCGAATCTGTCATTGAACCCGCGTTGAACGCGATTCGGGTGTTCTGCGTAATCGATTCATCCACGTACAGGTCAAACGGCAGAATCGGTCGCCCAAGCGGAGGCACAGACCCCGGCAGGAGACCGGTGAGCTCCTGCAGTTCCTCGGTGCTCGCGAAACGCGTTTTCCGTGTATCGAAGTACCTCCGTATTGCTTGTGAATCCACTCGCAACGCGGCGCTCAGCACGAACAGCTTGAACTCGCCGCCTACTTTCATCAGCAGTGCTTTCCCGCCTGTTCGGAGATCCTCGCCTCGAACCCTCGCGGAGTCTTCCGACGTTCTCGTCGGCGGGTGGTGCAACTCACGGTACTCGATACCGGCCTCATCGAACATCTGTCGAATCCTGTCCAGAGTAGACAACGCCACGCCGGCCTTCATTGAGATCCTACTTCGCCGCTCCGGGGGTTATCTCCCAGCAGTTCGTGCACGGTCCATCCCCTGCATGGGCAACTCGATGCAACCGCTGGAGCATCCCGAGCGTTCGTCGCGCGCCCGCAATGACCCCGACCACATTCACGGCATTCGAGACGTTTCGATCAACACCGCCAGCCAGAGCAGATTCGTTGGGGTGATGAAGAATCGAGAGTGGTTTTCCCGGCGTCATAACCGCAATCTGCTGTGGAATTGTAGCCATGAGATTGGGACTTGTATGGTGATTGCGTGGGATCGGAAATAGCCGTGGGAGGCCGCGGATTCGAGTTGAAAGAAACTCATTCGCCGCCGGTGGATGTGGCGTTAGACAGCTCGGCTTCGATGATTTGAATGAAGGCTTCGATGGACTGGGCGCCTTTGAGTTGAATCCCATTGATGTAGAAGACGGGGGTGGACTGGGCGCCGATCTGCATCGCTTGGTCGAAGTCGGCGTCAACGGTGGGCTTGTGCTTGCCGGAGTCGAGGCAGGCGACGAACTCAAGGGTGTCGAGTTCGAGATCCGACGCGATTTTCGTGAAGTCGTCTTTGGTGATGCGTCGGATCTCGAAAAGCGCGTCGTGGTATTCCCAAAAGTTGCCCTGCTCGCCAGAGCAGCGTGCGGCTTCAGCGGCTTTCTGCGCCTCGGGATGAATGCTGCGCAATGGCAGGTCTTTGTAGACGAGGCTGACTTTGTCGGGATACTTTTCGAGTATTGAGATCAGCGTCGGCTGGACCCGACGGCAATAGGGGCATTGGAAGTCGGAAAACTCGACGATGGTGACGGGGGTGTCGGCGGGTCCGCGCCGGGGCGAGTCGCCGACTGAAACCGGAACGCGTGGCGGGGATAAGAGCAGACGGATCTCGCTATCTTTCTTCAGACCTTCGACGAATTCGTTGCGCGCCTCGGTGAGACGCTGGTTCCTCAGAAACACGCCGATCTGTTGCCGAATCTCCTCAAGCGGCTTGTTGATGCGGCTTTTCTGCTTTCTGTAGAACTCTTCGATCTCCTCGTGAGTGGGATCGGCGATTTTGTCGTCGACTTCCTTGCGGAGGAGCTCACGGCCCGTGACGCCGCGCTTGGCGGCCTCTTTTTCGACGATACGTTGGGTGATGAGTTTGTCGAGGCCTTCGAGGCGTGCTTGGTAGGCCTGCTGGCGCAAGTCCAGAAGCTTGGGTTCGATGTCAAGATCGGCGTCCGTGATGGGTTCGCCGTCGAGAATGGCCAACGGCCTGTCACTCGACTCGAGTTGGGGGTATGCCGGCAGGGCAAGGGCCACGAAAAGACAGACGGCAACCCCGTAGTTCAGACGGAATCCTGGCATGGGCTTTGCTTGGGAGAAGCGGACCGATTCTATTCTATCGGCAAGTTGTGTTTTCAGGTCGCTTGGGAGTGTAGGGATGGACGGCTAGGGCGTGACTCGGTGTACGCTATTCCAGCAGTCTCCTGTAGACCCGCAAGGTCTCGCGGGCGGCCTTGAACCAGCCGAACTCCTGCTCCCGCTGCAAGCCGGCATTGATGAGACGGCGGCGCGTTGGTCCTTCCTCCAGCGCTTCTTCGATGGCGATGCGGATCTCGTATGCGTCTTCCGGGTTGACGAGCAGCGCGGCATTGCCGGCGACTTCCGCGAGCGCCGAGCGGTTTGACGTGACCACGGGCAGGCCGGCCGACATCGCTTCCAAGACAGGCAGGCCGAACCCCTCCTCCAGCGAGGGGAAGGCGAGCACGCTGGCTGCGCGGTAGAGATGTTCGAGCAGGGGGCGGTCGACGTAGCCCAAGCGGCGGATCCGAGCTGCTGCGGAACTGGTTTCCATACGATCGAGGATGCGATCGGACCCGTAGCCATCCGATCCCGCGAGGACGAGACGGGTTGGCACGTCGATGTGCTCAAAGGCTTCGAGGAGACGCTCGACGTTCTTGCGCTTCTGGAGCGTTCCCACATACAGGATGAAAGGCGCTTCGAGGTCGTGGGCCGCTCGGAAGCGGCGTAGCTCGTCATCCGCGATGCGCGGAACACGCCGGACGCCGTGGTGTACGACGGAGATGTGCTCGGGGGGATACGAGAGGAGTTCGGCAACGCGGCCGGCGGTGTATTGCGAGACGGCGATGATGTGGTCGGCACGTCGCGCGGTGTCTTGAGCGAGCTTCGTGAAGCGCAGGCGAAACTCGGGCGTGGAGTAGTCGGCCGTCATAACGAACAGATCGTGGAAAGTCGCGACGGTGCGGGGGAAGCTGCAAGAAGGGAGTCTCTGATTGAGGCCATGAAAAAGATCGACCCGCTTTTGCAAATGGGGCAGCATCAGGTCTTCCAGAGGGTAGCGGGACGTGTTGCGGGCGTTCCGAGGTTTTGTCATCGCGCGAAAGAAGCGATTGGCTCGGTAGCAGAGCAGGAAGTGGTCGTCGGGAGACGATGCTAAAAGCGCGCTGATGATGCTCGCGGAGTAGATGCCGACGCCTGAAGGGGAAGAGTCAAGACTGTAGGAGGCGTCGAGTCCGATTCTCAAGGAAGCTGCTCCTGAACTGCGGCGAGTACTTCTTCTGGTGTTTGGCCTGGACGCACGGCGATGACTGAGGCGGGGGCCTCCCCCCAAGGGGTCCAATGCTCGATCATGCTTGGTGAGGCCGCGCCGGCGAAGATATCGATCCCCGGAACGCCGAGCGCGGCGGCCAAATGTCCCCCAGCCGAGTCGTAGCCGACATAGAGGTCTGACGCTGCTATATATCCGGCGAATCCGCTGAGGCTGCCTCGCCAGAAGTTGAGATCCGCGAAGGGTCCGGCGGTGTCGCCGAGTTGGCTTATGCTCGCACCGGTTTCGCGGATGCTGTCAATCAGGTTCGAAGTGCGGAAGAGTTCTTCCTTGCCGGCTCCTTGATCGAGCACGATGGCGTATCCTCGGGAACGAAGCAGAGACAGCAACTCACTTTCGAAGGGGTCCGTGACGCGCTTCGACGGGTTGTCGCCAATACCGAGATTGATCGCCACCAAACGACGATTGCCGGCTGCTTCCCTCAAGCTCTCACCTCGTTGTCGATCTTCAGTGGAAAGCTGCACGTAGGGCATACATACCTCAGAGTCGTCGCCGAAGGTCTTGGCAAGCCACTTGTCCGTGAGTTCACCCAGGCTGGTCGCTCTTGGAGCTGTGAATGACCGGCTCTCGAAGAAGAAATAGCGAGAGTCGTCGGGGACCAGCGGCAGGATTCCCAGTTGTGTCAATCGGGAATCCGGATCGACTACGACGTACTCTTCGGATCTCAAGCCTTCGATCTCCTGCCGAACGATGTCGACGAGAGTGGGCCAAGCACCGAGCCGAGCGCGCAGCGAACTGCCACGAGAGTAGGCAATCTCCCGAAGACGGACCCGAGGCTCCGAGGCGAACAAGGCGCCTGCTTTGGATCCCCCGAGCAGGACGAGTTCGGCTTTAGGAAATACAGCTTTCATCTTTCGCAGAACGACGCTCGTTACTGCGATGTCGGCCCCGAGGGTCACGCGCGACGGCACTAGAACCTTGCGCACAACATCATGACGGCCGTCCTCGAAAGCGCTTGGCCGACGCACACGGTGTGCTCGACTGAGGAGTTCCTCTTCGGTAGTGAGACGGAAGGACTGCAGGAAGCGATCGACGGATAAAAGATCCGGTGCCTTCCTGCTGGCCGTGATGGTGCGGCAGAAGAGGCGCACGTAGAGGTCGCACAGATCCGGTTCAAAACGATCTGCGATGGCTTCGACGACATCACGGAAAAACACCCGTGAGCCCGCTGATGCGACTTGGGGGTCCGCGTCAATTGCAAGCGCGGCCAACTCGTCAACGGCCGTTTCCCACGCCGCGCCGTCGCAGGGGGTCAATCGCACAATCCTTTCCGCCAGGATACGGGCGGGCTGTTCGGTGGAGTCATCCTTCACGATCATCAGCATGAAGGATGGGTCGATGGCACTTCAAGTCGGAGGCTGCAGTCCCCCAGCCTGACATCGACCTGAATCAATCTCTTATCGGCGATCGACGAAACCTGATGGACAGCAGATGCGGAGAGTTCCCTGCTCGCTCCGTTGTCACCCCTGCTCGGCAGCGGCATAGCGGCGCTGTTCAGTTCTTGTAAGATCCGCAGGACATACTGAGCCTCCGACGACACACCAGCCAATCCGCATGCAGGAGTGTCAACCTCGAACAAACGGCTCTCTGGCAATATTGCGGCTGAATACCTGGCCTTCAGCTACTTATAAGCAATCCAGAAATTCTCCCTGGGAGACATACACCATGAAGGCGTCGATATGATCTCGTTTCAGGCGCTTCATCAATCTCATCGCGGCATTCGAATCGGCTCCCGCTCCCAGCAAGACCGTGTACCGACGTCCGTTGGGGGTCTTCTTTCGCAGAATTCTGGCGTTGCGGTAGGCTGCGTTCATCTTGTCGCGGAGACGCTCGGCGTTTTCTCGCACACGAAAGGATCCGACTTGCACGCCGTAGGCCGGATTTTCATTGCAGCCGCTTTCTGTGCGGTGAGGCTGGCCGGGCTGTGTTCCCGGCAAGGCGATAACCTCAAGCCGGACGCGCGCCGTACCTGGTCCGATCATCTCGATGCGGCGGGCTGCCTCTCGCGAGAGATCGATGATGCGGTTCTTTACGAACGGCCCACGGTCGTTGATGCGCACATCGGTTCGAAGGCCATTCTGCAAGTTCGTAACGCGCACCCAAGTCCCGAACGGTAATCGCAGGTGAGCCGCGGTCATCTGGTCCATGTCGTAGATTTCGCCGCTGCTCGTGCGGCGTCCGTGGTAGGGGTCGCCGTACCAACTCGCTTGACCGGTTTCCTTCGCTCCCAAGACAGCGGGAATGGGCGGCGGGACGCGGTACTTGGGTTTGCGGCCGCATGTCGCGCCCAAGATGAGCAGTAGGAGCGCGAGAATCAGAAGCGTCGTCCGGCGTGATGGCGCACCATCCCGTGTCTTCGTGCGACGGTGTTGTGATACGATGCCGCGCTTGGGAAGAGTGGGCTCCTCAGCGTGAGGATACGCATGGCGCAGCACGTCTATTAGTAGTACCAAGATTTGTGTGGAACAAGACCGTTGCCCGTGAGGCCGGCCGAGTCAAGAGGTAGATCGATACATGGAAGAACCAATTCCGCAAGCAACGCAGCGTTCCCGCAAAAAGCTGTTCTTGATTCTGGGCGCTGTTGCTTTGATCGTCTCGCTTGCAGGCGGTGTGACTGGAAACGTTGCGCTTCTCGGCCCGGGCGTCATAGGGCTGCTGGCCATGCTCGCGATCTACTTCCAGATGCACTCGACTCTGAAGATCTTCGCGTTCACATTCTGGGTGTTCGCCTTTTTTGTTGCCGCGCTCTTCTATCCATCTCTTTTTCTGAATTGGGGCAGCTTCGAGCAGAAGCGGCTGATCGTCCCTCTGATTCAGCTCATCATGTTCGGCATGGGCTCGACCTTGAGTCTGACCGATTTCGCACGCGCCTTTC
Source organism: Bryobacterales bacterium (assembly GCA_028819575.1). Classification (GTDB taxonomy): domain Bacteria; phylum Acidobacteriota; class Terriglobia; order Bryobacterales; family UBA6623; genus JAPPLB01. Next base: position 22,946 of record JAPPLB010000015.1, on the reverse strand, counting down.
GGATGCCCAATGCAGTGGGGATCGGCATCGTCCTGCAGTTCAGTGTGATGCCGGTGGCCGGTTGGGGGATCGCCACCTCGTTCGGCTTCGACCCGGAAGTGGCAACGGGCATCATCCTTATTGGGGCATGCTCAGGCGGAGTGGCCTCCAACGTGATGGCTTATCTTGCCAAGGGCAACGTAGCTCTTTCAGTCACGATGACGGCCTGTTCGACCATCGTATCGCCGCTAATGACGCCTCTGGCAATGAAGCTGTTGGCGGGTCGGCTGATGGAGATCAAAGTCTGGGACATGATGATCTCGATCATCGAGTTGATCATTCTTCCCATCGGCGCCGGACTCATTACCAATGCGATGTTGCACACGAAGATGCCCGCTCGGATCTGGCGATCGACTGCCTTGCTGCTTGCCGCATCTTTCTTTGCTCTGGGGTATTCGGGCGTCGTCGAGTCCGTTGATGTTGTCCTGGCGCGGCAGATGGGACCGCTGGCCGTGGCTCTATTGCTGATGGCCCTGCTTCGCAAGGAATGGCTAGAGCACGGACTGCCGGTCGTCTCGATGGTCGGAATTTGCTACATCATCGCGATCATTGCCGCCAGCAATCAGGAAAAGCTGCTGACGGTCGGCGCGGGGTTGTTCGCTGCGGCGCTACTGCACAACTGTCTCGGATATTTTCTCGGCTACTGGGGGGCCCGAGCGAGTGGCGTCAAGGAGAGCGATGCCCGCACAGTGGCGTTTGAAGTCGGCATGCAGAACGGCGGCATGGGAACGGCTCTGGCCATGGAAGTGTTGAAGAGCCCCAGCGCGGCCTTGGGGCCAGCTATCTTCGGCACGTGGATGAACATCTCAGGCTCCACGCTGGCCTCCTGGTGGAAGGAACGACCACTTGATGGGGCCCTTGGGGCGGAGGCCGCGAGCAACTGAGTCCGCAGTCGTGTGGGAGGCCGGCTTGCTTTTCTTCCCACTTGGCGCTCAAAGTACTTATTAGACCGTCATTACTACGTTGTTCCGGCTTGCTGTGCTAACAGGTGTCGTCAAATACCCTGAACAGCAACAAGGCGGAAAGTCAGGCAGTTCGTGCCTCCCCTGACGGCCTTCCCGCGCATTAGGCATTGAGTCCAGCCCGGGATTGTAATAAAGGCGCTAGGGCGTTGGTTCATCCTCGGCCTTGGGATCGCGAATAAGGCCTATGCGACGACTGATCCGGAAGACGAGCGACTGTTTCAAAGAAGCCAGATGCTGTTGTGTTTCCTTCAGTTCCCGGTCGAGGCTCATCGCCCAATCTGATCGTTCGGTGACCCGTTGCTCCGTCTCATCCAGTCGCTCGATGAGCCTTCTGCGATCGGATCGGACGCTCTCGAGTTCCGCGTCCAGTTCTTGAGCCCATCTCGTTCGCTCAGCGTTCTCTTGCTCGAGCTCGCGCACTTGCTCCTGTAGCGTCGTTATGTGCTGCTCGAGCTCGTGCATTTGCTCCTGTAACGCTTTCACGTGTTGCTCACGCTCGCGTAGGACGTTTCCTCCCGAAGTCAGAAATACGAATGCCGGTGGTCCATTTTGCGGCTGCTTGGAGCAAACGGCGAGGAAGAAGTGAGCGCTCTCCGGATCGCGTTTCCGTCCGCTGAGCTGCGTACGTACTTCTTCCCCTTGCGGAGGGATGAACGTGATCGCGTCGGAATGATTCTCAAGAAACAGCATGACGTAGGGGAAGCGCTTCCGAAGCTCCGATTCGAACTCGCTGTACTCGAACTCGTGGACGTGGTAGGGATTGGGTTCCCGCCGTGATTCCTGCGAGTAGATGCGGTTGGGTGTCGAAACGAGTAGTTGGCCATGGGGAGCCAGGGCTCGAGCCGCTTCGCTGATGAGCATCTGCCAATCGTCCATGTGCTCGATGACCTCGAAGGCGGAAATCACGTCCACCGAAGCGTCGGGAACGGGCAGGTGCCCACAGTCGGCGTTGATCAAAGCCACTTTCGGGTGTGAGTATTCTTCGCGGGCCGCTCCAAGGGCTTCAGCGGACGTATCAAGGGCAAGCACCAAGCGCGCCGACGTTGCCAGGAACGCGGAGCCATAGCCGACCCCGCAACCGGCATCCACTACAAGCTTGCCATGAACCAAGGGTTCAGCGAACTGGTACCGTGCCCAGTGCTCGTTCATCAGGTCGGGATCCGTTTTCCCGGGGACGACCCGCTCGCCGGTGAACTCCATCGATACGCCTGTGCACGGCCTCAAATGGCGTCGCAGATGTGCCAATCGAGGGATCGGCCGTCACGCTCCCTGAGCCCCAAGCCCCAGGATGACACTGTTGACCAGTTGGGATGAGAGGTGGTTGACACGCCTGACCGAGGCGGTGCCGCCCCCCACCGCCTGGGGGGAGTTGACGCGACCATCGGGCGAAGGCGCCTCGAAATCGTCCTCTTCCTGAATCTTCTTCTCGTGCCGGTGGTGAATGCGCTCACGGGTCTGCTTGACAGTAGTGGTGATGTGCTCCCGGCTCATCTCCTTATTAATGTACACGTAACATGTGGTGGAAACGCCCGGATGAGGATCGTAGCGCACAATGAGTGTGCTGGGCGCTGCTGGCCTGCGATCAGAGGTCACAACCAGCTCGACCTGCTGGACTCTCACCGTAAGATTGTGGAAAACTTGCCTATGTGCTGCCGAGATTCTCCGAAACACTGTCGAAGACTTCGATGTCTCCGCCGCCGTTCAGGAACACCGTCACGTTGAACTGACTATCGAACGCCGTGGCTCCATCGATCTGATAGCAAGAATCGAAAGCACCCCCCGCCTCGATCATCGCCTTGCCTCGTGGAGAAAACCAGGTTAGTTGAGGTAAGTGTAATCATCGAGAACGCGTGAGACCGTTGCCAGTACTTCGTGCTCGTCGTCATCGGCGATCCATCCCAGTTCTTTGTACTCTGAAAGCCGCTTCGCCAGCACGTCTCGCAGTTCGCCGGTGTCATGACCGGTGTACTCGATCACTTCTCGTACGGAGTCGCCCCGGATCAGCTTATTGACGACCGGCCGACCGTTGACGCCTACGGCGACATTGACCTCTGTTACGACTCCGAAGAGATTGTGTAGATCACCGAGTGTCTCCTGGTAGGCGCCGAGCAGCAGAAACGCCAAGTAGTAGGGCTCGTCGCTGCGGGTGCGATGGAGTTCCAACACTTCCTTGACGTCCTTCAGATCGACGAACTTGTCGACGGTGCCGTCGGAGTCGCACGTGATGTCGCATAGCACGCCGTATTCGGTCGGAAGTTCGTTCAATCGATGGATGGGCATAATGGGAAAAAGCTGATCAAACGCCCAGAAATCCGGCAGCGACTGAAACATCGAGAAATTGCAGACGTACTTCGAGGAAAGCAGCCCGTCGAGCTCGTTGAACTCCTCCGGACGCTGCTTCATTGACTTCGAAAGCCTCGCCGCCTCGCGACAGATCTTCCAGAACAGCCATTCACCTTTGGCCTTCTCGATCAAGTCGAGATAGCCGAGCTCAAACAGAGAGTTGAGGTCTTCACGGTGCTGAATGGCGTCGTGGTAGTACTCACGACAGTTCTTCGCATTGATATCTCGGGCGAGGTCGATCATTTCCGACACAGGCTCGGAGTCGGATGTGATGGTGTCGAGTGAGTACAAACCAGAGCGGCCCGGCGCGATGACTTTCTTGACGTCGGAGATCAACATCGAGTGATAACTCACCATGGCGCGACCGCTCTCGGTGACGATCGTCGGAGGCGCCACGCTTTCGCTTTCGCAGACTTCCTTGATGACGTACACGACGTCATTGGCGAACTCTTGCACCGAGTAGTTGACGGAAAACGCCGAAGCTGTCTTGCTGCCGTCGTAATCGACGCCAAGGCCGCCGCCGACGTTCAGGTACTCGACCTCGAATCCCATCTTGCGCACTTTGGAGTAGACGCGAGCAGCCTCTTTGACGGCTTGCTTGGCGCTCTTGATGTTGGTGATCTGTGATCCGATGTGAAAGTGCAGCATCCGCAGGCAATGCGATCTGCCGCCTTCGCGCAGTTGCTCCAAGGTACGGACCAGAGCAATGGTACTCATACCGAATTTGGCGAACTCACCGCCGGACTCCTCCCACTTGCCGCTACCGCGTGAATACAGCTTGACCCGAATGCCCATGCTGGGCTCGACCCCCAGCTTCTCGCCGAGCTTGAGGCTGCTCTGCATGTCCTCGGGGTCTTCGACGACGACAATCGTCTTGCGGCCGACTTTTTCCGCTAAGATCGCCATGCGCAGGAAGAGATCATCTTTAAGTCCGTTGCACACGATCAGCGCGTCGTCGGCGAGGGGCATGGCCATCGCGTTGACCAACTCGGCCTTGCTGCCGACCTCCAACCCGTAGCGGTATGAGAGCCCTGAGTGGACGAGTCTTCGCACTACTTCTGATTTCTGGTTGACCTTTACCGGGAAGACCCCCAAGTGGTCGCCCCGGTAGTCGAATTCCTCGATCGAGTTGCGAAAGGCCTTGTGAATCGCCTCCAAGCGGTCATCCAGAATCTGCGGAAAGCGCAGCAGGAAAGGCGTCGACAGCCGCTGGCGAATCAGGCCGTCGACCACTTCCTTGACATCGATCGAAAGGCCGCGGTCGCGAGACGGCGCTACGGCCAGATGGCCCTGCTTGTTGATGAAAAAGTAGTCGAATCCCCAGTTATCGACGCCATAGGTTTTGGCGACTCGTTCAACATTGCTCGTGCCAGCCTTAACAGAAAGAACGTCGTATTGCGTGGCGGCCATGGGGTTTGCCCGGGCTCCGGGCACGGCAAAAGGAGCCACAACTGCGTGGCGAAGCCCATTCATCATAGCCCAGGAATGTTGCAATGCCTCACCGTCGATGGATTGCGTTCACGCCCGGTTTGTCGCTCGGCTAAACTGGATTGCCTTGGTGCCTCCACCTATGTCAGAAGAAAATGTCAACCGTCCCGTACTGATTGTCACCGGAACCCCACCGCAGGGCTGGTTTGATCGTCTTGCAGCGATAGAAGAGCTGGTGGAAATCTGCCGCTGCCCCTCGGAAGAGGAAACCCAGGCTCGGTTGCCGGAGGCGGATTGCGCGTTCGCATGGGAGAAAGGCGCCTTCTGGATCCGAGACTCGTTGGACAAAGGGGCTAGGCTGAAGTGGATGCAGATCAGCTCAGCCGGTCTTGAGCGGATCATGTCACCGGAGTTGATCGAGAGTCCCGTAGTGCTTGTGAACGGCCAGGGTCTCTACGCTCCAGCTCTCGCCGAGTTTGTGATCTTTTCGATCCTCTTCTTTGTGAAGAGCTTTCGCCGCATCGACAGCAATCGGGACAAGCGCCGCTGGGACCGTTTCCTGGGTCAGGAGGCGCGCGGCCAGACGCTGTCGATTATCGGCTACGGCGGCACGGGACGCGCCACGGCGAAGATAGCCAAGGCAATGGGCATGAACGTGATCGCCGTGAAGCGGACCGCGGCTGTTGTCGAAGGTTCCCAATGGGTGGACAAGGTCGTTCCGCTGGAGCACTGGCATGAGGCCCTGAGGGCCGCTGACTTCGTGTGCAACGCGCTTCCGTTTACCGACACGACAAAAGGGATGTTCGGCGAAGCGGAGTTTCGCGCGATGAAGGAGTCCTCGGTCTACATCAGCGTTGGCCGCGGCAAGACAACGCAGGAAGATGTCATGATCCGGGCTCTGAAAGAAGGCTGGATCGCCGGCGCCGGATTGGATGTCTTCCAGACCGAGCCCTTGCCCAAGGAGAGTGAGCTCTGGAATCTGGAGAACGTGATCCTGTCGCCCCACTGCACCGACGTGACGACGACGTATCACATCGAGTCGGCACGGTTGCTTTGTGAGAATGTCGAGCGTTGGCTCAATGGCGAGCCTTTGCTCAACATGGTGGCGGACAAAGCGCGAGGCTACTAAAGACAGGTCAGCGCTGCACTCGGCCTGAGCCTCCACCCTTCATCAGCGAAATTACTTCATCCGCTGAGAAGCGGTTGAAGTCTCCGGGCACGGAGTGTTTCAGGCAAGAAGCCGCGACGGCGAACTCGAGCGCTGTCTGATGGTCGTCCGGGTAGTTGATCAACCCATAGATCAACCCGCCCGAGAAGGAGTCGCCGCCGCCGACTCGGTCGACGATGTGCGTGATGTCATATTTTCGGCTGTGATGGAAGTTCTGGCGGTTGTTGAGCACGGCGGACCAACCGTTGTGCGACGCGCTGATCGACTCGCGCAGCGTGATGGCGAGAATCTTCATGTCGGGAAACGCTGCCAGCACTTTGTCCGACAGAGTGCGGTATTTCCCGACGTCGAGCGCACCGGACTCGACGTCAACGTCAATCGAGATGCCGAGAGATTTTTGGCAGTCCTCTTCGTTGGCGATGCCGACGTCGACGTACTTGACGAGTTCGGTCATTACCTCCTGGGCGGACTTGCCGTACTTCCAGAGGTTCTTGCGGTAGTTGAAATCACAAGAGACGGACAGGCCCTTCTCACGGGCTTTCTTGACGGACTCGATCGAGAGGTCAGCGGCGCTTTGCGAGATCGCGGGCGTGATGCCTGTGATGTGAAACCATGTGGCTCCGTCGAGGGCTGCGTCCCAATCAATGTCGCCGGGCTTGGCTAGAGCGATGGCGGTGTCGTTGCGGTCGTAGGTTACTTTCGAAGGCCGCTGGTTGGCTCCGGGCTCAAGAAAGTAGATGCCCATCCGGCCGGGGCCTCGGGTGACGGAGCTGGTATCGATGCCCAAGCGGCGTAGCTCGGCCACACAGGCGTCGGCGACGGGATGCTTCCTGGGCAGAACTGTTACATAGCTGGTCGGGAGGTCATAGTTGGCGGTTGAGACTGCGACGTTCGCTTCGCCGCCGCCAAAGGTAGCAACGAACATCGCTGATTGCAACGGCCGTTCAAAGCTGGGCGGCGCGAGCCGCAGCATAATTTCGCCAAAGGTGACTATTTTCGCCATCGATCTGATCCTTGAACGCCCGCGCCGGGCGATTAGCTCAAAAGCGTTACGATATCAAACGGCAGGTCTGAAGCACGTTGCCACGGCGCGTGCTCCGCACACGGCCGGGAGCCTTTCCGCAGGTTCACCGAAAGCGTCAACAAACTGTTCCAAGCCGTCGTTCATCTGGAATAACGTTCATTGCGCAGAAACAACGCCGGAGGTCGCCCCATAGGTTTTCCGTCGGCGTTGCGCCAAGAAGAGTTCAGCTCGGCAGGTTCTCGCGGAAGAAGCGGAGGAAGTTCCCGTGAAAGACGGCGTCGATGTCGGCGTCGCCGTAACCGCGGCTACTCAGCCGCTCACCGATCTTTTGCAGGTCCGCTATGGTTTCGATGCCCTTCGGGCACTGCTCTGTTCCAAAACCACCGTCGAGGTCGCTGCCGATACCTACATGTTTCACATCGCCGGCTATCTTGCAAATGTGGTCGATGTGATCCACAAGTTGATCGAGAGATGGTCTGACATTGTCCTTTCTGTCTCTTCGCCAGTCAGGCGTGATCTGCCAGGCATCGAGCACAACACCGATGACGCCGCCTCGTTCAACGACCTGGCGGATCTGTTCATTGCTGATCTGGCGGTCGTGCGGCGTGAGGGCACGGCAGTTGCCGTGGCTAATGAAGACCGCTTTCGAGTAGATCTCCAGCGCCTGCTCGACTGCAGTGTCAGCCGTGTGAACCAAGTCCAGGATGACGCCGAGGCGATCGAACTCTTTGAGCAACTCCCTCCCGCGGTCGGTCAACGGGCCGTCGCCGCCTGTTCCCATGGAGTACGCGCTCGGGCCATAGTGCGCCAAGCAGGCTGTCCGTAAGCCCTGATCGAACCACCACTGCGCATACGACGGATCGACGATGGGGTCGGTGCCTTCCATGCTGAGGATGTAGCCGACTGGCGCAGTGTCCGGCGAGGACTCCCAGGCTGACCAGATCATGTCGAGCGTCGAGCGGTCTCTGATCATCCGCATCTGGCCCTGTTGCTCGAGAAGCTTGTAGTACGCAAGCTGGGCCTGGCCGGCGGCGGAGCAGATCGTCTGGTTGGCGAAATCCAGGTTTTCTCGGAGAATGTTCTCACCGTGCTCGCGTTCACCGATCGGCCCTAAATTCGAATCGAGATCCGGCAGGCTTTTCGGCAGAGCGCGGCTGAGTACGGTGGCAAGCGCGACACCGATCCGGCCTTGGCGCATCGCGGGAAGGCTTGTTGTGCAGGCACCGCGGCTCTTGCCCGTCATGCCGCGCTCATTGGCGCGCAGCTCCTGAACAGAAAGAAGCTGGTCGCGGTCAAACGAGACGGCGTTCCAGGCGATGTCGAGATGGGCGTCAATGATGAGTCGCATAACCGGCAGACAAGCCTAACAGATCGGAGGTTGGGGGCGCCGATCTGGCAGTGTCGCCTTTCTCGCCAGATGGCTAGGGATGCTGGCCAGGAATCGGCACCAGTCGGTTAAAGTCGGACTTGATCGCAGGGCCAATATGTTGAAAAAATTCGTGACATTCGCTCTTCGGGATGGACTCCTAGCTCCGCCGGAAAGCTTCGAAAGCCGGAGTGCAGCGCTCGGTGAAGTCACCTTCTTCGCCCCGGACAAGCAGCATCACGGCGAGGTCGTGAGCGGTGGCGAAGCGGAATGCTTCATCCTCGCCCATGACCATCAGCGCAGTCGCGTAGGCATCGGCCGTCATGCAGGAAAGATGAATGACCGTTACTGATGTTAGGCGGTGGGTCACCGGGCGTGCCGAGCGGGGGTCGATCGTATGGGAATAACGGACGCCGTCCTTCTCGATGAAGTTGCGGTAGTCGCCGGAGGTGGCCATAGCGCCTTCATTGAGCAGGACAATCCCCTGCTGCGCTCGGTGGCCCAGGGTGGGTTGCTCGATGGCGATGCGCCAGGCACTACCGGTCGGGCCGTGCCCAGCGGTTCTCACTTCGCCTCCGACTTCGACCATGTGATTGCCGTAATCAAGGTCGGCTAGCGTCTGGGAGACGCGATCAACGGCGTATCCCTTGGCTATCGCTGAAAGGTCCGCTTGCGTGGCCGGGTGGCTTTTTCGGGCGGTCGCAGGTGCTCCGATTTCGATCTTCTCCCAGCCGACCGACTGTCGCAGTTTGGCCAATCGTGATTCGCTCGGTATGCGGTCGAGCTTCACGGGCCCAAAGCCCCAGGCGTCCACCAGCGGTCCCACGGTGATGTCAAACGCACCCTCGGTGGCTTCGCTGATGCGCTGGGCTTCGCTCAAGACCTCGATCACATCCACTGAGAGCGGAAACGGCTCGATTGTCCGCTGGCGGTTGAATCGAGAAATCTCAGAGTCCGCCTGATAGGTCGACATTTTGGCGTTGACGTTGTCGAGTTCTCTTCGGATAGCCTGATCGATGCGCGATTTCCCGGCGTCAGAAAGGTGCGGACTGATGACCTTCACCCGATAGGCCGTCCCCATGGTGGGGCCTTGAAACAGATACTCGGTCTCCACCGAGATCGGAGTGCTTGTGCATCCAACGAAAGCAGTGATGAGAAAACCGTTAACAGTCGCAAGCGCGAGGGTACGGCCACCAAGGAAAAAGCCGTGGCGCGGTTTAGCCTGCATGTCTCACCACCCGACGGTCGAAGCACGCGATACGACCGCCAGGACTTCGTTGCGCTTGCTTGCCGTGCTCAACGTACGGTTCAAGTACGCCTGCGCGCGCCAAGCGGCTCGCGCCTTTTTCCTCCGCCCGGCTTACGCCTAGTCCTGACGGCCCTCTCACCCACTTCGCCTCGCCACGTGGTGAGACATGCAGGCTAGCCCCACCGTTCCAAGTGGGGCTTTTCACGGTGAAGGGTATGGAGGCTACCCTCCGAAGTCGTCCGACATGATATTTTCCGGTTCGACGCCCAGATCATCGAGCATCTTGAAACAAGCCGACATCATCGGCGGTGGTCCGCACACGTAGTATTCGATGTCTTCCGGAGCCGGATGGTCTTTGAGGTAGTTGTCGTAGAGAACCTGATGAATGAATCCCACGTCGCCTGTCCAGTTGTCCTCGGGAAGCGGCTCCGACAGCGCCAGAAGCCACGTGAAATTGGGATTCTCGGCTTGGATCTTGTCGAAATGGTCGATGTAGAACGCTTCGCGCAGGCTGCGGGCTCCGTACCAGAAAGAGACTTTGCGGTCCGTGTGCAGTCGCTGGAACAGGTCGAAGATGTGTGAGCGCATCGGCGCCATACCGGCTCCGCCGCCGATAAACACCATCTCGGCGTCGGTGTCCTTGGCGAAGAAGTCTCCGAACGGGCCGGAGATCGTGACTTCGTCGCCCGGCTTCAGGCTGAAGATGTACGACGACACCACGCCCGGCGGCGTTTCCTTGGGAGCGCGTGGCGGCGGGGTCGCTACCCGAACGTTGAGCATGATGATGCCCTTCTCTTCCGGGAAGTTGGCCATCGAATACGCGCGATCGACGGACTCGTCAGTGCCCGCGGTCAGCTCCCACAGGTGATACTTGTCCCAGTCGGGCCGGAACTCCTGTTCGATGTCGAAGTCTCGATATAGAGTTGCATACGGGGGACAAGTGATCTGAATGTAGCCACCTGCCCGGAAGGGAACTGCTTCACCCGGGGGCAACGCCAGCACCAGCTCCTTGATGAAGGTCGCCACGTTGTTGTTGGAACGTACTTTGCAGTCCCACTGCCGCACGCTGAAGACCTCTGGCGGTACGTGAATCTTGAGGTTCTGCTTGACTTTCACCTGACAGGACAGTCGGCAGCCTTGGCGTGCTTCTCCGCGTGTGATGTGGCTGGTTTCGGTAGGCAGCATCGCGCCACCACCCTCGTCGACCTCTACCTTGCAGACGCCGCAACTGCCTTTGCCCCCGCAGGCCGAGGGGATGAAGATCTTGTTGTTCGCGAGCGAGTTGAGGAGGCTGCCGCCTGTGGGAACCTGAATTGCTTTCGAAGCATCGTCGTTGATGATGATGCTCACTTCCCCGCCCGCCACAAGCTTGTTGCGGGCCGCCATCAACACTGCCACGAGCGTCAGGATGACGGCGGTGAACATGAATACGCCGAGCAGAACGGTCATCTTCGATTCGTCAGCCCCAAGTTGACGTCCTACAGTTGCACTCCCGCGAATGCCATGAAGCCGATAGCCATCAAACCGGTGACGATGAAAGTCATCCCCAAACCTCGCAACCCGGCGGGCACATTGCTGTAGCGCATCCGTTCCCGAATCGAAGCCAGCGATACGACCGCCAGCGCCCAGCCAATGCCCGAGCCGAGTCCGAAGACCGTGCTCTCGGCGAGCGTGTAATCACGCTCGACCATGAAGAGCGAAGCGCCGAGGATGGCGCAATTCACGGCAATCAGCGGCAGAAAGATGCCCAGGGCGTTATAGAGAGCAGGGATGAAGCGGTCGAGGGTCATCTCAACGATTTGCACCATGGCGGCGATGGTCCCGATGCAGCACAGGAAACGGAGGAACGAAAGGTCGTACTGTGCCAAGTCGGGCGAAACCCAGGCCAAGGCGCCTTCTTGCAGCAGATAGCGGTAGATCAGATTGTTCATGGGGACGGTCAGCGTCAGCACGAAGATCACAGCGCCGCCCAGGCCAATGGCCGTATTGACCTTTTTCGAAACGGCCAGGAACGAGCACATGCCCAGGAAGAACGCCAACGCCATGTTCTCGACGAAGATGACTTTCACGGCGAGCGAGAGGAGGTGCTCCATCTCAGCCTTCCTCCTCGACTTGGTCCGGCTTCCAGGCGCGCAGGCCCCAGATCAGGAACCCGATAATGAAGAACGCCCCTGCCGAAGTGACCATGATGCCGTTGGGGTAGTACCAGCCCCCCTCCGTCACGACCGGAAGCACCGTGTAACCGAGCAGCTTGCCGGCGCCGAACAATTCCCGAATCGCGCCAGTGATCAGCAGCACGATGCTGTAGCCGAAGCCGTTGCCCAAACCGTCCGCGATACTCAGTGACGGTCTGTTCTGCATCGCGAAGGCCTCGGCCCGGCCCATGATGATGCAGTTGGTAATGATCAGTCCGACAAACACCGAGAGCTGCTTGCTGATCTCGAACAGATACGCTTTGAGGAATTGATCGGCGATGATCACCAGCGAGGCGATGATCGTCAATTGCACGATGATGCGGATCGAACCGGGGATGAGATTCCGGATCAAGCTGACGGAAAGATTCGACAAGGTCAGCACGAAGATCACCGCGCCGCACATCACGATCGAGGTCTCGAGCTTCGTCGTGACGGCCAGCGCCGAACAGATGCCGAGCACCTGCAGCGCGATCGGATTGTTCTCAAAGAGCGGATCGAGAACCGCCTTCTTTGCGGAACTGGCCATGAAAACTATCCTCTGTTCCTCATGATACTTGTCGGCGTCGGGAGAGCGGAGAGCTGACTCGAGGTGTGATCAATCGTGATCGTCCGGACTCCCCGGAGGAAGCAGAACTCCAAGGAGCAGCAGGAGCCGAAGGGCCGCTTTTGTTTGATAAGGGGCAAGATCTCGTGTGAAAAGCTGCTGATATCGCTTGCGAAGGCGTCGCGGGGTCTTGTTTGGAGGGCGGTCTTACCTTTCTGAACGCCCTTGGCGGTAGTTTTTGAGATAGGTTGCGAAGCCGTTCTCGCCCAGCCAGAAGCGGAGCATGTTTGTCACCCCGCGGCTCGTGATCGTTGCGCCGGCCAGCCCATCGACCTCATGGGGATCGGCTGCTGCCGGGCCGGCTTGACCCTTGATGACCTCAATGACAACCTCGCCGCTGTCATCGAACGCGATGCGTCCCGGCCAGAGGCCTTTCCAGCGGGGGTTGTCCACCTCCCCCCCGAGACCGGGCGTCTCGCCGTGCTGGTAATAGGTGAGGCCGCGAATCGTCTTCGCGTCGGCGTCGAGGGCCAGAAAACCGTACAGCGTCGACCATAGGCCGTACCCCTCGATCGGCAGAACGATCATCTCGACACCACCCTGCTCCCCCAGCACTTGATAGACGACGGCGTATTTGGGAAGCCGTTTGATCACCGCGGAGTTCGGGGGAGCTTCCCGGCTCAACGCCGGATCGCTCTTGGCTTTCTGCTGATCGTAAGCGTCAACATTGACGTCGGGGGCGGTCTCGCCGCTTTCCAGGTCGATTACCAAGGTGCTCACGTTCTTGAACAGCTTCTCGACATCCTCCGCACTCACGCCCCGGCTCGAGTCGATCAGCCCCGCCGCAAGCAACACGTTTCTTCGCTTGTCAAGGGTCGCGTTCGCGTCCTGGAGTTCAGACAGGGAAACGGCGGAAGTCGAGACCAGGATGGCGCACACGACGCAAACTGCGCCCGCAAAAAGGATGGTATACGCGACGCTATGCCGCATAACGCGCCCTCCTGCGTTTCACGTTGGCTTGCACGACGAAATGGTCGATCAATGCGGCGAACAGATTCATGAACAGGATGGCAAGCATCATGCCTTCGGGATAGGCGGGGTTGACGACACGAATCAGAATCGCCAGAACGCCGATCAGGAATCCGTAGATGTAGCGGCCCGTCTCGGAGTGGGCGGCCGATACCGGGTCCGTCGCCATGAATACGGCTCCGAACGCCCAGCCGCCCAGAACGAAATGCCACTCGAAGGGCACGTTCAACAACAGATTCGTTTCCGATCCGACGGCGTTCAGCAGGAGAGTCGCCGCATACGAACCCACCGCAACGCCCAGCATGATGCGCCATGACCCCACCCGCGAAACGATCAGCACCAGCGCCCCGAACAAACAGGCGGCCGTCGAAGTTTCACCCATCGAGCCGGGAACAAAACCGAGAAACGCATCCCACCATTCGACCCCCTCGGCCAAGACCGCCTGCCCCGAGACAGCGGCTTCCGCAAGCCATGTGGCCCCGCTCAGACCGTCCACGCCGGTATCGGCGGCAATCCATACTTGATCACCGGAGATCTGCGCCGGATAAGCAAAGAAGAGGAATACGCGGGCAGTGAGAGCCGGGTTGAGGATGTTCATCCCGGTGCCGCCGAAAATCTCCTTGCCGATGATCACGCCGAAGGCGATGCCGATCGCGACCTGCCAGAGCGGAATCGTCGGCGGGAGCACCAGCGGGAAGAGCATGCCCGTAACCAGGAAGCCCTCGTTGATTTCGTGACGGCGGACAAGGGCGAACAGGGCTTCGCAACCTCCCCCGACGGCAAAAGTAACGATCAGAACCGGCAGGTAGTAGAGCACGCCATGGACGATGCAAGCCACGACGTCCGTCGGGTCCCAGGCGCCGTAGCCAAGCCACTCGGCGACGCTCGTCTGCCACGTCTCCAGTGGCTGTGCGCCCTGGGAAATAGCAAGATGCGCCTGATAGCCGGTGTTGTACATCGCCATGAACACGCAGGGAAGCAAAGCGATGACGACCGTCGTCATCATGCGCTTGACATCGAGGCCGTCGCGAACGTGCGATGCGCCCTTGGTGACCGTTCCGGGTGTGTACAGGAACGTGTCCACCATCTCATAGAGGGGGTATGCGAACTCCAGCTTCCCGCCCTTCCCGAAGTGCCGGGCTTGCGAGTCGAAGATAGATCGCAGGAACTTCATCAACCTTCCTTCTCGATCGTCGTCAGCACATTGCGCAGCAGCGGCCCATACTCGACCTTGCTCGGACAAACGAAGGAACACAGCGCCAGATCTTCTTCCGCCAATTCCAGACAGCCCAGTTCTTCGGCCTTCTCGATATCGCCCACAATCAGGGACCGCAGCAGAAACGTCGGCGGGAGGTCCATCGGCATGACGCGCTCATACATGCCGATGGGAACCATCGCCCGGTCCGACCCGTTGCGTGACGTGGTGAAGTCAAACCGTTTCCCCGGCAGCAGTTTCGAAACGAAGGTGTTGACCGTCGAATACTTGTGCATCCCCAGGGTCAACCAACCAAGGAACTCCCTCTTGCGGCCCTCCTCCAGCACCGAAACCTGATGGTCATACCGACCCAGATAACCGAAAATCGGGCCAGCCGCCAACCGGCCCGAGAGCACCGATCCCGACACGACGCGGGTCTCTCCTTCGTGCAGCTCATTCGATGTAAGGTCGACGGTGGAAGCACCCAATCGCGTGCGGAGCAACCGCGGCCGACGGGCTGCGGGTCCGGCCAGGGCGATCACGCGTTCGACATCCAAACGGCCGGTCGCGAAGAGTTTGCCGATGGCCGCGACATCCTGGTAGTTGACGTGCCAGACAAGTTTGTTCCGGTCAACCGGGTCAAGACGATGGATGTGGAAACCGACGGTTCCGGAAGGATGCGGCCCGGCGAATCTTTCTTCATGGAAGGGTGAATCCGAGGGGACCGGGACGCGGCTGTCCGCGCCCTTGCAAACGTACACGGGGCCGTCGGTCAGTCGCGCCAGCGCGCGCAGACCGCGCCCGAAATCGTCATGTCGGCTTTCGAGCACCGTATCGACATCGGGCGCCAGTGGGTTGGTATCGACGGCCGTAACGAAGATCGATTGCGGTGCTTTGACCGGATCGGCCACGCGGTCGAACGGACGAGCGCGAATGGCGGTCCACAGCCCCGACTCGATCAAGAGATCCGCGACCTGCTCGCGGCTCAAAGCGCTGGGCGGCGTTCCCTGATAGGACGAAAACTCGACACTGTCCGATCCTCCGGCCAGCTCCGATGGATCGAGTTGAATGACAACGGACTGCAATGCTCGACGCGCCCCTCGGTTGATGGCGGTGACTTTGCCGGATGCCGGTGAGGTGTAACGCACGCACGGCGTTTTCTTGTCTTCGAAAAGAAGCTGACCCCGGCGGACGTCATCGCCGGCCGCGACGTGCATCGTCGGCTTCATGGCGACATAGTCATCGGCCACCAGAGCTACTCGGCTCGGCTGCGGCGCTGCTGCGATCACCTGCTCGGGGCGGCCGGAGATCGGTAGATCCAGACCTTTTCTGGTTTTGTGAAGCCCCATCGAACTTGTTAAGCCCGCTCTCCGTTCAGGATGCCTCTTGAAACGTTACCGCCCTGGAGCTGTGCTCCTCAAAACAGGCGTGCCTGTCCACGGTTTGGCCGCAACGGCCCGGAGACCCCACCTGTTCATATCGAACTGTTGACCCGCAAGGCCATCGGGACGGCGCTTCCGAAAGGACGATACGCTGCCGACTGGACCTTGGGGCCGATCACTCCGCAAATGTAACTGAGAAAGGGATTTCAGCTTGCCGCTTGACCTGTTTCGTGCCCCATCGTTGGGGTCTTCGCTTGAGCCTCTCGTTGGCGAAACGTCAGTCGATCGGCGTTTCCATTCCACTGGGCGAAGCCGTTATTTTTATCTTAGCGCCTCCAACCGCCGCGTTGGCGGAAAGCCCCGGCCCTGCATTATAATCAGCGGCGGTAGGCCGAGCGATGCCCAGCGCTGGAAAAACCGAAGCTGTCGGGCAAGCCGAACACGTCGGTTTTCTGCTCAACGGCGAACCGCATCAGGTTCCCGAAGGCACGAGCATTGCCGACTTGCTCGAGGCGCTCGGGTTGCCGTCCGATCGGGTCGCCGTGGAACTCGACCGCGAGATCGTACGACAACCTGGACGGGAAACGACGGTCATCAATCCGGGTGTTTCGATCGAAGTTGTCGAGTTCGTGGGCGGAGGCTGAGTTGCCCGTCTCAGGGCCCATCGCAGTTTGTTGAATTTTCTTGCTGTCGGCGGAGCCGAGTTGTCGTACAATTGCAGAGTCCCTGAACAGTGAAGCTGGTTCTGCCTTCATGACGTGGGGTGGTCGTTCCATGCTCAAGCTTAAAAAATCCCGTTTGTCCAAACCCCAAGGCTACCCCGAAACGTTCGGCAGTCTGGAGGTCTCCGAGATCACGGGGGTCAGCCTGCGTCAGTTGCAATGGTGGGACGAGCGAGGTGTCGTCAGCCCCGTGCAAAGAGGGCACAAGCGCATGTACCGGTTCAATGAGGTGATCGAGATCGGGTTGATCACCGAGTTGCGCAAGAAGGGCATTTCCCTTCAGAAAATCCGCAAAGTGCTCCGGTTCCTGCATAAGGAGCTGGGCAGGGGATTGTTCGAGGCCGTGCAAAATGGGAACGAAATGCACTTGCTGACCGACGGCAGGAACATCTACCTCGAAGACAGCCATCAGAACATCGTTGACATTCTCAATAGTTCCAGGCAGCCGCTCATCTCTGTCTGTATCACCGATCAGGTTCGACGCTTGACGGCCGGTGAGGCCATCAAGAAGGTCCTGCGCTCGGAACATAAAACTGCAGCCGGACGCAAGTCCCGAGCCTCCTGACGTCAACGATCTTCAAACTCGGGCCGCTGCGACACTGCTGGGAGCAGGCCGTTCGATGCGGCTCTTGGATGCGATCAGCCGCTTTCCCTGCATGTCTCCCCGCGTGGCGAGACGAAGTGCGTGACAGGGCAGACAAGTTTCGAGCCGCCCGCGCCAGCAACACGTCCTTTGAGGTTTTTCATGAATCACGAAACGCGACTCACGGCTTATGCGCGGCGCGTAACGCCGCCTTGAATGCCTTCCGCGATGGTTTCCGGAAGGAGATCAATCATCCGGCGCGATCAGCCGCAATTCCACCAGTGTTGCCCAGACCTTTTCGGCACTTTCTTGCGGCGTCTCGGCGCTCGAATCGAACTTGACGGCGGGATGTAACGGAGGCTCGTAGGGGTCCGACACACCCGTAAACTCCTTGATCTCCCCTGCGAGCGCCTTCTTGTACAGGCCCTTCACGTCTCGTTCCACGAGGGTGGCGAGCGGACAGTGCGCATGCACTTCCACGAAGTGTTCGATCTTCGCCGCCACCTCATCGCGCACTTCGCGATACGGTGAGATCGCCGCCGCGATCGCGACCACGCCGTTCCGAGAGAGCATCTCGCACACGAACCCGATCCGTCGGATATTCGTGTCGCGGTCCTCTTTGCTGAACCCCAAACCCTTGGAAAGATTGGTCCGTATGACATCGCCGTCAAGGAGTTCCACGCGAGCGCCGGCCTCGCGGAGTCTCTTCTCGATAATTTCCGAAACCGTCGATTTTCCGGCGCCCGACAGTCCTGTAAACCAGAGAGTAAAACCTTTGTGAGTCATCATGATTCAATAGCGCCTGAGGAAGTCAGCACGCCGCTCTGGCAGGCTATGCCCCTGTGTAAGCCTCGATCAGAATGTCGGCGATTTCGGGCCGAAGGATCCGAGGGTCGGGCCGCTTGCCGTTTTTGAGTTGTTCGCGTACCTGCGTCCCGCTGATCGCGAAGGGCTTCTTGTCAGGGTGGTTTTCCATCAGGTCGACCCGACCGAGCGATTCATAGAAGGCAGCGAAACCGATCTTGCACGGGCGCAGGTAAAGCTCGCCCGCCAGGGAATCAAAGATCGCCTGGGCATCGAAGTCGCCCCAAATCGGACGGCGGTCCTCGAACGGAGCGTCGGCATGTTTGCGGCCGATCACCAGATCCGAGAATCCGTGGTTCTGCCGGTAGACGGCGTGCATAACGGCCTCTTTGGGGCCTCCGTAGAACATCTTGATGTCGAGCGGGATGACCTCGAACACGTCGCTGATGTCGTAGCCCGCCGCCGACCACAGAGCCTCGTCCTTGTCCCCTTTGCCGAGCAAGCCGCGATCATGCAGCGTGCGGTAGCAGCGCATCCGCACTTCCGCGTTCACGTCGTCGCCCTTGAGAACCCCGACCAGAGGATTCAGCACGACTCCCGTGAAATGACCCTCTCGCGTGAGCCTTTCGACGCCCGCAACGAGCGCATATTCATGGGCCCGGTGCAGCGGGTTGCGCGTCTGGAAGGCCAACGCTCGCTTCCACTTCCGCTCCCGAATCAACAGCCGCGTCATCCGCGGACTTGACAGCGGCGCGCCCCACTCCGGACGCGCCTTCTGCGGGAGCACCCGCAGCGTCCCGCCCAACAGCCGCCTTCTTGGGTCCCCTTCCACCATACGCCCGCCGGGATGGTCGAAACGCTCCGTCCCGTAAACACTGTGAACGTACTTCGGTTTGTCCCAATCGAAGACTTCGGTCTCGTCCAGGATGCCGACCAGCTCGCCGTCTTCGTCTCGCAATGCAGTCGATCCGCCCGCCGTGAGCGCATCGGCCTCGGCATCGCTGGCCGGCAAGGAGAGCGGAATGCCCCATGCATACGCCTTTCCCTGTGACAGGATCGCGGCTTCGTCAAGCACGCGTTGCCAGGCGCTCTCGCCCATCGGTCCTTCGAGAGGCGAAAGCGTCCCGTCCGCGATCCGGTGCACCGTCGACAAGTCGGCTCGGGACACTTCGACGGATGGCAGCGGCGCTGCTTCCTCTCGCAACGCTTTTCGGCCGCTGAGGGGAACCGTGCGATCTACCGGCTCTGAAAGACCGCCGTGTACGGGAACGAGATCGTGGGACATGAGTTGCTGGTCTGCCTGGCTGGAAAAAGAGAAGCAGGCAGATCTCAGATCGACCCGCCGCGTCGAAACGCGGAAAAGAACGGATACCGCGACTGGAGCGGGGCGGCTTGCGGCACTACTTCATGAAGCATCACGTCGAACTCGCGTTTCAGCTCGCCGCTGGGGCTGAGATGCAATCCGCACTCTTTGGTGGCGTCCGTTTCCCACCACCATCGCCCGGCCCGAGCGTCTTCCGAACCCGTCGTTGCTCTCGTGCAGGGCGCGCAGCCGATACTGGTATATCCCTGATCGTAGAGCAAATGGTAGGGGACGTTGTGCCGCCGGATGTAATCCCACACTTCTTCGTGGGTCCATTCAGCCAGCGGACAAATCTTGGTGACGCCCTCGTGCTTCGCGTCGAGCGATACCTTCTCGATATCGCGCCGGGTCTCCGACTGTCCGCGGCGCAGGCCCA
The DNA here is from genome assembly GCA_028819575.1 of Bryobacterales bacterium. GTDB lineage: Bacteria > Acidobacteriota > Terriglobia > Bryobacterales > UBA6623 > JAPPLB01. The sequence goes on along the minus strand of JAPPLB010000015.1, from coordinate 3,171 downwards.
CGACCCAGGCGTCGAGGTCCGCCAGCTTCCGCTGCAACGGCCTCACCTTGCGCACCTCGCAGCACATGCGCCGCTTGGCGACGGAATCTCGGAACAGATTGGGGCCGTGCCGCGAGACCATGCCGGCGACCTCGGTGGCGTCCGGGAAAATGACCTCGATCTCGATTCCGTATCTCTCGCGAACCTCGCCGATGAGCGTCTGCGTCTCTTCCGAAAGCCGGCCGGTATCGATCGTGAAGACGGATACGTGTCCACCGGACAGCCGTGCCGCCATGTCGATGATGACCATGCCTTCCGCTTGAAAGCTCGTACAGATCGCGAGGCGCGAACCAAATACCGAGATGCCCCAGGCCAGCAGTTCTTCGGCAGCAGCATCCGAGGGCGGCGGAGTCACGGGACGTGCAAGAGCTTTGATCATCAACCCTAATCTCTATCGAGATACTGGAGATTAGGATAGCATGCCTCTCTTCGGCTTGCAAGTCCGCGATGAATCCCTCAAGCGGCGAGAGTGCCCGAGTGCCGCCGCTCGTGATCCAGAAGGAACTGCTTGCGTTCGAGCCCCCCGGCGTAACCGCTGAGCTTGCCGGACGCCCCGACAACCCGGTGACAGGGGATCAGCAGGGAGACGGGGTTGCGTCCGACGGCGGCGCCGACGGCTCTCGATGCGGAGGGGTTGCCGACCGCCCGGGCCAGGTCGCCGTAGCTGCAAGTGGCGCCGGCGGCCAGCCGCCGCAGTTCACGCCACACCGAGAGTTGAAACGGCGTGCCGCGCAAGTCGAGCGGAATGTCCGACCCGAAGTCGAGGTCGCCCGCAAAGTAGCAGTAGAGGAACCCTTCGGTTCGCAGCAGCCACGGGTTGCGGCGCGATCCGACGCGTCGGGAGCGGGGAAAGCGGCGCTCCATGGCGTCCCCCTGTGGGTCGAAGTAAAGCGCCGTGAGTCCGTTCTCGCTCGCCAGCAGATGAATCTTGCCTAAAGGCGAGCGGATTTTGGTGTAGTTCAGGATGTCTCCGGGCACGGTTCGCCTCCCCCAACAAGCCCCATCCTATCACCGGCTGCCGGCGGGGAAGCCTGCCAGCGGGTATCATGGCAAGCAGCGTGGCCGCGTCAGAGCGGATCTGACGCAAGGGGGTATCCATGAATCGAAGACAGTTCGTACAGGCATCGGCCGCACTGGCGAGCGTCGCCTGCGCCACCGAAACCTCCACCTCCGAGGAATACAACCTGCGCTACGCGCCTCGGATCGGCTTTCTGAACGACCTGCCGGTGCCGCGCCAGCTCGAGATCTACGCCGAGCACGGATTTCGCGCCTTCGAGTACAACGGCCTGCCGCGGCACTCGCTGCAGGAGGCCGAGCAGGTCCGCAGAAAAATGGACGAACTCGGGATGGAGATGGGTGTTTTCGTCGTCAACTCGGGTGGTTGGAAAGGCGATGCGCTCGTCGATACGGCTTTTCACGAAGGCTTTCTGAAAGACGTTCACAAGGCCCTCGAATATCACGGCATCATGCGCAACGGTTGGTCGACGGTGACGAGCGGCCTCGCCGTCTCGAACATCCCGCTCGATCGGCAAACGAAGAATGTCATCGAGGGTCTCAAGAGGGCCGCCGACATCGTTTCGAAAACGGACCTGGTCCTCGTTCTCGAACCCTTGAACGTGCTGGTCAACCATGCCGGCTATTTCGTGGTGACCTCGGAGCACGCGGCGGAGATCATCGATGCCGTCGGCAGCCCGCAAGTGAAGATCCTGTTCGATATTTATCACCAGCAGATTTCCGAAGGGAATTTGATCGACAACATCGAGAAACACTGGGAGCGCATTGCCTACTTCCAGGTCGGCGACGTGCCGGGGCGCAAGGAGCCCGGCACCGGCGAGATCAACTACCGCAACGTGTTCAAAGCCATTCACGCCAAGGGCTACACGGGGCTGCTGGGCATGGAGCACGGGCTCTCGCAGCCGGGCAAGTCCGGGCTGGAGAAGTGCTTCCGCGAATACAAGCAAGCGGATACGTGGACCTAGAGCCTCCGCCTCCCGCAGTGGATGCACGCCCCCGCCAAGGGTTTTGTGAATCACGAGACACGAAACACGGCTTTTTCCCGAGACACGGCCTTTCCTCGCCCCGTTGTCTGCAAGTAGCGAAGGCGGATCACTCCAAATTAAACTGTGACCATGCAGTTGACTCGACGCCAATGGTCTTACTTGATGTCCGTGGCCGCGCTGGCGCCGCGGTCCGCCCCCTCGCAGGAGATACCCGTGATTGACAACCCCAAAGGAAACTTCAGGTTCGTGAAGGGAAGCGGGCCGTATTCATCCGGCGCCGCAGCCCATGACGGCTACGAAGTGGTCCACGCCATTTTCAATCCCTTACCGCAGCTTTGGGATGCGTTCGACATCATCGAAAGGCGCCTGAAATCCCTGAATAGGCCTCTGAACGCCTTGTGCGGCATGGAGCTGCGTATTCCCGAGGCGCTCTCGATCGAGGGCTTCAATGAGTTCAACCAGCCGTATATTGACCGCCTCAAGGAGTGGGGGACTCATGTGGATGGGCTGAATCCCGTGGCTCGCACGAACGTCGCGATCGCGGTCAACCCGGTGCCGGCGCCTTCGGTGTACGGCTTCTCGTACACCATTCCTTCGGACTACAAGCGCAAGACGTTCGTCATTGCGGGCGCCGGGGAGCTGCGCTCGAGCAAGCTGGCCGGATCGGAGATCGTCAGCCGCGGGGACACCTCGACCACGGGCATGCGGGCGAAGGCGAGGCAGGTGCTTTCGATCATGGACCGCCGCCTGGAAGCATTGGGCCTGACGCATGCCGACATCACGCAGTCGAATGTCTACACGGTGTTCAACATCGCGGAGCTGATGGAGTCGACGATCATGCCGGCGCTTCATGAAGCGGCCCGGCACGGCGTCCGCTGGCACTTCGCTCGGCCGCCGGTGCTCGAGATCGACTACGAGATGGATATGCGCGGCGTGCGGAGCGAGATCACGCTGGGCGGTTAGCCTGCATGTCTCACCACGTGGCGAGGCGAAGTGCGTGAGAGGGCCGTCAGGACGAGGCGCAAGCCGGGCGGAGGAAAAAGGCGCGAGCCGCTTGGCGCGCGCAGGCGTACTTGAACAGTACGTCGAGCACGGCAAGCAAGCGCAACGAAGTCCTGGCGGTCGTATGGCG
>JAPPLB010000091.1 GCA_028819575.1 Bryobacterales bacterium | reverse complement strand
CTCCTCACTTCGCGCCGAGGATGAGCAGGAGCCCGCCGCGCCTTCCACGGGACTTTTACCACGGACTGTTATGGATTGGCGGAAGCTAGTGGGAGTCGAACCCACTTTTGCCGCAGAACGACAAACAACGGTTTTGAAGACCGCGCCCGGCACCGGCCGAGTCTAGCTTCCTCGGATCACTAAGTATCGGGTCTCCTGTTTCCTGATGGCTGGGGTTGCGGATCGCCTGACCCCAGTGTACGGCAGAGCTGACCTGCATTTCTCGCTACCCGACGGCCGAAGCACGCGACAAAAGGCCGTGATTCGTGTTTCGTGAAAAACCCTAAAGGCCATGTTGCGCGCGCCTCTTTCCTCCGCCCGGCTCGCCATGTGGTGAGAAATGCAGGGTAGGCCCGGCGCTGTTACGGTAGCAGTCGAGGCCATGTCTGAACGCCGTATCCGGAGGCGGCGAGTTCGTTTCGCACGACGTTGAGATTTGGTACGAAGGCACGGATGGCTTTGGAGGGCAATTCAGGGGAGAGATCGAAGCTTTGCAGCCCTGCGGGGATCAAGTAGGCGTCACCGGGGGTGTAGGGTTGGCCGGCGACGGTTCCTTCCCCTTGCAGAAAGATGAACAGGTTGGCGTGATCGGGATGGCCTTGATGCTCGATCTTCTGCTCCCAGCCCCAGTGTTCGACGGCAAAGTAGGGACAGGCGACGAGCAGCTCGCGTGTCCAGCCTGTGCGGGGGAATCTAAAGGGCTCGATCGAACCGGAGTGGGGTTGACGTTCGGCGACCTCGACGGCCTTTGCGATGTGCAGCTCACGTGGTTTTCCGTCGGCGCCGCGGCGACCGAAGTCGAAGAGGCGATAGGTGACATCGGAGTTCTGTTGGATCTCGCAGAGCACGAGGCCGGGGCCGACCGTATGCAGAGTCCCAGCGGGGACGAAGATCGACTGCCCGGCGCGGACTTCAACCCAGTTGAGGCAGCTCTCGATTTCACCGCTGACGGCCGCTTTCCGCAAGCCATCCCGGGACAGGGTCCGGTTCAGGCCCAGAGCCACCCTTGCGCCGGGCCCGGCGGCGGCGACGTACCACATCTCCGTCTTGCCAGGACTATTCTCGTTTGCCCAAGCATAGTCGTCCTTCGGGTGGACCTGGACGGACAGGCGATCCGAAGTAAACAGCAGCTTCGCCAGTATCGGAAAGCTGCGGGTGAAAGGACCGGGGGAAACTGGAGATCGTCCGCTTCGCGGAGCATTGGACACTGCACGACGTTTCGCGGCCAAGGACAGAGCGGAATCGCCGAGCAATCCCCGGCCGCAGGCCGCCATCAACTCGCCAAGGGTGCGGCCCTGAAGCGGGCCGTTGACGATGACGTTCTCATCGAATGAGTACCATGCCTCGCCGATTCTCCGTTCCTGTTTCCCAAAGAACGGAGAGAGGTCGTGCGAACCCCAAATGCGTTCACGGAACGACGGTAGGAGCCGCAGAGGATAGAGAGAAGTCAAGCTTTGTCCGCGAGGAATCTGCGGATACGCTCAAGGCCGCGTTCGATCTCGCGCATCGACGCTGCGTAGGAGATTCGCACGTGCGCTGCGGTGCCGAACGCCTCGCTGGGCACGACGGCGACGTGCGCCTGTTCGAGCAGCGCGGTCGAGAAGTCGAGCGGAGTCTCGATGCCATTCTTGCCAAGGAACGCACCAATGTTGGGATAGGCGTAGAAGGCCCCACCCGGCTCCGCGCAACGCACGCCCGGCATACTCCGCAACGTCGGGATCACGTAGTCGCGGCGCTTGCGGTACTCGGCGAGCATGCGCTTGATCGAGTCCTGCGGACCCGTGAGGGCCTCGATGGCCGCTTTCTGCGCGATCGACGTCGGGTTGGACGTCGAGTGACTCTGCAGCTTGTTGATTGCCGAGATCAGCGCCGCCGGGGCCAGCGCGTAGCCCAAACGCCAACCGGTCATGGCGAACGTCTTCGACATCGAACCCGCGACGACCAGATTGGGTTTCGAGCCCTTGACCGAGGCGATCGAGAAGGGCTCGCCGTCGTAGACGAAGTGGCTGTAGCACTCGTCGGCGAGCAGCGTGGCGCCCCGGTCGGAGACGAGGCGGTAAATCTTTTCGAATTCCTCGGCTGAAACGACAGCGCCGCTCGGGTTGCTCGGGGAATTGACGATCACAAGCCTGGTGCGGTCGGTGAGCGCCTTCTCGATATTGCTTGCGGAAAGGCGGAATCCTTCGTCCTCGCTGGTCTCGACGATGACGGGCGTTCCGCCGTGGTAGTTGACAACGTCGTAGAAAGTGACCCAGTACGGCGCGGGCAGGATGACTTCGTCACCCTGGTCGATGAGGGCCGCCATGGTGTTGAAGATGACGTGCTTGGCGCCGACACAGGCGATGCACTCGTTCGGCGCATAGTCCGTCCCGAAGTTTTGCGCATGCCAATCGCAGATCGCTTTCTTGAGTTCCGGGATGCCGCCCGCGGCGGTGTACTTCGTGAAGTTCTCGTCCAAGGCGCGGATGGCGGCCTGCTTGATGTTGTCAGGCGTCGCGAAGTCGGGCTCGCCGGCGCCGAAGGCTACCACGTCCACTCCTTCGGCCTTGAGCTTCGCGGCCTTGGCGCTTACCGCCATCGTGGCAGATTCGCTGATGCTCGAGATTCGATTTGTCAGTTCCATATTCCGCTCAGGTTTTTTTTCTCTTCTGATCGAGGCGCTGTTCGACGACTGCAGGGACCAGCTCGTGAATGTCTCCACCGAGCCCCCAGACCTCTTTGACAAGCCGCGAGCTCAGGTAACTGTAGGCTTCGGCGGGCAGCATGAAGACCGTCTCGAGAGACGGCGACAGCTTACGGTTCATCAAAGCCATCTGGAGTTCATATTCATAATCGGACACGGCGCGGATGCCGCGCAGAATCAACCGAGCGTCCTTGCGGCGGGCGAAGTCGACGAGGAGGCCTTCGAAGCATTCCACTTGCACGTTCTGCAGTTCGGATGTCGCTGTCCGGAGCATGTCCAAGCGTTCGTCGACCGTAAACAGCGGGTTCTTCCGATCATGGATCAAGACGGCAACAATGACTTCATCGAACAATGCCGCAGCACGCTCGATGAGATCCAGGTGTCCGTTTGTCGGCGGATCGAATGAGCCGGGATAGATGATCGTGTGACGTTTGGGCACAGCGCCCGCTTGGCAGTTTCCTGGTTTCAGGATCGCACAGAAAGCCCTCGAATACCTACCAACCGATTTCGGTTGCCGGCAAACATCGTCGGACCATGTCGAACTCCAGCCTTGCCTGTCCTTGCAACTGCTCGTTTTCACGAGCGCCCCTGAATATGAACATCAGCGGAACGCCGCACTTCAGGAGCAAGACGTTTGCGAACTGCGGCTAGAAAGCCTCGAATCAGCACCGCTGGCTAAAATGAGTTTGGGACTCCCTCATGGACAAGCAAATCAGCATCGATCTCCTCAACAAGGCCGTCGCCGACGAGCTTCAAGCCGTTCATCAATACATGTACTTTCACTTCCATCTGGCCGACCAGGGCTTCGCCCCTTTGGCCGCTCTGTTCAAGCGCATCGCCGTGCAAGAGATGGGACATGTAGAAGGTCTCGCCGAAAGGATTCTCTTTCTCAAGGGCGATGTCAAGATGGAACTCAGAGGGCCGGTCGAGCAGATCACCGAGGCCGAACAGATGGTAGCCCGCGCTGCCGAGATGGAACAAGAGAGCGCCGCCGAATACAACCAATGGGCGCTTGCCTGCAGCGCCAACGCCGACGCAGCGTCAAAACAGATTTTCGAAGGTCTCGTGGGCGATGAAGAGAGTCATTACGATATCTTCGACAAGCAGCTCGACCATATCAAGCGCTTCGGCCCCAACTATCTGGCGCTGCAATCCTTCGAAGAGGCCGTGAACATCAATGCCGGCGCCGCCGAGGCCTAGCAGTATCCATGTGTCAAGAGATTGTTTCGTGAGCCGGTTTTCTCGGAGT